>JAPLLK010000055.1 GCA_026387575.1 Nitrospirota bacterium | reverse complement strand
GGGAACATTATCTCGTGATGGCCTGTGAGGGCATACGAGCAGCCTTTTTGCAGCGTGGGGCGTCTGAGGACATTCTGGGTTGGTCTGTAGTGCTGGATAAAATCCATATTAACAGTGGTAATGTTTTCAACCTTACTGCCGAGGTTTCTTGCTATCGTCAATGCCTTCAAAAAAACCTCCGGCATAATGACGGCAGAGCCTAAATTTATATAAACGCCTCCTTCAAGGTCTGATACTATGGATGTGAAGAGTCTGAAGTCTCTCAGGCTCCCTTTCCCGATTGATGCTCCGTCTGCCTGAGGGTGCATATGAATTATGTCTGTGCCAATAGCAATATGTACAGTTGCAGGGATGTTAAGCTTATATGCAGCGCCAAATACGCTCATATCCTTGTATTTGAATCTTGAATTTTGAATCATCTCGCCAAGTGATTTCCCAATGCCATAACCGTTTTTAACTCCGTTGTTTATGGCTTTGTTAATATATTCTCCTGTCTCCTTTGCCATTCCGAAAGTGCCTTTGCACAGCTCTTCTGCAACGTCTTCTGATGTCCGGCCTGTAAATGACAGTTCAAAGTCATGAACAATACAAGCGCCGTTTGTTGCAATTGCAGTTATAATCCCACGATTCATAAGGTCAATGATAAGAGGGGATAATCCCACTTTTATCGGATGTGCGCCCATGCCTAAGATGACAGGCCTCTTTTTCTTTCTTGCATTAACTACAGCGCTTACAACAGCACTGAAGTCCTTTGCTGCGAGTATGCCAGGCAGATTATGGATAAAATCGCTGAATGACTTGCCTGGCTTATGCGGAATTGCTGCCAGTGCAATCTCAACCTTGCTCTTTCTTTTCGAAAGAGAATATGTCCTGATTTTTTTCAGTGAAACAGGCTTATATTTTTTCATAGTGTCAAATTTTAACATAAAAAGATTGATTTTATAACTAAAATTATGTTAAAAAATAAGACCAAATTTTTCGGGGTCTCAGACCTATAAGGAGGAAGGAATTGCCAGCTAAAGCAGCAAAAAAGAAAAATCTTTCAGCAATAAAAAGAACAAGACAGGCAGAGAGGCGCAAGTTGCGCAATGCTTCAATCCGTTCAAAGATAAAGACTGTCTCTAAAAGGATTGAGGAAGCGATAACTGAAAAAAACCAGGAAGATGTAAAAAAGTTTTTGAGAGAGATAATAAGGACTGTAAATTCAGCTGTCTCAAAAGGCGTATTACACAAAAATACAGCCTCCAGGAAAATATCAAGACTCTCAAAACTGGCAAATACAGTTCTCAAAGCTGCAGCAGTCTGACAAGCAGGTGTTCCATCGGATAGGTGCCGCCTGAGGTTTTTATCTGAATATCGGCATCGTTCAGGAGTTTAAATGCTCTGGAAAAGTCTTTCCGCTGGCGTGTGTCGTTTGCTTGCAGTGACATTTTGCTGTACTGCCAGTTTATTGCGCCTAAAAGGTTATATGGTTCTGTTGTCTCAGAGAGCGTTCTGTATATCCTGAAAACTTTTTCAACATTCTTCTCTCTCAGCGCATTTGTAAGGTCAAAGACACTGTAATCCCTGCTCCCTTCAACAATTTCCTTTATGCCGGTTATTGTAATTGTTTCATTACCAAATGACGCAAGTTTTTCAATCTCCGATGACAGAAGCCCTATGTCGTCTCCGACAACCCCGATGAGGTATCCCAAAGCGTCATCTTTAATTGCAATTCCCTTTTGCCTTATCTTTTCTTTTATCCATACAGGCAGATCATTCTCCCGTATATCAAGGCAGATGGACTTCAATCCTTTCGTGCTTTCTTTCATTCCTTTTTTTAATATTCCGGTATAGGACATTAAAAAAACCGAATTGGGTGATGGATTGGCTACGTAGGATTGGAATTTTTTAAATTCCTTTGCAGAAATTTTCTGAAGATTTTTGACAACTACATGTCTGCGGCCTCCGAAAAAAGAGACTGTATTTAAGGTGTCAGTTATTTCCCCTGCAGTTGGGATGCTATCAGAAGAGTCCATGTCAAATACATTGAAATTGAAAGGCATCTCTGTTTCAGGGATTGTTTTTTTTACTGAAGATAACGCCTCTTCTATCATATACTCGTTATCCGCATATAGAAGATAGGCAGGCGAAGTCAGTCCTTTGTCTATTTCCTGCAAAAAGGTTTTAAAGCTCATTTATATGCCATATACTATTCCGGCCCTTATCTCAGAAGCCAGATTTCTCATGGCAGTTTCCGCTGCCTGCTCCTTTGCTGCAACTATGTTTTCTATATTTCCTAAACCTGAAAAAGATACAGTAAAAACCCCACTATTTCTTAACTCTTTGACTTTTCCATCCGGGGAGGTAAGAAAGAACTTAGCTTTTATAATTACCTCGTATTCAGATGCTACCCCTTCTTTTTCTGAAAGAGGTTTCAGGCTGAAATTATTTATTGTACCGCTTATTACATGGCCTGCACTTTTTGAAATCATTATCCCGTTTCTTATGAGTTCATCAGCAAGCGCTTTCTGAAATTTATCTTCTAATTTCGGTTCAAATGTTTTGTTTTCAATCCTGCCTATTTTGACAGAGGTAAAGGGCAGCATGTCTCTCCCCTGTAATGTATAACCGCAGCCGGAGAGAGTGAACAGTGAATAGTGAATAGTGAATAGGAAGAAAACAGTGAATAGTCTTTTGAAAAAACTCTTCACTTTTAACTTTGTCGCCTCTGGTGACTCGCCGAGGTGAGAATTTTTAACTTTCATTTTCATATTACTATGTTAACAAGTTTGCCTTTAACAATAAAGACTTTTTTCAGCGCTTTCTTACTGATAATCTCTTGTATCTTCGGCTCATCAATTGCCTTTTTTCTGACTTCATCGTCTGAAAGCCCCGCAGGTATCATAATCTTTGCCTTTACTTTGCCGTTAATCTGAATAACGAGTTCTATTTCCTCTTCTTTTGCGATGTCCTCATCCCATGAAGGCCATTTCTGTTCAAGTATCTTTTTTTTGTTGCCCATAGACTCCCAGAGTTCCTCTGTAATATGAGGAGAAAATGGCGAAAGAAGCAGTAATAATGTCTCTATGCTGAATCTAAATACTTTCCAGTCATCTTCTGATTTTGGCTCAAATGAACTTAGATCATTCACAAACTCCATAAGCGCTGCAATCGCTGTATTGAAGTGATATTCACGCTCTATGTCATTTGTAACCCGCTTTATTGTCTGATGTGTCTTTCGTAAAAGTGCGGAAGTCCTGGAGTGCAGAAGTCGCAAAGTTTCAGAGTTCAGAACTGTTGTACTATTGCACTTTTGCACTTTTGCACTATTTTTATAGACTATGTTCCATATCCTGTTAAGGAATCTGTATGCACCCTCAACTCCCTGGTCTGACCATTCAAGGTCTCTTTCAGGCGGTGCAGCAAAGAGTGAAAACAGCCTTGATGTATCAGCACCATACCGGTTTATGAGATGGTCGGGGTCAATGACATTCTTTTTTGATTTGGACATCTTCTCAACTCTTCCTCTCCCAACAGCCTTTCCGCACTTCACGCACTTCTCATCCTTAACATCTTCAGGGAAAAGCCAACCGTGATTAGGACATTTCAATGTTTCCTTGCAGACCATTCCCTGTGTGAGAAGGTTTGTGAAAGGCTCCGGGGAGTTAATGATTCCAAGGTCTTTTATGACACGGGTAAAGAACCTTGAATAGAGGAGATGAAGCACTGCGTGTTCAACACCTCCTATGTACTGGTCAACAGGCATCCAGTGTCCAAGTTGAGAGTTAAGAGTTGAAAGTGAAGGATTGAAGTTAATCTTGCCTTTTCCAAAACAATAACCAATGAAATACCATGATGAATCAACAAATGTGTCCATAGTATCAGTCTCACGCCTTGCCTTGCCTTTGCATTTCGGGCAGTTTGTATTTACAAATTTTTCCAAGTCTGCAAGTGGTGAACCGCCTGTACCCGTGAATTTCACATCCTCGGGAAGGATTACCGGCAGTTCTTGTTCAGGGACTGGAACAACACCGCATTTCTCACAATAAATTATTGGTATTGGCGTTCCCCAGTATCTCTGCCTTGATATTCCCCAGTCACGAAGCTTGTAATTTATTACCCTTTTGCCTAACCCCTTTTCCTCTATGTGCTTTGCTATCTCTATTCTTGCAACATCACTTCTTAGTCTGCTATATGAGCTTGAGTTAATGAGTATTCCATCATCTTCAAACGCGGCATTGAGTTCAGAGTTTGACTTTGCAAACTCAAAGTCGCGCTGGTCATGCGCAGGCACAGACATTATAGCTCCTGTGCCGTATTCCATCAGAACAAAGTTTGCGATATAAATCGGAATCTTCTCGTCATTTGCAGGATTTATCGCATAATGCCCTGTGAAGATCCCGCCCTTTTCATCTTCTTTGCCGTATTGTTCTTTTACTTTCTTAAGAGCGTCCTTGTCAGCAACGAGTTTTTCTGCGAATGGATGTGTCGGAGCGAGACATACGAATGTCGCCCCAAAAAGTGTATCTGCCCTTGTAGTAAATATCCTTATCTTCTCGTCCATGCCGTCTATCTTGAAATCTGTTTCAACTCCCTCGCTTTTCCCTATCCAGTGCTTCTGCATGAGAACTACTTTTTCAGGCCAGCCCTTAAGTTCGTCACATGCTTTTAGAAGGTCCTCTGCATAATGCGTAATGCGAAAGAACCACTGTTCCAGTTCCTTTTTGATTACTGCTGTATCGCATCTCCAGCAGCCGCTGTCAATAACCTGCTCATTTGCAAGAACAGTCATGCATGAGGGGCACCAGTTTACAAATGATGATTTCCTGTATGCAAGCCCCTTTTCATACATCTTGAGAAAGAACCACTGGTTCCACTTGTAGTATTCAGGACTGCATGTCGTAACCTCTCTGTCCCAGTCATAGCTCATCCCCATTCTGTTGAGCTGTTTTTTCATGTTTGCGATATTTTCATAAGTCCATTTTGCGGGATGGATTCCTTCTTTGATTGCGGCATTTTCAGCAGGCATCCCGAATGCATCCCATCCCATAGGGTGTATGACATTAAAACCCCGCATTCTTTTGTATCTTACAATTACATCGCCGATGGCGTAGTTGCGGACATGCCCCATGTGGATCTTGCCTGAAGGATAGGGAAACATCTCGAGGCAGTAGAATTTCTTTTTTGAAGTGTCCGGTTCTGTTTTAAAAATATTTCTCTCAGCCCAGTATTTCTGCCATTTCAGTTCAACTGTTTGCGGGTCGTATATCTCTTCCAAGATTGTTTTTCTCCTCCTAATTCCAGATATTTATTATAAATGTGCGAGAGGAAGAATGACAAGGGAGGAAAGCAGGAAATAAACATGCTGGACCTTGAAGGTGTTGCCCTGCTTTTATTTATTCTATTTTGGTTGTCCGATAAACAATTTAATTATTGCAACGGCCATTAGACCGTAAATCAAATATTGGAGAAGTTGTATCAACTTACCAAAAGATATTTTGTCGCTTTTCCCCGTTGTCCCAGATAAAACTTCTTTCTCTCCTTTAGACAGTTTTGTAAAAGATAACGCAGCATAAACAAGAACTGCAACAAACATCAAGATGCCTAATGCCTTTAAATAAAATTTTGTAATTATGATTGCCGCAATAAAAAATGTGATGACAATTAGGGCTATGGTGAATTTTTTTAGCTGCATTCCTTAATTTGGGCTGTTCCATTGTTTATGCGGTTACTCTATTGGCACATCTGTCTTTATGTAAAGCTCTCTCAGTTGTTTTGGTTCTACTGTTGAAGGCGCTCCTGACATGAGGCAGACTGCCTTCTGGGTTTTGGGGAATGCGATTACGTCTCTTATTGATGTTGCGCCGACCATTATCATCACGAGCCTGTCAAGGCCAAGCGCTATTCCGCCGTGAGGAGGCGCGCCGTATTTAAGCGCATCAAGAAGGAAGCCGAACTTCACCTGAGCCTCTTCCTCTGAGATATTCAGGACATCAAACATCCTTTTCTGAACGTCCTGTCTGTGAATACGGATGCTTCCGCCGCCAATCTCGTATCCGTTCAGTACAATATCGTATGCCTTTGCCCTAAGAGAAGTTAAAAGTTGAAAGTTAGAAGTTGAAAGTTGAGAATCAGAAAAATTATCAGTCAACAGTTTTTCTATATCTTCATTCATGGGTGATGTGAACGGATGGTGCATTGCCTGGAATCTTTCTTCCTCAGCATTCCATTCAAGCAATGGAAAATCAATTATCCATGCAAATTTGTATCCAGGCTTAATTAAGTTCAGTCTCTTCCCGAGTTCAAGTCTCAGGCGGCTGAGGACATCGCATGTAACCTTTGGTTTATCAGCAACAAACATCATTAAATCTCCTTCTTCTGCGCCAAGCCTTTCTGCCATCTTCTTAAGTATCTCTTCTGGGAAGAACTTGGCTATAGGAGATTCAAAACCATTTTTGACCTTAATCCATGCAAGGCCTTTTGCGCCGAATGACTGCGCTTCCTGTGTCAGCATGTCTATCTCTTTCCTTGAAAGCCCTGCCATTCCTTTGCCGTTAATTGCTTTTACCATACCTCTGTCATTTATTGCATCGAGGAAAACCTTGAATGTACCTTTCAGCGCGAGGTCTGCCATGTCTTTTAATTCAAGCCCGAATCTCAAATCAGGCTTGTCGTTTCCAAATCTCTCCATTGACTCATGAAAACTTAATCTCTGAAAAGGTGTTTCTATATCAATTGAAAGAATGTCCTTGAATAACTTCTTCATCATTTCTTCCATGAGAGGAATGACATCTTCTCTGTCGGCAAACGACATCTCCAGATCAATCTGTGTGAATTCAGGCTGTCTGTCTGCCCGCAGGTCTTCGTCACGGAAACATTTCACGATCTGGAAATACTTCTCCAATCCCGAGACCATGAGTATCTGCTTGAATAACTGAGGTGACTGCGGGAGCGCATAGAAATGTCCGGGGTTCAACCTGCTTGGAACAAGATAATCCCTTGCGCCTTCAGGCGTGGATTTTGTAAGCATCGGTGTTTCTATCTCAAGGAATCCCCTCTCATCGAGATAATCTCTTGTTGCCTTTGTAATCTTGTGGCGCATTGTGAGGTTCTGCTGCATCTCAGGCCTTCTCAAATCAAGATACCTGTATTTAAGCCGTAAGGCCTCGCCTGCGTCTGCCGCTTCTTCCATGTTATAAGGCAATGGCGCTGCTTCATTAAGGACTTCGAGTTTATTGATGTACATCTCAACTGCGCCTGTTGGCAGATTAGGATTTTCGGTGCCTTTAGGCCTTTTCCTTATTTCGCCTGATACGGCTATTACATACTCAGCCCTTAGGTCATGCGCAGTCTCATGCGCGTCTCCAGCGACATCAGGGCTGAAAACAAGCTGGCATAGTCCGCTCCTGTCTCGCAAATCTATGAATATGAGACCTCCATGGTCTCTCCTTCTGAATACCCAGCCGGCAAGGCTCAGATTCGAGCCTATATCAGATTCCCTTAGTTCCCCGCAGCCTTTGTCCCGAGTCATTCATTACCTCTTTCTTTATCTTTCTAACCTCATCCGGAGTTAAATATCTTAACTCTCCGGAGCGAAGATTTCCAATATCTATGCCGTTGATTCTTATGCGTTTGAGTTTAAGCACAGGATGTCCAACCTGCTCGCACATTCTCCTTACCTGCCTTTTTTTACCTTCATAAATCGTAATCTCAATCCAGCAGTTTTCCTCTGCCTTTCTGAGTTTCTTTGCCTTGGCAGGCGCGGTAAGTCCATCCTTAAGCCTTATCCCTCTTCTCAGTTTCTCTATCTTTTCGTCCTCGATGATGCCCTTTATTTTAACATGATATGTCTTTGGCATCTTTTTTGACGGATGCAAAATTGAATGCGCAAAATCACCGTCATTTGTAAGAAGCAGCAGCCCTTCTGAATCAAAGTCAAGCCTTCCAACTGGAAATACCCTGTATCTGATGTTCCTTAAATAATCCTTTATGGTTGGCCTTTCTTCCTCTTCTGCAAGGGTTGTGATAACTCCTTTTGGCTTGTTTATCATTAGATAGACCTTCGGCTCAGGTTTTGTTAGAAGTTTCCCGTCTAATTTTATATGGTCTTTTGAAGCGTCCGCCTTCATACCTAGGGATGCAACCTTTCCGTTTATAGTGACCCTTCCTTCAAGGATAATCTCCTCAGCGCCTCTTCTTGAGGCAATCCCCATCTTTGCAAGTATCTTTTGAAGCCGTTCTTCCATAGGTAATGATGATAACACAAAAGTTGTTTCTATTTAAAATGTCTGAGAATTAGTATATATTTATAGCAGATATGGACAAGGAGACATTGGGTATCATCCAAAAGGTGCATGAGATATTCAAAAAGAAGGGATTAAAACTTTCTGTCGCCGAGTCATGCACAGGCGGGCTCGTCAGCCATTATATTACAATGATTCCCGGTGCGAGCACATTCTTTGAAGCAGGGGTTGTTACTTATTCCGCTGAGTCAAAGATGAGAATCTTTGGATTATCATTAGAGACGATTTCGTCCTATGGAATTGTGAGCGGGGAAACTGCCAAAGAAATGGCTGAGAGGATACGTTTATTAACAAAGACAGACTGTGCTCTATCCACAACAGGCAATCTTGGGCCTGAGGTGCTTGAAGGGAAGGATGTAGGACTTGTTTATACTGCAGTAAGCATGTACGGGAAAACATTTGTAGAGGAATTAAGATTTAAGGGAGAAAGGCAAGAGATTAAGGAGAGAGCGGCTCTTTCAGCCCTCGAATTTCTTATTAAGGTAATCGAAAGTTAAAAATTATGCAGGATAAGATTTCTGAAGGTATCAAGAAAAAGATAGAAAAGCTTGTTAAGGAGCTTAATTACCACAGCTACCGTTATTATGTCCTTGATTCGCCTGTTATGCCTGATGAGGAATATGACAGATTATACCGGCAGCTGAAGGAACTCGAGGAGGACTATCATTATGTCCTGCCTGATTCTCCTACACTGAGGATTGGCGCTCCTCCTCTCGAAAAATTTGAAAAGGTGAAGCATATAGAGCCGATGCTTTCGCTCGATAATGCTTTTTCATATGATGAGGCAAGAGAATTTGACAAACGAATAAAAAAGTTGCTCGGCACAGAAGATGAGGTTGAATATGCAGTAGAGCCTAAATATGACGGGCTTGCTATTGAACTTACCTACAAGAATGGATTGCTTTTCAGGGCATCAACAAGGGGAGACGGGTATGAGGGCGAGGATGTCACGCAGAATATAAAGACCATAAAGTCTGTGCCTCTGAAAATAGAAGGAAGTAAAATTCCAGGAGAGATTGATATCCGTGGAGAGGTCTACATGGACCTTGATGAATTTGAAAAATTAAACAAACAAAGGGAGAAAAACAGCGAAGCAGTATTTGCCAATCCAAGGAATGCAGCTGCCGGCTCTGTAAGGCAGCTTGACCCTTCGATTACAACCACCAGAAAACTTTATCTTGCATGCTATGGGATAGGGATGGTTAAAGGAATAAGTTTCAAAAACCAGTCAGAGCTTACCAAATGGCTTCAGGAATCAAGATTTCCAACTCCTTTGAAGATGAAGGTCGTAAAAGGGATAGATAAGGTCATAGGCGCCATAAAAGAGCTTGAAGAAAAAAGAGGAGATTTCTCTTTTGAGACAGACGGCGCTGTTATAAAGGTTAATGATTTTGGACTTCAGCAGAAGCTTGGAGTAAAGACAAGAGAGCCAAGATGGGCTACAGCTTATAAGTTCCAGGCGCATCAAGGCACTACAAAGATAAAGGAGATTCACGGTAGCGTTGGAAGAACAGGGGTCATAACCCCTTTTGCTGTTTTTGAGCCTGTCAGGATTGGCGGTGTTACAGTGTCGCGCTCAACGCTCCATAACTGGGATGAGATAGAGAGGAAAGATATAAAGGTTGGAGACACTGTTGTTGTTGAAAGGGCAGGCGATGTTATACCGCACGTGATTATGGTTATCAAGGAAAAAAGAACAGGTGAGGAGAAAAAATTCCCGATTCCTGAGAAATGCCCTGCATGCGCTTCAAAGGTTGTAAGGGAAGAAGGCGAGGTTGCTGTCAGATGTGTTTCGCTTCACTGTCCTGCCCAAGTCCAGGAGAAGATTATCCATTTTGCGTCGAGGGGAGGCATGGATATTGAAGGATTGGGAGAAAAAAATGTGGAACTGCTTTATTCCAATGGTCTCATAAAGCACTTTGAGGATATCTACAAGCTGAAAAAAGAAGACCTGCTTGGGCTCCCGCGGTTCGCTGAAAAATCAGCTCAGAACCTTATAGAGGCAATCGAAAAATCAAAACATGCCACTTTGTCAAAATTCCTTCTTGCCATCGGTATCCTTCATGTAGGCGAGTATTCAGCAAAACTGCTTGCAAAGAATTTTAGAAGGCTTGAAGATATCTATAAAGTTACCCCTAAAAGGATTATGCAGATTAAGCAGATGGGTAAAAAAATCGCTTCTTCGCTATCTGCATTTTTCAATGACGAGAAAAATATAAAAACCCTTGAGTCTCTTAAATCCCTTGGCCTGAAGATAACCAATCTCGATTTTATATCAGAGAAAAAAGGCGAAGCGCCATTGGAAGGCCTGACATTTGTGGTTACCGGCATTATGCCTAAATCAAGGAAAGAGGTTGAAGACCTTATCGAGGCAAATGGAGGGCATGCAGCATCTGCTGTTTCAGCAAGCACAAGTTTTCTTGTTGTCGGGGAAGAGCCGGGCTCAAAACTTGGTAAGGCAAAGACACTGCAGGTTAAGACTATTTCATATGATGAGCTGTTAAAGATGATAGAAAAAAAGCCCGTGAATCCACGGTTATTCTGATAGAGGACTTAAGAGATTATTTTAAAGTTATGATTGCATGAAAAACAAGAGGCTCATCGGAATCTACAAAAAACTTTACAAATCCTTTGGCCAGCAGCGCTGGTGGCCCGGCGATACTCCTTTTGAGGTTGCAGTTGGAGCGATTCTAACACAGAACACTAACTGGGGGAATGTTGAGAAGGCGATAAATAATCTCAAAAAAGAGAAAGTCCTGAACGCAAAGGCTATTCATGAGATGCCTGTAAACAGACTGGCTTCATTGATTCGGCCTGCGGGATATTTTAATGTCAAGGCAAAGCGCCTTAAGGCATTTATTGATTTTCTGATGAATGATTATCACGGAAGCATGAAGAAGATGAAAGGAGAAGATATGCATTCGCTCAGGAAAAAACTTCTCGATGTTAACGGCATCGGCCATGAGACAGCAGATTCTATTCTTCTCTATGCGCTTGATAAACCAATATTTGTTATTGACGCATATACCAAGAGAGTTCTCTCAAAGCATAATATTTTAGGGCATGATGAGACATACGATAAATTTCAGGAGCTTTTCCATTTGTCTCTGAAAAAGGATGTAAAACTTTATAATGAGTATCACGCGCTTTTTGTTCGGGCAGGAAAGACTTTTTGCAAACCCAAGCCAAAATGCGAAAGCTGCCCATTGAATGGGATTTAATGTTAAAATTTATAAAAGCAGGATGGGCTTTCGCTTTAGACGAAATTTTTTGACTGTTCTACGCTCATTTCGCTAAGAACTGTTACCAAGAAATTCCGAAAGTCGCTCAAGCCAATCCAGCTTTATCGCTTTCATTATAAGGAATTGAAAGGAAGATAGGAAAATTATGAAAACACTCTCTCTCGGATATTCGCCATGCCCGAATGACACTTTCATCTTCTATGCACTTGTGCATGGAAAGATAGATGCCGGTGGTTTGCAGTTCAAGGAAATTCTTCTTGATGTAGAGACACTGAACCAGATGGCTTTGAAAGGCAAGCTTGATATAACAAAGGTTTCATATAATGCATTTGGTAACCTGTGTGAAGATTATTGCCTTCTGCGTTCAGGCGGAGCGCTTGGAAAGGGATGCGGGCCATTGGTTGTAGCTTCGAAAGAATGTGAAATGAAAGATTTGAAGGGGAAGACAATAGCAATACCGGGAGAGCTTACCACAGCTTATCTTCTTTTACAGCTTTATGAGCCTGATTTTAGGAATAATGTCAAGGTGATGCCGTTTCATGAAATTATGGGTGCGGTTAAAGAAGAAAAGGTTGATGCAGGACTGATAATCCATGAAGGGAGATTTGCTTATCCATCCTATGGGCTGAAAAAGATTATTGACCTTGGCGAATGGTGGGAACGTGAGACAGGGCTTCTTATTCCATTGGGATGCATTATCGCAAAGAGAAGTCTGGGGATCGATGTTATCAGCAAAGTTGAGAGACTTATAAGGGAAAGCGTGCAATATGCAATGAGCCGCAGGGATGAGCCTGTGAAATACATCAAAAAGCATTCGCAGGAACTTTATGATTCTGTTATCGCTGAGCATATTAATCTCTATGTCAATGATTATTCGATTGATATAGGCAATGACGGTATAAGAGCTGTAAGGAAACTTCTGGAAATGGCAGAAGAGAGAGGGATAATAAAAAAATCAGCAAACCCCCTATGCATAAATCTTGATTCATAAAATCTTCGGTAAAAACCTTGGAACCTGTTTCATATATTCAATATATTCATCTCCAAAAGTCGTTATCAAGCGTTTCTCTTCCATAAATGCTCCGAAGATGAAGTAGGTATCAGCAAGGATGCTTACAGTGAGCCAGTTCCTTGTTATGTCAGGCTCAAATGTAAAAATAATTATTCCTGCAAGGTAGAGCGGATGCCTGACAAAGCCATAAACACCTGTCTTTACAAGCCTTGTCTGCGTTATCCCTTCAGCGTCTCCTTTCATCTCTTTTTTTGTGATGTATCTCCATACCTGTGTAATTCCCACAAACTCATGAGAGGTTATTATCTTAAAAGAAAGTATGCCGAATATAAGACCTGCAATCTGAATTGCGTACATTGCCCATCTGAACCATGCCGGTCCCCTGAACCAATAAACATCTGGGATCCTGTTTATAAAATAAATTGCAATTAGTAATGTAATTACGCTGAAGCAGGTATAAATGAACCTGTAGAAAACCCTTACAAATGTCTCACCAAAAAACCTCTGCACAAGGGACTTAATGAAGGATGTCACGCAGAGACTGTGGATAAAGGCAAATGATAAGAATATCAGTATCACTCTCCCTATGGCTTCATATGAGGACATGGATGTATTGTATACTAATCAGCTTTGTTCATGAAATTGCAAGAAACAGGATATGGCATTTTCGCTCATTCTCGTCCCGATATTATCGAGACTCCGAGGGTTTGCCTCTTTATTATTCAGAAAAATATACTGTTGGAATATCGGCAAAAGAAACCGCTCAAATACTACATCTCGCCTTGCTGCTTACTAAGCTAAGTTTGCTCCCTATTTTCGTATTGCTGAAATAAAAACCAGTAAGCTATACTTTATAATCAGTACTTGAGAATACTTAAGGAGTTAAAGATGCCTTTTTTCAGTGAACTTTTTGTAAGTGAAATATTAAGAAAGCCTGTCCTTGACCCGAGAGGCGAAGAACTCGGCAGGGTGAAGGACCTTGTTGTTGTTAAAGGTGACCCACTGCCGAAGATTTCCAACCTTGTTATTGAGAAAAAAAGAAAGCTCTTTAATCTCCCATGGAATGATTTGAGTATATTCAACAAAAGAATAATCGCTGCGAATATTTACGGCGCAAGACTTCAGTCCTACGAACTCAGCGAGAAAGACCTCCTTGTGGCAAGGGATATTTTTGATAAGCAGATAGTTGATGCAAATGGCGCAAAGGTTGTGAGGGTTAATGATGTAAAGCTCGAGGGGCTTAACACAGAGGCAGTGCTTTTAGCTGTTGATGTGGGGATGAGGGGGATAATGAGAAGGCTTGGAGTTGAGAGAGGCGGAGAAGATCTGATGAGGCTTCTCAGGACGCACCTGCCGTACAATCTTATAAGCTGGAATTATATACAGCCGCTGGAACCAAAACTTACTGCGATATCACTCACAGTTACAAGACAGATGGTGGCTGAACTGCATCCTGCGGACCTTGCAGCGATAATAAGCCAGGTTTCTCACAAAGAGGGCGCTATTCTGTTTAAGGGCCTTGATGCAGAAACAGCTGCCGAGGCGCTTTCAGAACTTGAACCTGATACACAGGCAGCAATAATAACAGGAATGGATACTGATAAAGCGGCTGACATAATAGAGGAGATGCCTCCTGATGAAGCCGCTGATGTCATAAGTGACCTGTCCGCAGAAAAGGCACAGGAAATTCTCGGCAGTCTTGAAAAAGAGGACGCAGAGGACATTCAGGAACTTATGGGGCATGAAGAAGACACGGCAGGCGGTATTATGACAAATGCGTTTATAGCGTACAGGCCGGATACGAGTGTAAAAGAAGCTATCGAAAGCTTCAGAAGAGACGCGGAAGAAGTTGAAACCATCTATTATATATATGTAACGGACGCGGAAGAGAAACTCAAGGGGGTCGTGTCGCTCAGGGAAATTCTGCTTTCTCCGCCTGAAACAAAACTGTCAGATATTATGGTAACCAAGTTCAAAACAGTCACGCCTGAGACTGATGAAATGCAGGTTGCCGGTATTATATCAAAGTATAACCTTGTTGCGCTTCCGGTTGTTGACAGCGAAGGGTTTCTCCTCGGCATTGTTACAGTTGATGATATTATTGACAGGATTCTGCCGCCTGCAGCAAAACGCAAGAGGAGAAAGGTGTGAGTCTCTACAGGAAAACAGCCCTGTTCCTTGCAGTTATGGGCCCCGGGATAATAACCGCAAACATAGATAATGACGCAAGCGGCATCACAACATATTCTGTTGCAGGCGCGCGTTTTGGTTACGGTTTATTATGGACATTAGTACCTACAACCATTGCCCTTGTTGTAATACAGGAGATGATAGCCCGTATGGGTGTAATAACAGGCAAGGGGCTTTCCGACCTTATCAGAGAAAACTACGGGATAAAGGCTGCATTTTTCATGATGTTAGGCCTCCTCATAGCTAATTTCGGGAACACAGTTGCCAATCTTGCTGGTTGGGCAGCAAGCATGGAAATACTTGGGTTGAGTAAATATATAATGATACCTGTTGGAGCAATTTCCATATGGATGCTTGTCACAAAAGGAAGTTACCGGTTTGTTGAAAAGATACTTTTATTTGCATGTCTTTTGTACTTCGGATATGTTATCTCAGGGTTGATGGCAAAGCCTGAGTGGGTGCCGGTTCTTAAAAGCACCTTTGTACCGGAGATCAGATGGGATTCAGAATATGTAATGCTTAGCATAGCCATAATAGGAACAACCATAACACCATGGATGCAGTTCTATCTTCAATCATCCATTGCTGAAAAGGGAATAAAAAAGGAACAGTATAAGGCATCGCGTCTGGATGTTATTATCGGATGTTCTATAACCGATATAATCAGCTTTTTTATAATAGTGACCTGCGGTACATTGCTATTTCCTCATGGAGTCAGGATAAATGAGGCATCAGAGGCTGCTATCGCACTCAGACCTTTAGCAGGTGATTATGCATATCTTATATTCTCTCTCTGCCTTGCCAATGCAGCTCTGTTAGGTGCGATAATAGTGCCATTGGCAACTGCCTATTACATATGTGAGGCAATGGGATGGGAGGCAGGGGTTAATAAGACATTTAAGGATGCCCCTCAGTTCATGTGGATATATACATTGACGATAGCGCTGGCGTCACTTGTGATACTGATACCCGGAGCTCCGCTGGTCTTTCTAATGGTGCTGTCAGCTGTGATTAACGGGTTATTGCTGCCTTTTGTCCTTGTTTATGCCTTATTGCTTGTAAATAATAAAAAATTAATGGGGAAATACACCAATCTAAAAATTTACAATTACATATCGTGGGGCACGATAGTGGTTATAATCTGTCTCACTGTATTTCTTGTAGTTACGAGCATAATGCCTGCGGGAGGAAAGAGTTAATGGTAAAGGCGATAGAGTGGAAAGACGGGAAAGTCATAATGCTTGACCAGAGCAGGCTTCCTGTGGAAGTGAAGTTCATAGAGTGCGCTGATTATCATATCATTGCTGAGGGCATAAAAAAACTCTGGATAAGAGGCGCTCCTGCAATCGGCATAGCAGCGGCAATGGGGATTGCTCTTGGCGCACAGGACATAACGGCAAGGAATTACAGGGAATTCATAAAAAGCATAGAGACCATATTTGATGTTATGCTTTCAACAAGGCCTACAGCAGTAAATATAAAATGGGCTGTTGAGAGGATAAAAAGGCTTTTAAAAGAGAGAAAGTGTGAATCGGTTACCCGGTTAAAGGAACTTCTCATTGAAGAGGCAAAAAAGATACATGAAGAAGATATTGAGGTTAATAAGGCAATAGGAAGATGGGGCGCGCAGTTTATAAAAGACGGCGATACAGTTCTCACTCACTGCAATGCAGGAAGTCTTGCAACGGGCGGGTACGGCACGGCAACAGCGCCGATATTTGTCGCAATAGAACAGGGGAAAAAGATACAGGTCATAGCTGACGAGACAAGGCCTGTGCTTCAGGGAGCGAGGCTTACCGCATGGGAGCTGATGCAGGCAGGCGTGCCTGTGACGCTTATAACAGACAACTCTGCGGGCGCACTTATGAAAAAAGGCGAGATAGGCCTTGCCATTGTCGGCACTGACAGGACTGTCAGGAACGGAGATGTGGCTAATAAAATCGGGACATATTCTGTAGCTGTATTATGCAAAGAGCATAAGATACCGTTTTATGTTGCTGCGCCGCTCAGCAGCATTGATTTTTCAATCCCGACAGGCGATAAGATTCCGATAGAGGAGAGAAGTGCAGAGGAAGTTACACATATATTCGGCAGATGCCAGATCGCGCCTGACAACGTAAAGGTGAGGAATATGGCATTTGATGTTACCCCTGCAAAATATGTGACGGCAATTATCACTGAAAAAGGCGCGTTCAGGCCGAAAGACCTGAAGAAGCTGTCAAAAAAGGGTATAAACATTGAAGAGTACAGGCTCTGAGATAATGAGGCATGATTAAGAATTAAAAAGGTTTTTGATGCGTATGAGAGGGAATTAAGTCTCGTTGAGGCTAACCTTGAAGAACTGTTCCAGAGCGAAGCTCCTCTTATACCGCTGATAGGCAGGTATCTGCTTGAAAGCGGAGGCAAGAGATTAAGGCCGCTTTTCCTGCTTTCAAGCGCAAGGCTTGCAGGCTATAAAGGGGATGAACATATAGCGCTTGCAGGCATCATAGAGCTGATACATATGGCATCACTGCTTCATGATGATGTCGTTGATGCTGCAAAGATACGGAGGGGCAGGACAGCAGCCCATTCAGTATGGGGGAATCAGATTGTGATTCTGGTCGGAGATTTTCTGTATTCAAATGCCCTTAGAAAAGCTATATCCTTCAAAGATCAGAGGATAACAGAAGCCCTTTCAAAGGCGACAACGAGCATGACAGAAGGAGAGATACTGCAGCTTCAGAAGACCGCTGATATCAATATTACAGAGGACGAATATATAAAAATAATATCTGCCAAGACAGGCTTGCTCATATCAGCGGCGTGCAGGATTGGCGCAATACTGAGCATCAGGCCTGCTGCTGAAGAAAATGCCCTTGCAATGTTCGGGGTAAAGGCAGGCACAGCTTTCCAGATGGCTGATGATATTCTTGATTACATGGCAGAAGAGAGCGAGCTTGGCAAGAAACTCGGCAAGGACATAGGTGAGGGCAAAATAACATTGCCTGTTATTTATCTTCTTAAAGGTGCCTCAGGCGCTGAGAAAGAAGAAATAAAGCAGATAATAGAAAAACCATCGGAAGAAGGACTCAGTCGGATTCTCGCGCTCTTCAGGCAGTACAGCGTTCTGGAAGAGTCGCTCAAAAGGGCGCAGGCTCTTGTTGATAAGGCAAAGGATGAGCTTTCCATATTCCCTGACTCTCCTGACAGGGACGCAATGCTGAGCCTTGCTGCCTATGCAATATCAAGAGATAAATAATACGCATCCATTGGTCAAACTTGCAAGGCAGACAGTAGAGACTTATGTTAATGAACGCTGTGTGATAGAGCCTCCTTCCGAGCTTGCACCTGAGATGAAACAAAAGGCAGGAGCATTTGTCTCTATAAAAAAACACGGAGAATTAAGAGGCTGCATAGGAACTTTTATCCCTTCCTGCGAGAATGTTGCCGAGGAGATTATAAGAAACGCAATATGTGCTGCAACACAGGACCCGAGATTCCACTGTGTTGAAAAGGAAGAACTGAGCGAGCTTGCTTATTCTGTTGATGTCCTGACTCCGCCTGAAGAGGTTAAAGACCTTAAAGAGTTGGATCCCAAAAAATACGGGGTAATAGTTTCAAAAGGGCAGAGGAAAGGACTGCTCCTGCCTGACCTTGAAGGTGTTGACACCGTTGAAGATCAGCTTCACATCGCAAAAATGAAGGCAGGCATATATGATGATGAAGAAGTTAAAATCTTCAGGTTTGAGGTTAAAAGATACCACTGACTGATAAGATAAAGCCATGGCAACATCACTTAAGGGCAGTCTAAGAGAATACAGCCTTCTAAAAATACTTACCGACCTTCACAGGAAGCGGGCAACTGGCACTCTTGCAATCAGCACACCTAACGTTACCAAGAAAGTATATTTGGTAAAGGGCGATGCAATATTTGCCGCATCATCATATGAGGACGACAGGCTTGGAGAAATGCTGCTTAAGGCAGGGAAGATTACCTTCGAACAATACGATAAATCCGTAGAGATATTAAAAAGGACAAAGAAAAGACTTGGCGCAATACTTGTAGAGCTTGGCTATCTGACGCCTAAAGACCTTTTCTGGGGAGTTAAATATCAGGTAAAGGAAATAATCTACAGTCTTTTCCAGCTTGAGGACGCTGAATGTGAATTTATTGAAGGCGATGTGCCGACAGATGAGGTCATAACCCTCAAAATGAGCATGGGCAATCTTATCCATGAAGGGGCGAAAAGGATAGACAACTGGACAAGGATAAGGAGAGAGATGCCTAAAACAGGGATTGTGTTAACCCTTTCAAAAGACCCTTTAAGCCTGTTTCAGGATGTGGAGCTGAGTCCCTATGACAAGAAAATGCTCACAATCATAGACGGCAAAAAAACAATCAAAGAGGTTATTGACAGTTCGTGGATGAATTCATTTGAAGCGATGAAGACTATTTATGTCCTGTGGTCTATCGGAATCCTTGAAGAAAAAACAGCTGAGGAGGACGAACTGAAAGAGGAGGCAGGCAAAACCGTATCATTGGATGATCTGCTCCAGCCATTTGCCGAGGAAGAAGATGCGCTCATAAAAAGAGTAGAGGAGATATATCCAAATCTTGACAGGTTCAAACTGAACGAACTCCTTGAAGTCGGCGAAGATGAGGATGTGGAGGCAATCAACAAAAATTACTACAGGCTTGCGCGGGAATTCCATCCCGACAGATACTTTAATACCTCTGACGCCGCACTGAAGGATAAGCTTACAGCAGTCTTTGATGCCCTTACAGCAGCGTTTACTATTTTAAAAGATGGTCATAAGCGAAAGGAATATTCCGATTCTCCAGGCAAGCAAACAGGTGAGATGATGGCGGAAAAAATGCATATGGAAGAAATACAAATAGAGGCAGCGCAGGAGGAAAAAATACAGGAAGCTGAAGAGACTTTGCTTAAGGCAATAAAACTTGAACCGTTAAACGGAGAGCATTATGCAAATCTCGGTTCCCTTTACCTTAAGGCAGGACTACACAAGAGGGCATCAGGGCAGTTTGAAAAGGCATTGGAATTTGACCCCGGAAATGTAAAAGCACAGAAAGGATTGAAACAGGCAAAGGAAAGTGAATAGGTGAATAGGGAAAGAGGATTTAAATAGTTATTTTCTTTTGAAGATTCCGCTTTTGCCGCCACGTTTTTCAATGAGCATAATATCAGAGATAACCATTCCCTTATCCACTGCCTTGCACATGTCATATATTGTGAGTGCGGCAGCAGATACAGCAGTAAGGGCCTCCATCTCAACCCCTGTCTGTCCTATTATCTTAACGCGTGATTCTATGTCTATTCTGCTTTTTTTCTCATCAAGTTTGAAGTCAATGTCAACTGATGTGATGTTCAGAGGATGGCAGAGAGGGATAATCTCGGATGTCCTTTTTGCAGTCATAATCCCTGCAAGCTTAGCAACATTCAGGACATCGCCTTTTGAGACCCTGCCGGATTTTATAAGTTTAAAGGTTTCTTTTTTCATACAGACAGAGCCTCTTGCAACAGCCATTCTTTCAGTCAATGGTTTTGAGCCTACATCAACCATTTTAGGCCTGCCTTTTTCGTCTATATGGGTGAGTTTTTTCACGGTTTTTATGGTTCTAATATATCATTTTAGTAGAAAGTAAGCAATTGTATGGGTGCAGGGTATGTCGCCGAACAACCACTACAAGCGCATATAGTTAAAATCTCCAGAAACATATGTCCGGTATGGTAGAATGTGTACCATGAATGTACGAGTTGACGAGGATAAATGCATTGGCTGCGGGACATGTCAGGAGATATGCCCTGCGGTTTTTTATCTGAATGAGGTGACAGGGAAATCAGAAATTGTGGACCCTGACGGCTGCGATTACGCAGGCTGCTGCGAAGCAGCGGAAGAGAACTGCCCCGTTGAAGCGATTATGCTGGAAGAATAGCAATATAAAGTTGATAAAGATTTCTTCCTGAAGCAAACAAATCAAGATTTGATATGCTTGTGTTGATTACAAGTGGAAATATTTAACGCCACAAATCACGGGCGGCGGTACACCGTACCGTGGATTTGCTGGTTGTGACTTCTATTCGATTGTGATGATTCCATTGCTAATGGCGAATATGTAGAACTTTGGGTCCTCAATCGCATGCTCGATCACAAAGTCAAAGGCTGATTTCTTGACTGCCGCCGAGATGGTTCCAGGCACGCATACGAGGAAGATCAGACCGATCCACCATTTCTGAAAAATCATGATAGCAATGCCTGCCAGGATCGAAAGGAACCAGATCCATGACCAGAAGATATGGGCAAATTGGTATCTCTTTGGGAGAAACCCGTTGGTGACGGCTTGAAGAGCCTTGGATCGAGTGACGTAGATTTTCCGAGTCCCATTCTTGCAGGCATCTACGAATTCAGTATGTTCCATCTCAATCCTCCTCGGTCACAACAATTAATATCCAAATATTCGCCTTTTCCGATAATTTGTTACAATGTAGCACAAAACTAAACATTAAGGAAGTAAAAAGCAATAAAATCAACAGGCCAGATAAAGCTCATTATCTCTACAAATTATTAATCGCGTCCAGTTGCAGGATAAATAAACGGGCTGATTATATCAGCCCATAATCCTTCAATGCCTTTTTCAGCTTATCTTTATTTGTATCTGACATCTCGCAGAGTGGAAGCCTGAATTCCTCTTTTATCTTTCCCATCATTGCAAGCGCTGTCTTTGCAGGTATCGGGTTTGTCTCTATAAACATGGAGGCATTCAGAGGCTCTAATTTGTAATGCAGTTTTCTCGCTTTCACTATGTCTCCTTTTTCCCATGCAGCGCACATGTCGGAAACATCTTTCGGCGCCACATTTGCAGAAACAGAGATTACGCCCTTTCCGCCGAGGGCAAGGAGTGTTAGTGTTGTAAAGTCATCGCCTGAGATGACCGATATCCTGTCTCCGCACAGCCTTATGACCTCGCTTACCTGTTTCATGTCTCCTGTTGCCTCTTTTATGGCAACTATATTTTTAATATCTGCAAGGCGCGCAACTGTTGAGGGCAGGATATTGGATGCAGTCCTTCCGGGCACGTTATAAAGGACAATGGGGATATCAACAGCCTTTGCCACTTCTTTGTAATGCCTGTAGATGCCTTCCTGTGTGGGCTTGTTATAATAAGGAGAAACAAGCAAAGCTCCATCAGCGCCAACCTTCTCTGCTTTCTCTGTTATCATTATTGTTTCATCAGTGGCGTTTGCTCCTGTCCCTGCTATTACAGGGATACGTTTATTCACTGTCTTGACTGTTATCTCTATTACCCTGTAGTGTTCTTCGTAGTCAAGGGTTGCTGATTCTCCTGTAGTTCCACACGGAACAATGGCATTTGTCCCCTGCTTTATATGCCACTCTATTAAATTGCATAAAGCCTTTTCATCAACCCTGCCTTTTTTAAAAGGCGTGACTATCGCAACTATTGAGCCCTTTAACATATTCGCCTCCTCTCTATGTTTATACAAACCTTACGCCGACTCTATATATGCTCTTAATTTCTCCGTTTCCGCACCACCTGACAACTCCAAAATTTTTGTGGTTCAAGGGCTTATTAAGTCTCAACACATGGCCGGGTTCAAGCGGATAGTCTGTTTTAATGCCTATTCCGCCATCGCTGATATCGATGCCTCTTGCCACAAGGTTCAATATCTTTGTGTCCACAATATCAAAAACAGTCACGGCGCAATAAAAAATTTCGTCAAAAGGTTTCCTTTCAAATTGTCTTTGCTTAAACATTAATTTACCCTCTAAAACTAATATCTATCTGCCCTGAGAATGCCTCTTCTGCAGGGCCTGTCATATAAACATGATTGTTTTCTGCCCACTCAATAGTTAAATCTCCTCCTGTAAGATGTACTGTAACATTTTTTTCTGTAAGCCCCTTGAGGCTGGATGCAACAGCAGCGGCAGATGCCCCTGTGCCGCATGCCATTGTCTCTCCAGCGCCTCTTTCCCATACTCTCATTTTTATCTCTGAGGGATTCAATATCTCTATGAATTCCACGTTGGTTCTTTTAGGGAAAATCTCGTGCATTTCAAGCAGAGGCCCGTAATAAGTTACAGGGAAATCCATAACGTTGTCAACAACTATTACAGCGTGGGGATTGCCCATTGAGACACAGCTTATTCTGAACTCCCTGTCTTCAATCTTTAAAGGGTAGCCAATAATTAGTTTAGAGTTTTTATTTTTTATTTTTGAACTTTGAACTTTGAACTTTGAACTTGTTTTAACAGGTATCTTTTCAGGCTCAAATATCGGTTCTCCCATATCAACTCTTACCAGTTTGCCTTTTTTCTGAGGCTTTATTATGCCTGCGGGTGTTTCAATGTTAAGAATGGCCTTTCCTGATAACCTTCTGCTCCAGACATATCCGGCAAGGCATCTTATGCCGTTGCCACACATCTCCACCTCGCTGCCATCAGCGTTAAATATCCGCATCTTGAAATCAGCGGTTCTGGACGGATAAAGCAGGAGTATCTGGTCAGCGCCTATGCCGAACCGCCTGTGGCAGAGTTTTTTGCTTAATTTCCCTAATTCTGAACTTTTAGTTCCGAACTTTTGCTTTATGCAGTCAATGAGGATGAAGTCATTGCCGAGGCCATGCATCTTTGTAAAATTAATCTTCACGCTACACCATCTGACCACTTTTTATTATCGCTGAACTCACGGCTCAGCAGGAAGAGACTCCTCAGCCGCTGCCGCTACCGTAAGCCCTGCCTGAAGCAGAGGGGCTAAGTGTATCGCCTCCGGCAGCAGAGCATGAGAATGCGGACAGCAGTTTTTTTACAGCATTAGAACCGCAATCAGGGCATACTGTATCTTTCTCTGATGTCCCTGTTTTTTGCAGGACTGAAAATGACCCTTTGCATTTACTGCATTTATATTCGTAAATCGGCATCTTTTACCTCCATGTGCAATGTTTTTATTTTGCACATCTGCATCTTTTAAGTCAATTGAGACTCTGCTATAATGCAATTATGAAAGAGGCAATGCTTTACGAGAAACTCGATGATAAAAAGGTAAGATGTTTTCTCTGCAGCCACAGGTGTCTTATCTCGGATGGAAAACGGGGGATATGCGCTGTTAGGGAGAACATGGACGGCGTTCTTTTCAGTTTCGTATACGGCAAGGTTGTCGCTTCTCATGTGGACCCCATAGAGAAAAAACCGCTTTTCCATTTCCTGCCGGGCTCATCTTCTTTCTCCATAGCAACAGCAGGATGTAATCTTAGGTGCCAGCACTGCCAGAATTATGAGATATCGCAGTTCCCAAGGGAAAGGCCTGATGTCCCAATACCCGGAGAGGATATGACTCCTGAGGAGGTGGTGAACATAGCAGAAAGATACGGCTGCAAGAGCATATCTTATACATATACAGAGCCTACGATATTTTTTGAATTTGCGTATGACTGTGCAATACTTGCAAAAGGAAAGGGCATAAAGAATGTATTTGTCAGCAACGGGTTTATGACGCCTGAGAGCGTAAGGGCTATTG
>JAPLLK010000071.1 GCA_026387575.1 Nitrospirota bacterium | reverse complement strand
TAATGTGATTGGAGAAAAAGGCATATCGCTGACAGGTCTGTGGTATCCGCAGATAGAGGGACTGTTCAGATATAGGCTTAAGACAACCCTCCCTGAAGGCTACGAGGCTGTATCAGAGGCGGAAGTCATTATCAAAAACACGAAGAACGGAAGCGCCGAATTCATCTTTGATTTTCCCCATCCGATTGACGGCATAAGCATTGTCGCCACAAAACGCTATGAACTAACAAAAGACAGTTTTAACGATATTGAGATCTTTGCCTATTTCTTTCAGGAAGATACGAGGGCTGCAAAGCTGTACCTTGACTACACAAAGACATACCTTGCTCTGTACGAAAAACTCTTAGGAAAATATCCTTACAAGAGATTTTCCATAGTCGAAAACTTCCTTCCCACAGGTCTTTCAATGCCCACCTATACCCTGCTTGGACAGGATGTGGTGAATCTCCCGTTCATTGTGGAGACATCCCTGGGGCATGAGATACTCCATCAGTGGTTCGGCAATCTTGTGTATCCTGACTACGAAAAGGGCAACTGGGCAGAAGGTCTGACAACATATCTTGCAGACCATCTCTATGAAGAACAAAAGGGCAGGGGATGGGAATACAGGAAGCAGGCATTGATAGATTATGAAAGTTATGTAAATGAGAAGAACGAATTTCCTGTCAGGGAATTCAGTGGCAGGGTTGACTTTGCATCAAAGGGAATAGGCTATGGCAAGGCAGCAATGATATTTCATATGCTTAAGAAGATGACAGGAGAAGATGTTTTTAACCGTTCGTTAAGAGATTTCATAAAAGAGAAGGCTTTTCAAAAGGCATCGTGGGATGATTTGAGGGCGATACTTGAGAGGAATTATGGAAAGGATTTGCAGTGGTTTTTCAGGCAGTGGCTTGATGAAAAGGGCCTCCCTGAACTTCGCCTTGAGAATGTAAAGGCAGTACCTAAGGGCAGTAAATTTGAGGTGAGCTTTGACATAGCTCAGGGTGAAAAGGTCTATATTATGGATGTGCCTGTTACAGTGTATTTCGGGGATATAAAAATCAAAGATTCATTCAGGGTCGATAAAAAGAAAAACAGCTTCAGCATGGTTGTAGACAGCGGCCCTGAAAAGATGGCTATAGATGAGGACTATGATATAGCAAGGCAACTCTCAAATAAAGAATTCCCGCCTGTAATTGCACGGCTTATCGGAGATGAAAAGATTGTAGCGGTATTGCCTGCCGGCAGGAGGGAGCCTTACAGCGGCATTATCGATATGCTCAAAGAAAAGGATGCCTTGCAGAAAGAAGCAGGAGAAATAACAGATTCCGATATAAGGGCATCGTTTCTTATCATAATGGGCAATGACAATCCGCTGATTGAAAGACTTTACGGAAAGCCTGAAACTATTGATGCAGGCTTCAGCATAATCGTGAAAAGCAATCCATGGAATCCGCAGAAGGTTGTAAGCATCATAAGCGGCAGGTCAAAGGATGAGATTGACGCCGCATTCAGAAAAGTTTCTCACTACGGCAAATACAGCGCGCTTGCCTTTGACAGAGGCAGGAATATTTATAAAAGGATTGACGAATCAGGAAGGGGGATTGCCGTGAATCTCTTAGAACAGCCGCTGGCAGTCGGGGTCTCCGCCTTAAAGACATTAAATGATGTTATAAACAGTGTTTCCAACAAGAAGGTAATCTATACCGGTGAACAGCATGACCAGTTTGCACATCACAATATTCAGCTTCAGGTTATAAAGGGACTGTATTCAAGGAATAAAAGGCTTGCTATCGGAATGGAGATGTTTCAAAGGCCGTTTCAGGGAGCGCTTGACGACTATATAGCAGGCAGGATAAGCGAAAAGGAGTTCC
The DNA here is from genome assembly GCA_026387575.1 of Nitrospirota bacterium. Classification (GTDB taxonomy): domain Bacteria; phylum Nitrospirota; class Thermodesulfovibrionia; order Thermodesulfovibrionales; family UBA1546; genus UBA1546. The sequence continues at coordinate 5,465 of JAPLLK010000071.1, read as the reverse complement.
TGAAAAAATCCGAATACTTCAAGAGATGGGCGTATGACTACAATCTCTACAAACCTATCCTTGATTTTGCAAGGGAGGAGAAGATACCTGTTGTTGCCCTTAATATCAGGCGTGAGATTGTGGATAAGGTTTCAAAGAGCGGGCCCGATTCTCTTTCAGATGAAGAGAAAAAGGAAATACCACAGCAGATGGACTTCTCTGATAATGAATACAGAGACAGGCTTATGGAGGTCTTTAAGATGCATCAGAACTCAAAAGACAGGAATTTTGACTTCTTTTACCAATCACAGATACTCTGGGATGAGAGCATGGCACAGTCCATAAATGAGTTTTTTAAGAAGAATCAGGATTTTCAGCAAAATGGACAGTTTGTTGTTATTGCCGGAGGAGGCCATATCCAGTACGGGTCAGGCATACCCAAAAGAACATTCAGGAGAAACGGTTATGAGTATGCAGTTATTCTGAATGATGCGAATACAGAGAGGAATATTGCCGATTATATCTTTTACCCGTCATTGCTGAGAGGCGTTACCGCACCCAAACTAATGGTTTTTTTAAAAGAGGAACAGGGAAGGGTAATCATAGAGGGATTCCCTGAAAACAGCGTCTCTGAAAAGGCAGGACTCAAGGCTGGAGATGTAATACTTTCCCTTGATAGCGAACCGATAGGCAGCGTGGAAGATATGAAAATACACCTCTTCTATAAAAAGAAGGGGGATACGGTTAAGGTAAGGGTGTTGAGAAAGAGGTTTATACTAGGGGATGTCAAGATAGAGTTTGATATAACTCTGTGACTATCTCCTCTATCGAATTTGATAAAATAAGAAGGGAGGTTTAAAGAATATCGCATCTATTTACGGAAATATATCCGGACTGAAAAAAGACTATCTCTATTCGCTCGAAAAAGTTTACCGCAGGAAGGTTCCCGGCGATAAAGTAATAACTCCTGAACTGGCAAGGTATATTACGGAGCTTTCATCGGAAATCGGAAGGCAGATAGGTCTTCTGATAACCAGAGACGGAAAAATTACCCATGTCATTGTCGGCGATGCACATGGTGTTTTTATTTCAGGGCTTGAAGATTTTCCTCTCGGCAGGCGCGCGCTAAGGGGCATTCGCCTGGTGCACACCCATCTGAAGGATGAGCCTCTCAGTCAGGATGACCTCACAGACCTTGCTCTTCTCAGGCTTGATATCATTGCTGCAATCGGGGTGAAAGACTATCTCCCTGATAATATTTATACTGCACATCTTATGCCTCAGGGCTCAGAAAAGCCAATGGATGTCTCGCCTCCTGTGAATTTCTACAGGTTTAATCTTGATTTCACCTCTTTTATAGAGTCACTTGAAGAAGAGATGGACAGAAAAAGGCTGTTTGACCGGAGGGATTTAAGGGAGAAGGCAATCCTCATAAGCGTATCCACGAAGCCGAAATATGAGCAGGAAGATTCGCTTGAAGAGCTGAAGGAGCTGGCATTTTCGAGCGATGTGCTTGTGCTTGATGCAGTAATCCAGAGGACAAAAGAGATAAACCCGAAGTATCTCATGGGTGAAGGCAAGCTCAAAGATGTGATAATCAATGCCCTGAACAAAGGCGCAACACTTCTGATATTTGATCAGGATCTGAATCCGTCTCAGGTGAAGGAAATAGGAGAGCTTACAGAACTCAAGGTTATTGACCGCTCACAACTCATATTGGACATATTCGCAAGAAGGGCGCACAGCAGGGATGGAAAGGTTCAGGTCGAGCTTGCACAGCTTAAATACAGACTGCCGAGACTGACAGGCAAGGGAACGGCAATGTCACGCTTGATGGGAGGAATCGGCGGAAGGGGCCCCGGCGAGATGAAACTTGAGATAGACAGGAGACGTGTCAGGGACAGGATTACCCTTCTTGAGAAGGAACTTAAATCTTTGAGTGAGGCAAGGAAGCAAAGAAAACAGAGAAGAGTTGAAAAAAGGATTCCTATTGTCTCAATTATTGGATACACAAATGCCGGCAAATCAACCCTTCTGAATTCGCTTACCAGAAGCGGTGTGTTTGTGGAGGAAAAGATGTTTGCAACGCTTGACACTGCAAGCAGGCGTCTCAGATTCCCTAAAGAAAGAGATGTCATCATAACCGACACAGTTGGCTTCATAAGAGACCTTCCAAAAGATTTGATGACAGCCTTTAAGTCAACACTTGAAGAGCTTCAGGACGCAGACCTGCTTTTGCATCTTGTGGACATATCCAATCCGAGGTTTGAACAGCAGATGGAATCCGTTGAAAACATACTCAGAGAACTCAACCTGTCAGACAAAAAGAGAATAATTGTATTCAATAAGACAGATAAGGTTACAGAGGATGAGATTAAAAATATAGCGCTCCGCTACAATGCAATTCATGTATCAGCCCTGAGACAGTCGACCTTTAACCCGCTCCTTGATGTAATAGAGAAAAACATCTGGGATGAAAAAATATAAGAGATACAGTTATAATAAAATTCTATGAAATTTGCGCCTAAGTGGATAGCATGGGAAATAACTCGTAGATGCAACCTGCGTTGTGTGCATTGCCGCTCATCGTCAGAGATGGAGATAAAAGGGCATCCTGACTTCCCGGCATCAGAGGCCTTCAGGATAATAGATGACATTGTAAGCTATGCAAAACCTGTGGTTGTTCTTTCAGGAGGCGAACCTCTGGTAAGAGATGATGTTTTTGAGATTGCGAAGTACGGCACAGAAAAAGGGCTGAGAATGTGCCTTGCGACAAACGGCACGCTGGTTACAGATGAGTCCTGCGAAAAGATAAAGGGTTCAGGAATTAAAATGGTCTCGCTTAGTATTGACGGCTCTGAAGAGGCGGTGCATGACGACTTCAGGAACCAGAAGGGAGCATTTTCCGCGACTATAAATGCTGCAAGGCTTTTTAAGAAGCATGGGATAGAATTTATCATCAATTCCTCTTTCTCAAAGAGAAATCAGGAGGAAATACCCAAGGTATATAAACTTGCAAAGGAACTGGGCGCAACAGCTTGGTATATGTTCATGATTGTACCTACCGGAAGGGGTGAGGAGATAATGAATGAACTCATTTCCAAAGAGGCTTATGAAGAGATTCTTGAATGGCATTATCAGATGGAGAAGGATGAAAAGGATATGCTTGTAAGGCCGACATGCGCGCCTCACTATTACAGAGTAGTTCTTCAAAAATCAAAAGAGGAAGGCGCTAAGTTTGAAAAGAGGACCTTGAAGTTTTCCACCGGCGGCGCAAAAGGATGCATTGCAGGACAGCTTATCTGTTTGATTGATGTGGATGGAAACGTTCTTCCATGCAGTTATTTCCCGAAACCTGCAGGGAATATAAGGAAGCAGTCATTTAAGGAGATATGGGAAAATTCAGAACTTTTCAGGGAACTTCGTGATTTCAAAAAATATAAAGGCAGGTGCGGCTCATGCGAGTATATAAATGTCTGCGGAGGCTGCAGGGCAAGGGCTTATTCTGTTTACGGCGATTATCTTGAAGAAGAACCGTTTTGCGGATATGTACCAGTGAAGATGAAGAAGAAAACTGTTAGCAGTGGAGGGGAAAAATGAACGATACATTTCTTAAAGCGTGCCGCGGTGAAGAGGTGGATTACACCCCAGTCTGGTTTATGCGTCAGGCAGGCAGATATCTTCCGGAATATCAGGCTATAAGGGAGCAGGTTGATTTTCTTACTCTCTGCAAAACTCCTGAACTTGCTGCAAAGGTAACGCTTCAGCCCGTTGACATATTAGGCGTTGATGCAGCAATACTTTTTTCGGATATCCTCATCCCTGTTGAGGCAATGGGGATGCACCTTGAATTCTCGGAAAAAAAAGGACCTGTTTTAAGCGAACCTGTCAGGACAAAGTCCGCTGTTGACAAACTTATAGTGCCGGACACTGAAGATTCAATGCCGTTTGTTCTGGATACGATAAAGATTCTGAGGAAAGAGCTTGAGAAAAAAGTTCCTCTCATCGGATTTTCCGGCGCTCCCTTTACGCTTGCAACATATATGATTGAAGGCGGAAGCTCAAAGGGTTTTCTTAATACAAAAAAGATGATGTTCCAGAGCAGAGCAGTATTTGATTATCTAATGAAAAAACTGACCAGGACAGTCATCTCATACCTTTCAAGCCAGATAACCGCAGGCGCTCAGGCTGTGCAGATATTTGACTCATGGGCAGGCATACTCGCGCCTGATGACTATAAAGCATTTGAACTGCCATATGTGAAAAAAATTGTAACCAGTCTCAAGAAGCAGCATCCTGAAACACCTGTAATCTATTTTGTGAATAACTGTGCCGGAATTATCAAAGAGGTGAAAAAGTCGGGAGCTGATGTTGTAGGGATTGATTGGAGGATTGATATCGCTGATGCGATAAAAAGACTAGGCAAAAAAGTGGCTGTTCAGGGCAACATTGATCCATGCGCGCTTTTTTTGCCTGAAGAAGAGCTTGATAAGAAAGTTCAGGACATCTTATTAAAGGGGAAAAGCGCAAAAGGGCATATATTCAATCTCGGGCATGGGATACTTCCAGAGACGCCTGTAAAGAACGCCATTGCGGCTGTAGAAGCCGTGCATAAGTACAGCAGAAAGTAATAACCAATATATTTGAGTAGTTAGGATAAGCCTGAGCATATCAAAGGCATTAATTTCTGAGACCTTCAGAAGCCTGCCATTCCAAAATAATTTTTCAATTCCATATTGCAAGACCAAAAAACCGATGATATGATTTAAATCAGGGGAATAGATAGCATTTTTAAAAAGGAGGTAAAAGTTATGCCATACGCAGCAAAGGACTATTCAAAACTCATCGGCATGGAGGGGTTCAGCGAGACCCTTCTGAAGAATCATTTCACACTCTATCAGGGTTATGTAACTAACACCAATAAAGTGCTGGACATACTTGACCAGATGCTGAAGGACGGAAAAACCGGCACGCCGGAATTTGCCGAGCTCAAGAGGAGGCTTGGCTGGGAGTTTAACGGAATGAGACTTCATGAGTATTACTTTGAGAACCTCGGAGGGAAGGGGGGGATTGACAAGGGCAGTAAACTCGCAAAGAGACTGTCAGAGGGCTTCGGCAGTTATGAGGCATGGGAGAAGGATTTTAAGGCAACAGGAGCGATGAGAGGCATTGGCTGGACTGTTCTCTATCAGGACAACCAGAGCGGAAGGCTGATTAATTTCTGGATAAATGAGCATGATGTCTCCCATCCCACAGGCTGCAATCCTATTCTCATCATGGATGTTTTCGAGCATGCATTTATGCTCGACTACGGTCTTAAGAGGGCTGACTACATAGAGGCTTTTTTTAAGAACATAGACTGGAAGGCGGCAGAGGCAAGACTTAAATAAAATAATTACAGTGGGGACAACAATAGAGCATAAGGGAATGAAAATTAAATTGGACGCTTCGGATTTTAAAAAAAGGAAATGCGGAAGAGGGACATG
>JAPLLK010000050.1 GCA_026387575.1 Nitrospirota bacterium | reverse complement strand
GGAGCCCTTGCGATTGCGCCATTTAAAGGAAGGGCTTGGTGCGACTGGATGTGCCCGAGAGGCAGCTTTTATGACCTCTTCCTGCAGAAATTCAGCACAAAAAGAAATATCCCGGCTTTTTTCAGGAAAAAGCAGTTCCGCATTTTAATGTTAAGCCTACTGTTTGGCGTTCTCGGCTCTCAGATTTATATGTCATGGGGAGATATAGACCGCATAGGGCTTGCAATGGTAAAACTACTGACGTTTACAACCTCGGCAGGTATCATCCTCGGCATTATCTACCAGCAACGCACCTGGTGTCATATCTGCCCGGTAGGAACACTAAGCAACTATATGTCAGATGGCAAATACCCCCTTAATATTAATGAAAAGTGCGTTGATTGTAAGGTGTGCTCAAAGGTATGCCCTATGCAGTTAAATCCGTATAGATATAAGGAAGATGGAATTATGGGCGATAACGACTGCATCAAATGCTCAATCTGCGTAGCTGCCTGTCCAAAAAAGGCGCTACGGTTTGAGAATGATAACATGAAAAAAGCAGCATAAAGAATTTCAAACAGATTGAATTTATTGGCGCTTTTTTGGTATAGTTCTATAATTTGTATGGAAGACAGAGATAAGAAATATTTGCTTGAAGCAATTCTTTTTCTTTCAGGCGAGCCTGTAACGCTGTCGTCTTTGAAAGACATCGCTGAGATGCAGGAGACTGAACTTAAAAAATTTATGGATGAGCTTATGACAGACTATAGGGAAAGGAATGGAGGAGTCCTGATTACTGAAATAGCCAACGGCTACCAGATGATAACAAACACTGCGTATGCTCCATTTCTGAAGAAATTCAGAGCCAAGAGCACCTCTGTAAAACTTTCAGCATCAGCTCTTGAGACACTTGCAATAATCGCATATAGGCAGCCAATTATCAAAGCTGAGATAGAACAATTAAGAAGTGTAAACTCAGACGGAGTTGTAAAGACACTCCTTGACAGAAAACTTGTAAAGATACTTGGGAGAAAGGAAACTCCGGGCAGGCCGCTGCTTTACGGGACTACAAAAGAGTTCCTGCAGTATTTTGGGTTAAAAGACCTGACAGAGCTCCCCACCCTCAGAGACATTGAAAGGGAAGAGGCTGCTTGATGACGGGAGAAATCATATGAAAAGATTTGCAGATGTGACATATACAATAAAAAAGGGCGACACCCTTTCCAGAGTCTCAAAAAAATTCAACGTCAGCGCTAAGGAAATCCGCAGCCTTAATAATCTTAAAAAATCCTCAAAGCTGAGCATAGGGAAAACCTTAATAGTCAAGAAAACAGGCCCGAGAACATATACCGTCAAAAAAGGTGACAGCATTAACAGAATTGCAAAGATATTCAATATTGACGCCGATGAACTGAAAGATATCAATATGCTTGATTCTGATTCCTTAAAGCGGGGACAGAAACTCCTTCTTGAAGCCGAACCTGAGATTGAAACCGCAAAAATAAACTTAGAGGAGGAGATAAAGAATATTTCGGAATCAGAAGAGATTACCGGTATGAATGCAAAAGACAGGCTTATATTATTCGCAAACAAGTTTATTAACATCCCGTATAAATTCGGCGGGAACAACATTATGGGAATTGATTGTTCAGCATATGTTCAGAAAGTTTACAGCCTCATCGGAATAACCATTCCGCGTTCAGCAAGGCTTCAGTTCAAGGAAGGAGAAATCGTTGACAGAGATTCTCTCTCTATCGGTGACCTTGTATTTTTCAGAACATACGCCTCATTCCCTTCCCATGTAGGCATATACCTGGGGAACGACCTCTTTATACACGCATCTTCAAAGGATAAAAAAGTCAGCATAGAGAGCCTTAAAACTCCATACTACTTTAAGAGGTTTATAGGCGGGAAACGATTCATCATAGACAATGCGGAAATAGAAATAACAAAACTGCTCCACGAAGGATAGCATCAACCGTCATACATAACCTTGCCCATATCATTTATGTCATAACCTCCTAGATTTGCAACCATATCCCTGAATTCATTGTCTTCCGTGATAATACTTAACAGAGCCCTTATCATTTCTGTATTGTAGAATTCAAACGGAACTGCAAGGTCATATCGCTCCTTTGCAACAGGGATAAAATCAAGTCCGAGCGCTTTCGCCGATGTAAGAATTGCAAGTCCTGTGTCTGCAATGCCTGTAAGCACCGCTGATGCAACACCCATGTGAGTGTATTCCTCTCTTTCATATCCTTTCACATCTTCAGGTTTTATTCTGAATTCCCGCAGGTGTTTGTCTGTCAATAACCTTGTCCCGGCGCCTGCCTGCCGGTTAATAAAAACAACATCCTCTCTTGTCAGGTCTTCAAATCCTCTTATATTTTTTGGATTGCCTTTCAGCACAAGAAGCCCCTGCTCCCTGTAAACTAAATTTACGAGAATAATCCTCCTGTCAGAAAGAAGCCTTTTTACGGAAGAGACATTATACTCTCCTGTCTCCTCGTCAAGCAGATGTGTTCCTGCAATATGCGCCTCTCCTTTTTTTAAAGCCATCAACCCTCCCATTGAACCGACATGGGCTGACGAAAGTGAGAGTTTCAGGTATTTCTTCTTCAGTGAATTTGCAAGCAGGTCAAGCGCATTATCATGGCTTCCAATGCATACTATTGTATTTTCTATTTCGTTTTTTGTTCTAAGCAGCTCTACATTAACCTCTGAACCTGCGCCTATTCCCTCAGACATAGCAGGTATTCTCACAAAACCATCTGCGCGCACAAGTGACATCAAAACTCCTGCCCCCCGCGAAACAGGAGTGGCAATGAATTTATCTCCGACCTTCCCTATCTTGACCCTTAAAAATTCTTCCTGTCCGAGAGTTGAAGCAACCTGCCTTGAAAGCACCGATATCAAAACCTCAGGGGGTTCCATTTCTATCCCCTGCCATTTGTAAATCACAGGCTTTGCGAAAAGATTAAACGTTATAAACGCTGACACAGGATATCCCGGAATGCCGAGCACAGGCTTGTTTTTAACAACGCCTATTATTACAGGCTTCCCCGGCTTTATACTCACCCCATGAAGTATGACTTCACCTGTTTCGCTTATCGCCTTTGATGTGAAATCCTCAGAGCCTGAAGATGCGCCTGCATTAACAATAACCATATCTCCGGCATTATGCGCCTCTAAAATTGCATCCTTTAATTCGTCAAGGTTATCAGGGACAATTCTGAATCTAATCGCTTCTCCACCCCATTCAGAAACAAGACCGCCGAGCACCCTTGAATTATATTCAATAATATCTCCTCTTTTTAAATTGGTTCCGGGCTCTACAATTTCGGTGCCTGTTGGAATAATTACTACCCTTGGTTTTTTCCTGACGTTAATATCTATATGCCCTCCTGCAATCATTGCACCTACATCAACAGGCCTTATTCTGTGATTCTCAGGAAGTATAAGCTCTGTGGCAACAATATCCTCACCAATCACCCTTACATTCTGCCATGGAGTTGCGGGTTCAATGATCTCTATTAGTTCGGAATTCGGAATTCGGAGTTCGGAGTCTTGACTCCTGACTCCTGACTCTTGACTCTTGATTACATTCACATCTTCTATCATTATCACTGCATTAAAACCATCGGGCATCGGGTCTCCTGTGTCAACATAAACTGCCTGCTCACTGAGCTTAAGTTTTTTGGGGGATGTCTCGGACGCGCCAAAGGTTTCCTGATACTTAACAGCATATCCATCCATTGCAGATGAATGATAGAAAGGAGATGAGAGTCTTGCCATAACAGGTTCTGCTGTTATTCTTCCTAGAGATTCCGAGACCATGACTTTTTCTCCGGGAAAAGCTTTAAGAAAACCCTGTGATTCAAGCTTCTTGAGCCATTTTTCTATGGCCTCATTCAGCGGGGTTGTCTCAAGATATAGCTCACGCTTCAATTCCACCTCTTAAATGTCTCTGGGTTTTTATTGATTGTATAGGTTCCAACCCTGTTAGAAAAGAGAAGCTTTTCTAACAGAGCAAACATGCCTTAAAATCTCAGGAATGCACCTATTCCACCTGCGTCTAACAGCTCTTTATTATCTGCTATCACTTCTGTCAGCGAACCTTGTTCCACTGCTCTCTGCGCTGCAAGGTCAATAAGATAATTGACTTCCTCCATCCCTCCCTTACAATAAGGGCAGACAGATACCTTTTGCTTTGAGAGATGCCTGCAGTTCCTGCATGCATAGCCTGAATCTTCAAAATCCTTTATGAATATGAGCTTAATCACTCTTCCTTCCTGAAGCGCATTCAAAACATCCTCTATGCCTATTACTGCATTCTGACCTTTACCTGCTGATGTCAGCAATTTGGAGACAATTGCCTTCTCCTCTATCCTCTCAGACTCGCTTATCACGGTCCTGACCTTTTCAAATATATCATTGACATTCGCAAACATCTCGGCATGAAAAGCGCCCACAATTTTTTCACTGACTGCCTTTGGAAGCATCTCCCTTACCTTTGCAATAGCATCATCAGAACCACCCGTTATTATCCTTTCTATCCGCTCCGCTGCCAGAAATGACTCCAGTTTTTTTACAACGTCTTTTATATGCAGGCTGACATGATAATCTATATGCCGTTCAAATCTGTGTCCTGATAAAGAAAACCATCCTCCTCTTTTATGTTTCCCCGGCACATCCTGAGTATGCACCTCACCGTATTCCTCTATCTCGCCAAGATGCACAAGGAACAAACGCGCAGATTCCTTGTCAACAAGAAGCACAGCATACTGCTTATAATTATCAATTATATCAAGCAGGGGCTGTATATACGGAGTCTTATCCGCTATTATTGCGTTCTTTACAGGGACAGCAAGATGATATTCCTTCCAGAATGACTTTTCATAAGAAGTGATAATGGCTAAACCCTTCTTGAATTCCCTCTTATTGCTGGTGACAAACGCCTCAAGCTTTTCAATATCGCCTTTAATCTTTTTAAGTATCTTCTTATCCGTTTCTTCTGAAATATTTTTAAGCATATTCTTGAGATGTATAACATAATCTCCCTTTGTGCTTGGGCTTACATTAAGATAGAGACTTACGAAATAGCTGCCATCAGCCTGAAGTGTTGCAATCTCTTTTAGTTCTTCCTGATTAAGCATTTGTCCCTCCTTCTTCTGTACCTCTGAATATCTCAAATACCGATACGAACAGCGCCAGAACCAGCGGCCCGATTACAAACCCGATAAAACCGAAAAAGTTTATTCCGCCGATAACACTGAAAAATATCAAAAGAGTCGGCATCTTTGTCCTTCCGCTTATTATGACAGGCTTTAGAATATTATCCACTATGCTTATTACCAATGACCCAAAAAGCAAGAGCACTATGCCCTTCATATAACTGCCTTTGATAAGCAGATATATTACTGCCGGGCCCCAAATTGTAAAAGTACCAAGCATAGGAAGAAACGACATCACTGCCATTGCAGACCCCCATAAAACAGGCGCATTAATACCGAGCGCAAAAAAGGCAATGCCGCCGAGCACTCCCTGAACAATTGCAACCACAACTCCACCGTAAACTGTTGACACTACCATATCCTTCACCTGAAATCTGAGCCTGTCTTTCTGATTTTCAGAAAAAGGAATATAATTCCCTATTTTCTGCAAAATGTCAGGCCCATCCCTCAGGAGAAAAAATACCGCAAATCCCATAAATATGAAATCTATGATTGCACTGCTGACATTCGCAGCCCATATGGAAAGATTATCCACCAGTCCCTTGCCGAACTTCTTAAGCCCCCCAAGGATAACATCGCTTATCTCAACGCCTTCAATGCCGAAATAGGATTGGATCTTCTCAGTAAAACGCACAACATGAGAAGAAGTAAAAATATTCTTGATAGAATCAATTGTTTCCTTGTCAATCTTTTCAGCAATATCCCTTAGCTCCTCCAGAAGAACAAAAGAAAGATAGATAAAAGGCGCAACAATCACAATGAGAATTAAGGCTGTTGTTATAAACGATGTAAAAAATCTGGATCTGCCGTACCTCAATATAAACGTATATACAGGATAAAAGACTATAGTAAAAACTATTGCCCATGCAATAGCGTTAAAAAACGGCTTGAGTATCTGGTATGAGAGATAACCAAGCACAAGCAGTATAAATATGGAGGTTACGACATAAAACCTATTTACCCTCAATTGCTGCCTCCACAAAAGCCCTGAAAATTTTTTCTGACAGGCTGTCCTGCAGCCGCTCAGGATGCCACTGCACGCCAAGAAGAAACGGATAACCCTCGCTGTATACTGCCTCTACGATACCGTCAGCGGAAAAGGCAATTGCATTCAATCTCTGCCCAATAACCTTTACCGCCTGATGATGAGAACTGTTCACCTTAAACCCGCCTCTATCTATAAGTTTGTTATCACTCACTTTAATTGTATGGTAACCCTCTCTGTGCTCTATTGCCGCCGGAACCCGCTGCTTTATATCCTGATAAAGGCTTCCTCCAAAAGCAACATTGATAAGCTGCATCCCATAACATATGCCGAGCGCTGGCTTCTTCAACTTTATTATCTCATGAATTATTGCAAATTCAAAGTCGCTTCTGTCCCTTTCAACAATTTTTATCTCATAATTTACATCTTCGTTGTAATAGGAGGGATGAAGGTCACTTCCTCCGGAGACAAGAATTCCGTCAATCCTTAAAGCAATATCCGAGGCATTACGGGCAGGCGCCAGCAATACAGGACAGGCGCCTGCCTTCTCAACAGCCTCTACATAATCCCTGTTGAGTTTAAAGCGGTTGTCCTCTATGTCTGCTGTTATACCGATAATCGGTCTCAACAGACCCTCACACTCTCAACTTCCCGCCTGTCTCTGCTGTGATATACTTAACAATATTAAAATGCATTTCTTCCACTTCTGCTTCTGTAAGTGTTCTGCTGTCCGACCTGTATCTTACCGTAAATGCAAGGCTTTTCTTTTCATCAGGAATATTTCTGCCTTTATAAAAATCAAAGATGGAAACATCCTCTATTAATTCCAACGGATAAGCCCTTATGAGGTTCTCAATGTCAGACGCGCTAAGCTTATCATCCACAATGATTGCTATGTCACGCTCAATACATGGGAACTTTGGTATGGGCGAATACTCCATAGAAGCAGGGATCAAAGAAATTAATCTGTCAAAGTCTATTTCAAATACAACTATTTCGGGCCTCGGAACCTTCAGATCCAGCTTATCAACCACCACAGGCGAAATAGCTCCGAGCAAACCAATACTTGAACCTGAGATACGAATCTCACATGACTGTCCGGGATGAAGGAAAGGCTCGCTTGAAGGAGAAAACACATACCCATTAATATGCAGGTCACCGAATAAGTCTTCAATCATCCCCTTGACTATATAGAAACCGCTGGCTTCTTCTTTCCATAAAGATGGTTTTCTTTCCCTGTAATAGACACCGGCAAGACACATAATTTCAAGAGGCAGCGGCCGTCCTATATCCTCAAACACTGTGGATAACTCAAAAATCCTGATATCTCTTATGCCCCTTGAAAAATTATATATAAAATTTTCAAGCAGCGACGGGATTAACGTCGTCCGAAGCAAAGAACTTTCCTTCTTCAGCGGGTTTTTTATTGAAACAGCCTTGTGCCTTCTGTCTTCCGCTGGGATATGAAGAATATCAAGGTCTGTTCCAGCCATGAAGCTGTAATTTATTGCCTCGCTGAACCCTGCCTTTCTTACAATATTTTTTATCCTCAGAGCGTAAGTGTGTTCCCCGCCTGAGTTCTCTCCCGAAATAACCGCCTTTGGAATTGTTGTCCTTATCTTCTGATAACCGTAAATTCTTGCTATCTCCTCAATAATATCAGACTCCATCGTAAGGTCAGGCCTGAATGCCGGAGGTTTTACCGTGAAATAGTCCTTGTGTAAATCCACAGTAATGCCCAATCTCTTAATTATATCCACCATTTCTTTGTCAGGAATCTCTGTTCCCAGAACCTTATTGACCCTGTCATATCTCACATTTACAATCACAGGGACAAACCTTTTTGGATAAACATCAACTTTTTTATAGACCATTCCGCCGGAAACCTGCTGGATTAAGGATGCTGCCCTGTCAAGTGCATTACTCAAAGCCTCAATGTCCGTGCCTCTTTCAAACCTGTAAGATGATTCGGATTTAAGACCCAAAGCCTTTGATGTCCTCCTGACCGATGTTGGTTCAAAATATGCGCTCTCAAGAAACACATCATGAGTAAAATCACTAACCTCTGTTTCAGCACCTCCCATAACACCCGCAATTGCTACAGGATTTTTTGCGTCCCATATGAGAAGCGCATCCGGCGGCAATTTTCTCTCTATTCCGTCAAGCGTAACAATATTGCAGTCTTCCTCTGCGAGCGCCACCTTTATTGATTTCCCCTTCAACGTAGTAAGGTCAAACGCATGTAACGGATGGCCTGATTCCATGAGGACATAGTTTGTTATATCCACTATATTATTTATCGTTCGTATGCCGCATTTGGTAATCCTGTTTTTAAACCAATCCGGAGATTCTGCAATCTTTACTCCTTTTATAACTCTTCCGGCATATCTATGGCATAAGTTTGAATTAAGTATTTCTACCTTAAAACCATCATCCGAAGCTTTTTCTTTTACATAATGCTCAGGATGCTTTAGCGGCAGGTTCATTGCTGTGGCAATCTCCCGTGCAATACCAATGATACTGAGACAGTCAGGCCTGTTTGGAGTAACATTCACCTCAAATACGAAATCTCCGTCCAGCTTTTTTTCTATGGCCTCCACCTCAAGTCCGACCATTGTAAGAATATCCGCGACTTCCTCGGGACTTTTAGTGATGTCAACAAAATCTTTTAACCAATCAAAAGGAACACGCATAATATGTATTATATCTATGCAATATGGAGATTGACAAGGAAAAGTTTAGTCTGATTCTTAACCCGAAAATGCAATTCAATTATTTATGGCAGGCATGCGTGCTGAAAAAGCTCTACGAGTCTACGATTCGTAGAGCAGCATCTTAGCAAGACATTTATGATTATGATGAAGTATTCTTGTTTGTATCCAAAAGGATTTAAGAACCTGAACAGCAAAATCCCGCTGCTTCGTAAAGGTTTTGTCGATGACTCGTAGAGAGACACATATACCTGACGTACATTATAGTAAATGTGTTTCCGGGATTGCTGAGAAAAACTATTTATTCATCATATCAAGAAAGTCCTTGTTGCCCTTTGTGCCTGTAAGCTTGCCAAGCAGAAACTCCATGCTTTCAACAGTGCTCAGCGGATTCAGAACCTTTCTCAGAATCCACATCTTGTTCAACACATCCTTATCAACAAGCAACTCCTCTTTTCTTGTGCCCGATGCGTTTATGTCGATGGTCGGGAATATTCTCTTATCAACGAGCTTCCTGTCTAAGT
>JAPLLK010000060.1 GCA_026387575.1 Nitrospirota bacterium | reverse complement strand
CTTATACTTGTCACAGGCACAACAAGCAGCGGTAAGTCAACGACGCTTGCCGCGATGATTGATTATATCAATACGAACCGGACAAATAACATTGTAACAATAGAAGATCCCATAGAGTATCTGCACAGGGATAAGAGCAGCATCGTAAATCAGAGAGAGATCGGTACTGACACAGAGTCTTTCAGCAAGGCATTGCGAGCGGCGCTCAGACAGGACCCTGATGTAATACTCGTGGGCGAAATGCGTGACTTTGAGACAATACAGATATCTCTTACCGCCGCAGAGACAGGGCATCTTGTGCTCAGCACCCTTCATACAATTGATACAATGGAGACAATAAACAGGATAATATCTGTTTTCCCTCCGTATCAGCACAAGCAGGTAAGGATGCAGCTTGCATCTGTTATTAAAGGCATAATCTCAATGAGGCTTATGCCGAGGGCTGACGGCAGAGGCAGGGTTCCGGCAGTTGAAGTGCTTGTTGCTACTATGACGGTCAGGGACTGCATCCTTGACCCTGACAAAACAAAGCTGCTCACGGATGTTATTGCTCAGGGTTCAGTTCACTATAATATGCAGACATTTGACCAGGCTCTCCTCAAGCTTTATAAGTCAGGGCTTATTACGTATGAGGAGGCTCTTAGGGGAGCAACGAACGCTGATGATTTTGCGCTCAAGGTGAAAGGCATTCAATCTACAAGCGACCTTACATTCGAGTCGTCGTCTCAGCCCCAGAAAGACCAGATGAATATTGAGAGGTTCAGCAAGTAATTACCGTTAGAAAGGCTGAGCAGACTGTTCAATACGAGTATGCCCTATAAAGATGAGTTTTTCTAATTTGAACAAAACAGATGCGATTCGTTATGCTTACAGACTGCTGAGTTATAGGGACAGGAGTGAAAAAGAACTTACTGATAAGCTCAAATGGAAAGGTTTTTCAGAGGAGACTATACAGCAGGCAATCAACCATTTAAGCGAAAAAGGATTTATAAATGATACAGCGCTTGCTGTATCCCTCAGAAGAATTGCGGAGGATGCAAGACTGCTCGGGAATCGCGGAGTCAGGATTTTTCTTCACCGGAGGGGAATATCTGAGGAGTTAATAAAGGAAGTTTTCACCGATAATGACCCTGATGAGATAATCAGGGCAGAGAAGGTTGTAAGTAAAAAATTAAAGGCTATTGAAAATTATTCCGATGAGGAAATTAAGAAAAAAATATGGAGATTTCTTGTCAGGAAAGGGTATTCTTTTGATACAATCAATAAGATACTTAGACAATTCAAGATAAAGGAGGAGTAAATTGATGAGGAAAAGCATGTCAGCTTTATGTATTATGACTTCAGCTCTCTGTTTTTCGGTTTTGGGATGTATTGACTCCGTCAGGTATTCGCCTGATGAAATAAAAGGATTTCCACCGGCAATACAGGAAAATATCAAGCGCTGCGAGGTTTCTCCTGGCATGACACAGCAGCAGGTCAGATATGCGTGGGGTTCACCGTCAGAAGTTAATGTGCTGAAGCCGTCAGAGGATGGCAAATACAGGGAAGAATGGATATATACAAAGATGGGTCTTTTAAAGACGCAGCTCATATTCATTGACGGAAAGCTTATGCACATTATCAGCAATGAACCAGGAGTAATTAAAAAATAACGATGTTCTTTTTGCTGAAAAGAGATTTGCAGGCAGGGAGAAGCAGGGGTTTAGGCTTAGATGAAAAGTAAAGAGATAAGAAAGGCATTTCTGGATTATTTTTCCTCCAGAGGCCATGAGGCAGTAAGGAGTTCGTCCCTTATTCCCAAGAACGATCCTACGCTGCTTTTTACAAATGCAGGCATGGTGCAGTTCAAATCTGTTTTTCTTGGAGAAGAGAAAAAGTCATACACAAGGGCAGTCTCATGCCAGAAATGTCTCAGGGCAGGCGGCAAACACAGCGACCTTGAAAATGTAGGACACACATCAAGGCATCACACGTTTTTTGAAATGTTGGGGAATTTTTCTTTTGGAGATTACTTTAAAAAAGACGCGATACTATTTGGGTGGGAATTGCTTACTGGCATATTTAAACTCCCGAAGGACAGGCTCTGGATTTCTGTTTATGAAAAGGATGACGAGGCTGAAAAACTATGGAAAGATTTAACCGGGATTCCTTCTGACAGGATTGTACGCCTTGGCGCGAAGGACAACTTCTGGCAGATGGGAGATACCGGCCCCTGCGGCCCGTGCTCTGAAATAATAATTGACCGGGGAGAGCATGTCGGGTGCGGCAACTCTGAGTGCAGGGTAGGATGCGACTGCGACAGATTTCTTGAACTGTGGAATCTTGTTTTTATGCAGTACAGCAGGGATGAATCAGGAAATCTTACCCCCCTCCCAAAACCAAGCATTGATACGGGGATGGGACTTGAAAGGATTTCCGCTGTTTTGCAGGGAAAGCTTAATAATTTTGATACTGATCTGTTTATGCCTCTTATATCAGCAATAACGGCGCTTGCAAATGCAACTTACGGAAAGAGCGTTGAGAGCGATACATCCATAAGGGTTATTGCTGACCATATCAGGGCGATTTCTTTTCTGCTCTCTGAGGGACTTATGCCTTCAAATGAAGGAAGGGGTTACGTCCTCAGAAGAATTATAAGAAGGGCGGCAAGGCACGCAAAACTTTTGGGCTTAAACGAACCGGTACTGTATAAGTTCATCGGGCCCGTTACTGATTTAATGGGTGATACCTATCCTGAACTTCTTGATGAAAAGGATAGGGCGGCAAAGGTCCTCAAAATTGAAGAGGAGCGTTTTTCCAAGACGCTTGAGCAGGGCATGAAGATAATAGACGAAGTAATTGCAGCTGCAAAGAAAGCAGGATTGGAGTCAGTTCCGGGAGATGAAATATTCAAGCTGTACGATACCTATGGATTTCCTATAGACCTTGCAAGAGACATAGCATCTGACAACAATCTCATTCTGGATGAAGACGGGTTCCACAGAGAAATGGAGATGCAGAGGGAAAGGGCAAGGGCTTCGTGGGTAGGCGAAGAAGAGTCTATTTCATCCATATACAGAGAACTGCTTTCCGAGATAGGCCAAACCGAGTTCGATGGTTATGATACGATGCAGACCGAATCAGTTGTTAAGGCTATATTGAAGGAAGGGAAGGTTGTCAAGGAGGCATCTCAGGATGAAGAAGTGGAGGTCTTTCTGGATAAAACTCCTTTTTACGGTGAATCCGGAGGGCAGGTTGGAGATACAGGCGCGATGACATCAGACGGATTCAGGGCTTTTGTTGCTGATACCAAAAAAGTTATTGAGGGGCTGCATTCTCATATCATAAAAATCAAAGATGGGAAATTGAGGGTCTGGGACAGGGTGACATGCAGAGTTGATACCCAGAGAAGAAAAGCTATAATGAGCAATCACACCGCAACGCATCTCCTTCAGGCATCATTGCAAGATATAATTGGCGAGCATGTAAAGCAGGCAGGTTCGCTTGTTGCTCCTGACAGGCTCAGATTTGATTTTACGCATTTCTTCCCTATTAGTCGCGATGAGATAAGGAGCATAGAGGATACTGTCAATCATAAGGTTCTTGAAAACATTAATGTTGAGATTTCAGTTATGGATATAAAAGATGCAGTTGCCTCAGGAGCGACAGCTCTTTTCGGAGAGAAATACGGCGAAACAGTCAGAGTTGTGAAGGTGCCTGGATTCAGCTCTGAACTCTGCGGCGGCACTCACTGCAAGGCAACCGGAGACATAGGACCTTTTGTAATTGTCTCAGAGGGAAGCGTTGCATCAGGAATTAGAAGGATAGAGGCGCTGACAGGAATATCTGCCTTTGACTATTTCAGGAAAGAAGACGAGGAGTTAAGAAAAATTTCAGATATGCTTAAGACTGAGAAACCACGTGAAAGGGTAGAAAAGCTTCTTGCCGATATGAAAGAAATGGAAAGAGAGGCAGAGAGGCTCAAAGGCAGGGCAGCATCTGAAAGTTCTGCGGCACTCATAGAGAAGGCAATGGATATAGGTGGCACAAAGGTTATTTCATGCAGGGTTGACGATCTTGAAAAGAAGGATTTAAGGATTCTTGCAGACAATTTAAAGGATAAACTCGGCTCAGGTGTTATTGTCCTTGCATCTGCCATGAACGGCGAGGCGGCATTTTTGTCCATGGTCACAAAAGACCTTGCTAAGAAGATAAAGGCCGGAGAGATACTTAAAAAGGTTGCCGAGATTGCAGGCGGCAGAGGTGGAGGAAAACCTGAAATGGCAGAGGGCGGCACAAAAGACGTTGCAAAACTGGACAAGGCGCTTGAAGCAGTGTACGATATGGTTAAGAAAGCTATTAGCTGACAGCTGATAGCCAACAGCTAAAACAGGAGGTGTTTATGACACTTTTTGAAACAATAAGGAGCGCCTTGCTTGCCGGTTTGGGCATGCAGCAGAAAGTAAATGAGTTCATTGACGAGCTTGTTAAAAAAGGTGAACTCAGTGAATCACAGGGCGCAAAACTCGTGAAGGAGTGGACAGAAAAGGCTGAAAAGGGAACCGAAGGATTTTCTAAAAATTTCTCGGAAATATTGTCAAAGACTCTGGAAAAAATGAACCTTCCTACAAAGGATGACATTGAGAAACTCAACAAAAAGATTCAGAACCTCTCTAACAGGATAAAGAAACTTGAAGGAGTAAAGGAAGAAGGGCAGGCCGAAGGCTCGCCGGGGAGATAAGAATAGACGATGCCTTTCAGTCTGCTGAAACTCAGGAGTACTTATAAGAATATAAGCAGAGTAAGGCAGATTGTTAATGTTTTTCTTAAGTATGAGTTCGGACACATAATTGACCAGCTTCGCCTCAACAGATTTGTCTCTCTCAGAAAGCGGTTAAAAACATTTGGGCAATGGCCTGAGGTAAGGGGGCATACTGTTCCCGAGAGACTTAGGATGGCGTTCGCAGAGCTTGGCCCAAGTTTTATTAAACTCGCCCAGCTTCTTTCATCAAGACCTGACCTTATTACCGCGCCCTTTGCCAATGAGTTCAAGAAACTTCAGGATGAAGTCCCGCCGTTTCCTTCTGAAGAAGCAAAGAGAATCATAGAAGAAGAGAAGCAGCTCCCGATTGATAAGATATTTGCAAGGTTTAATGATAAGCCGACTGCTGCCGCTTCAATTGCGCAGGTGCATCACGGCACTCTCCTTGATGGAAGTGATGTGATAATAAAGGTGCAGAGGCCTGATATAAGAGAGCAAATAGAGACAGATATAAATATTCTCACAACAATAGCCCAGCTTATGGATAAACATATCCCTGAAAGCAGGTTTTTTAATCCGATAGGCATTGTGGAGGAATTTTCGAGGACTGTCAGGAAGGAACTGGATTTCTCAGAGGAGGCAAAGAACTGTTTACGCTTCAGAAAAAACTTTGAGAATAATCCTCATATATATATCCCGAAAATCTACAGTGAGTTTTCCACTGAAAAGGTACTTACGATGGAAAGGATAGAGGGAGTAAGGATTGATGACATTTCTGGAATAGAAGGCATGGGCCTTGATAGAAGGGAACTTGCGAAGAACGGCGTTGATGCTTATTTCAAGATGGTACTTGAAGACGGATTTTTTCATGCAGACCCTCATCCAGGAAACATCTTTGCAATGCCTGAAGGGCAGATAGGGTTTATGGATTTCGGAATAGTAGGAAGGGTTACGGATGAGATGAAAGAAACAATGGCAAATACGTTCCTTGCCCTCATAACTAAGGATTTTGACAGGCTGATTGACCAGTATATAGAACTCGGGCTTGTTCCCGAGGAGGCTGATTTAATTACATTCAGAAAGGGATTCAAATCAGACCTTGTTTATTTTTTGGAGCCGCTATACGGGTTGACCCTGGCGGAAATAAATTTTGCCGAGTATATGGATATTGTGACGCATCTGGCAATGAAACATAATATGAAGATTCCTTCAGACCTTCTCCTTGTAAATAAAGCGATGCTGATTCTTGAGAATATAGGAAGAGAACTGGACCCCGAGTTTAATTTTATTGCTGCGGCAGAACCTTACGCTTCTAAACTCGTAAGGGAAAAGCTGAGTCCGTCAAGGATATACGAAAAGACCAAAAAGAGCATAGAAGAGATAGGAGACTTTGTTGTTGTCTTCCCCCGCCAGATGAAACAGATTATAAGAAAGGTTTTAAAGGACGATATTCATCTGAAACTCACACATATCGGGCTTGAGAAACTAATACGCGATATGGATAAATCAACCAACAGGATTTCATTCAGCCTGATTGTGAGTTCTATTCTCTTGAGTTCTGCCATAATGCATGCAACAGGCGTAGGCCCCAAAATATATGGGGTTTCCATTCTCGGCCTGTCAGCGTTCGGTGTTGCCTTTTTGCTCGGCATCTGGCTGATTATCTCTATAATACGCTCAGGAAGACTGTAAGGCGTTAAATTCATAAATACTTCAGAATACCGTTTCCTTATAAAAAGCACATCTGTGAATGTCCTTTCCCATCGGTTGCCGAGCAGCTCTGCCCTGTACCTGCATCCGTCTCCTGTTTGTCGATTTTTTTGGAATTTAAAAGAGTCGTTGTCAGGCTCGTAGAGTTCGTCTTTTTTGAAAGTGTAGACGTAAGGGATTTTTATAAGCCACTTGAGGACGGATTGCTTAGTGAGAAAATAGTTTATGCTTTATTATGCACAAAGTGCAATCTCTGCCCAGTAAAACCTTACCTGAAAAGGCAACAGCATTCCTTGACAGACGGAGTATTTTTTGATATGGTCTTAATAATTTGGACATTCTGCATTAATTGGTTTACTATTGCAGGAGGAGGGATAGTATGATTTTCAATAAGTTATTGTCCAAGAGAGATGCCATTACTCTGCTGGAGTTAATCCATACAAGTCTTTTTTGCTCAAACGAAGAAGATTTTAAAGGACTTGTGGTTAGGCTGAATGAGGTGATTCCGTATGATTTTGCTATCAGCGGACTTGCTAAGACTGACAGTTATGGAAATGTAGCTTCATATAAAATTATAAATGTAAATTATCCTGCTGAATGGCTCGATGTTTATACGAGTAAAAATCTCTATGACGTAGACTCGCTTATTAAAGAAAACTTTACGAATTTTAGATTGCAGCGATGGAAGGATACTTTCAAAAAATGCCTCACCCCGAAAAAATTTTTATCTCATGCAGAAGATTTTGGACTTCGGGACGGATTTACCCATGGACAGAAAAACCCTGCAGGCAACAGAGGCAGCATCTTTACAGTATCTGGAAATTCAATAGAGTTTAATAATCGTACGGAAATGATTCTGGAGCTTGTTGTCCCCCATTTTCATCAGGTAATTACGCGCATAACCGAACAGCAGAGCAGGAACGATATTTCTCCTCTCTCAAAAAGGGAGATAGAAGTCCTTACATGGCTGAGACAGGGCAAGAGTTCATGGGATATATCAATGATCCTGCGCATCAGCGAGAGGACTGTGAACTTTCATATCAACAATATCAAAAGGAAGCTTGATGTTGTAAATAGGCTCCAGGCTGTTTCTGTTGCTGTTCAGTATAGGCTGATTGATATTGAATAAACCATCTCAGCATATCTGGCCGTTTTTCAACATTTAATGTCTCAAATTCCCTCCAGTCCATTATAACTGCGCAAGCCTTTGCTCCGTCAGGCATTACCTGCGGCTCTCCTATCAGTTTGCAGGGGAATCCCGCTGCCCGTAATAGTCTCCAAACCTTATGCTCCACGACCGTATAAATGTATCTGATGTTGTTCTTCAGGCACCAGTGGTAGACGCCCTTATAAAGAAACATGGAGATGCGGTGGATGCCGAAGTTTCCTGAAACCATCCCCGGCCTAGCTTCAGGTGCGACACATATTCTTGATGTCTCTCCCGTATCAAATTCATGCTTGATTATATGTTCAGAACTGACAAGGAGATTGAAATCTTTTTCTATCATGAATGGGTATCCGGCAGATACCAGCCTTATATGTGCGAGCATTCTGTTGTTCCCATCAAAGACCCCTAAGGGTATCGCATAATCATCATAACTATCTGTTTCCAATGCGTTTTCTGCTTGGGGTACCCAGCCAAGTTCCTGTGCAAATATCCTGTGCCTCAAATAGTAAGCCTGAATTTTCTCCTCCTCTGTTATCAGGTTTTTTACAACCAGCCCTCCTTCGTGAATAAATATTGAGTAGTTTTCAGTACTTCCCGGATTCTTCCTTTCCTGTTGTTTTAACGATGCCATATTGATTGCCCTCCTTTTTGGGATTTTTATTTATGAAAGATGAAAACGCAGAAAAAAAGCACCTGTCATTTTTGACAGGTGCTAAAAAATGGCA
>JAPLLK010000008.1 GCA_026387575.1 Nitrospirota bacterium | reverse complement strand
CGGTTTTGCCGGAGAAAGATCGCTGCCTGTTTTCCTTGGAAACATAAAGTTCCGTCCGGGTTATTACTGGATAGACTTTGCATTTGCAAAAGGTAATGAGCCGTCGCCTGTTCTTAAACCAGGCAGGTACTGGATAATTCTTAGGCATTCCGGAGAGGCAATAGTAAACTGGTTTTATATCCCGGGAAATCCTTATGGAGACAGCGATGACACACGTTCGACAGTGAAGGGTTATCAATGGGAAGACCTGCTGAATTACGACTTCGTATTTAAAGTAAGGGGAAAAGTGCAGTGAAAATATCTGTATTATGCTCTGCCTTTATTTTTTTATTTGTATGCACGGCAGACGCCCTGCCGGCTGAAAAGGGGCAGAAACAAAAGCCTTCTCTGTCCAAAGAAGAGGTACAGAAGTTAAGAGATATTGCAGTTATTATCTCAGGAGAAATAATAAGAAGAAGCATAACGTCTGTCACAGTAACGGATTTCAAGGATATTAAGGGCAACCCCTCAAAAATGGGGAAAATAGCCGTTGCTGAATTCAGAAAGCAGATGGAAGATTTAGGCAAGACAAATTTTACGGTTGTGGACAGTGGAGGGGGCGCTTTTGTTACGGGAATTTTTCTTCCGTTTAAAGGCGGTGACAAATGGAGACTGGACATAAAAGTTCTATCGCCTGATAACAGGCTTATTACCTCATACAGCGGTTTCTTCAGAAAAACAAAAGGAGCAAAAAAATGAAAAGATTCTCTGCTGTTCTGGCGGCAATGATTTTTTTGACAGGCTGCGCTGCTGTCAAACCTGCAGGGGAGGCTGAACAGGTTGAACGGATAAGTCTTCAGTATATAGAAGGGACGGTTCAGAGCGTTTCGGGCAATGAGATTGTCTTGTCTTTGAAACTGCCTGAGTTCAAAAAGACGGCTGATTTCTCGGTAGGTGAAATTGCTCAGCAGGTGGTACAGAAGAGTCTTTTCCTTGAAGGCATTAAAACCGAGATAAACAACGCGCTTGGTATTATAAAAGAGGTTCGGGGAAACGCTGTTACGGTTACACTTGAGAAACCTCAGCCATACGCTGTTGGCACAGCGCTGAAATTGAAGATACCCAAAAAGATAATCGCCATAGTGGATTTTGAGGTTATCAGGGGAAGGGAAAAGGAAGCCGGAAGAGTAACCCTCGAAGGACTTACGTCCTCACTGATAGATTCGGGGCATTTTATAGTTATCGAAAGATCGAAACTGAAAACGATTATGAACGAGCTTGAACTTAGTCTGAGCGGTCTCACAAAAGAGCCTCCCGAAAAAATAATGGGCAGACTCCTAACAGCAGACATTATCCTCACAGGCACGCTCGCAGATATTGAAGGTGCATGGGATATAAACCTTAGACTTGTTAATGTCAGGACAGGGGAAGCGATGGCTGCCATTTCAATGAGGACGCCTCTGTTTAAGCCTACTGAGCTGAGGAACGCGAGCGCTTTTAATGAGGACTTTGAGGGGGATGTTGTTAATCCCTCGTGGCAGATAGGGTACAGGGCAAAAGGCGCTTTTTTTGTAAAATTAGACACAACGCAAGGCGCTGAGGATTCAAAACATTCACTAAAAATAGATTTCGATCTGGTTAAGGCTGGAAGCAACATGTCTGCAAGCGCTCGAAACTGGAGCAAACGTGATCTCTCTTTGTTCAACGGCATTGAGTTTTATGTAAAGGCCGACATCCCTGTTATAGGCCATGTGGTGATTTTTACCTCGGAACGCGAAAATTCAAACATTATAGATGCGTATGTCGGAAATTTTGAAATAGGCGCTTCGTGGAAACTTATCAGGATACCGTTTGAGCAATTGACTGTAGGACGGGGCTGGATAAAGGAGGGCGCAGAGAGATTCGGCGCCAAACCTGGCAAACAAATACTTGATTTAAGCCGTGTGGAGTCTGTATGGATAGGCATCCACAGCGGCAATAATCTGCCGGTAAAAGGGACGTTGTGGATAGACAAGGTTCGTTTTTACAGGTAAGGGCAAGTTGAAGAATCCGGAAATAATTTTACAGGTTCAAGGAGAAAATTTATGAAAAGGACATTTTTGTTTTTATCGATTCTTTTTCTTTCCATATCCATTTCATCATGCGCTCCGACAGGGGAAGTAAAAAAAGACACACCTGAAGCACAGGCTGTAGCAGAAGAAGAACTTCCGAGGATTGTTGCGGTCCTGCCATTTCAGAACGATACAGAGGAAAGAGGCATAGCAAATCAGGTCAGAAAGGCGTTTTACAACCATTTCAGTTCCAAACCTTACAAGGACATTGAACCTTCAATCGTTGATGAAAAAATCGTTTACATGGAAAAATCTACAGGTAAAACTGTTCTTGAAATGAAACCTGCTGAAGTTTGCCAGTCGCTCGGTTGCGACGGATTGGTATATGGCAGGATTACAGAGTATAAAAAGATCTATGCAGGAGTTTATTCACAACTCGGCGTGGAAGCAGAGGTATGGATAGTGAATACAAAAACAGGGAAAGAGGTATTGAGATTAAAAGACGCTGTGAGATACCATGAGGGTGGAGTTCCTCTGTCTCCGCTTGGAATCATAATGACTGCCGTGTCCACAGCGATGAATCTCAGGGAAATTCAGCAGATAAGGCTGGTAAGTGAGCTTGCTTACAAGTTAAATGAAAAGATACCCTCTCCATTGGGAATCGCCGCAGAGGACAGGCCTGCTATTAAGGAAGTCCTTACCAATATAAAAGAAGGGCCGTTCGGCAAAGGCAAGATAATCAGGGCAGGGCTTGAAGGCGATAAGTCAATGGTGGCAATGTTTGACATAGGCAACTACAAAAAGAACATTCCAATGAAAGAGGTAAAGCCCGGCATCTATACCGGAGAATACCTTGTGCTGCCCGGAGATAATATAACGTTGCTACGCTGAAAAAACCTGGCGGATATGAAAGCCAGTGGATGGATGTAAGCGGTTTTGTGACTATTGATACCACTCCGCCCCCTCAGGTTAAAGGCGTAAAGGCAAAAGGATTTCACGACAGGATCGAGATTGCATGGGAGCAGTTAAAGGACATATCCGACCTCGCAGGCTATAAAGTCTTAAGGAGCGAGCAGCCTCTAAGCGGATATGCTGAGATAGCGAAAGTGGAAATCAGTATTTTTGAAGATAAAACAGCCATGTCCGACAAGATTTATTATTACAGGGTTTCGGCATTTGACCAGACAGGCAATGAATCAGACCCGCAAGACCCTCACAGAGCATCTCTTGTATCCAAAGAACCTGTTCCGCTTTCAGGCGAGCTAAAAAAAGACACTGTTCTTTCGGGAATTTATATTGTGAAAAACAGCCTCACAGTTCCCAAGGGTTTATCGCTGACAATAGAGCCTGAAACGCGGATTATGTTTGATGAAAATGCATCTCTCAATGTTTATGGCAAAATGATTGTAAGCGGAAAGGAATCTCCGGTTGAACTTATACCAGCAGGAGATAAAAAGTGGAAGGGCATAACCGCTGAAGGAGCCAATATCGCGGTCAGCGGTTTCCGCATTAAAGGCGCAGCAATTGCAATGCTTTTGCGAAACACAGAGGGCTCAATGGAAAACGTTGTAATCACAGGCAGCAATATCGGAGTTTCTGTTTCGGGCACACCCTCTGTCGCAATGAAAAGTTTAACAATCTCAGACAATAAAACAGGGATTGAGCTTCAACAGACAGATGCAAAAGTTCTTCAGGCAAACATCTTTCAGAATGCCGAAGGCATCCGCATAAAGGGATTTTCAGGAGAGATAAAAGACAACAACATCGTTGACAATGAGAAAAACATCTCATCCGAATCAAATATAAAAATTGGCGCAAACTATCTCGGCTCTATAAACGTAGATGAGATGCGAATCAAAGGGATTAGCTTAACAAAAACCTATGATAATAAAGTTCCTGACGGCAAGATTGTGGATGCTATTTTCAACCCCTATGCGCTTCTAAACAATGAGGAACGCCAGAAAAAGGCAACGGAATTTTTTATTGAGGCAGGCAATTATTTCAGGCAGAGGAATTACGGCAAAGCAGTAACGCTCTTTGAGGAAGCATTAAAGGCATTCCCCTCTGCTGAGACATATTATTATCTTGCGCTCAGCTATCAGGAGATGAAGGAAGACGAGAAGGCGCTAAAATATCTGAAAGAAGGTGTTGAGAAGTTCCCGAAAGATTCCACACTCCAAAAATCCCTCGGTCTTATGTATTACCAGAGTGGCAAAGATGCCGAAGCAAAGAAGGCATTTGAAGAAGTGCTCCGATTGAGTCCCGAAGACAGACAGGTAAAGTTCATGCTTGAGAGAATAGGGAAATAGTGAGCATAAAGAAGCTTTGCCATCTGCCAATCAAAAGCAGATGGCAGAGGCACTGAAGTTTGCGAGGGAAGAGATAAAGGCAAAATATTAAGATCCTTTCTGCTGGGCAGTGTTTGTTTTGTACGGAGAGAGATGAAAATAGAATTATGGTAATTTTCACTTCCAATTAAAATTATTTTCTATTACTAATAACATGAGGATGCGATGGGACTTGCTGAAGTAGGTATCATTCTTTATGTGCTTTTATGGATAATTGCTTTTATTGATATTATGAGGAGCAAATTTATAAAGAGGCGTTATGAGTTAAT
>JAPLLK010000045.1 GCA_026387575.1 Nitrospirota bacterium | reverse complement strand
CTTTTAAGCAGCTCCACGATACGCTGGTCGCTCAATGGCTTCCTGTGGTCTTCCTCTGATACTATCTTCTTTATCAGGTCTTTTACAGAGGTGGAGGAGACCGAGCCCGTATCGCTTTGCAGGGCGCTGCAGAAAAAAAACTTGAAACAGAAAACACCACGACTGCAGGACAGATATTTATTGGACGTAACCCTGCTGATAGTGCTTTCGTGCAGACTGAGTTCCCCCGCAACATTTTTGAGGTTCAAAGGCTTCATGTGCTGGATGCCTCTGTCAAAAAAATCCCGCTGAAAATTAATTATGCTCTCTGTCACCCTGTATATCGTCCTATTTCTCTGGTCAAGGCTTTTTAACAGCCAGGAGGCAGAGCGCAATTTTTCATCAAGGAATTGTCTTTCCTCTTTTGAAAAAGAATTCTTCTGGAGCAGGAGTTTTTTATAGTAGCTGTTTATCCTCAGTTTCGGCAGTCTCTCCTCGTTCAGAACAATCTGATATCCCTCATCAGTCTTAACCACAAATACATCAGGGATAACATAATCGGTATTCGCGTTAAAAAAATTCCTTGCCGGTCTCGGCTCCAAACCCTCAATGACCTTGACGGCAGCCAGCACTTCATCAGCCGAAAAATTGCACAGCCGCGCTATCTGCTGATAGTTCTTCTTTTTAAGCTCCTCCATATTATTCGCAATAATTATCTCGGCGAGGCTTCCGGCAAGTCCCAACTGTTTCAGTTGCAGTATCATACACTCTTTAAGGTCTCTCGCACCTATGCCCGGAGGGTCAAAACCCTGTACGACTTCAACAGCCTTCTTTACGTTAATAATGTCCTCATTTGCGGTTACTGCAATCTCTTCATCCGTAGCTGTGAGATAGCCGTTCTCATCTATATTCCCTATTACAGCTTCTCCTATCAACCTAATATCCTCTCCAGCGTCGGACAATCTCAACTGCCATAAAAGATGGTCATATATATCAGGAGTTTTGCTCGCGAATTGCTCAAAAGAAACCGGGGTATTCGTCCCCTGCCCGAAATATCCAAGGTCTCTCCCGTCACCGCTCCTCTCTTCAAAATATTCATCAACACTAAAGGCAGATGAATCTGATATCATCTTTTCAAGGGGAGACTCTGCATCGTCTCCGGGCTGCCCTGAGTCAGTCTCCGCAGTCTCTCTCTCTTCTCCTGCAAATTCTTCACCTGTATTTTCTTCCTGCACATCTTCCAGAAACGGATTGTCAACGAGTTCCTGCGCAAGAGTTTGCGACAGTTCAAGCTGGGGCATCTGTAGAAGTTTTATTGCAAGCTGGAGTTGAGGGGTAAGAATAAGTTTTTGAGAAAGCCTAAGACTTAATTTATGTTCAAGAGCCATTAAAGCCTGAATTCCTCGCCAAGATATGCTTCTTTTACCTGAGGGTTAGCGATTATCGTTTCAGGCACACCCTCTGCAAGCACTTCACTGTTATTTATTATGTATGCCCTGTCTGTTATTGAAAGCGTATCCCTTACATTATGGTCCGTTATAAGTATGCCGAGACCTTTATTCTTAAGATAGGTCAGCATTTTTTTAAGCTCTATTATCGCAATCGGGTCAATGCCTGTAAATGGTTCATCAAAAAGTATAAACGTCGGTTTCAGCGCAAGCGCCCTTGCTATCTCTGTCCTTCTTCGTTCTCCGCCTGAAAGCCTGTACCCATTCCTGTCTGCAAACCCCCTGAGATTGAACTCATCAAGCAGTTCCTCCACCATGCCGACAATATCTGCGTCAGAATACCCTTTTATCTCAAGCACGGCCCTAAGATTATCCCTTACTGTAAGCTTTCTGAATATGGACGGTTCCTGCGGGAGATAGCCTATTCCCCTGCGTGCCTTCTGATACATAGGGAGCTGACCGATATCCTCACCATCAAGGAAAATACTGCCGCTCTCAGGTTTTATCATTCCAACAATCATATAAAATGTTGTTGTCTTACCGGCTCCGTTTGGCCCGAGCAGACCAACAATCTCGCCTGTGGTTACGTATAAGCTGAGATTTTTTACAACGCATCTTTTGCCGTAGTTTTTTGTGATTTCCTTTACTTCAAGAATATGCATCTATTTCCCTTTTTTATTTTCAAGCAATACCCTGCTGTTCTCCACAAAAGAACGGTCTTCTTTCATCCAGTATGTCATCTTTGTCCCTATAATAATATCGCCTTTCTGTACTGCTTTCGGCTCACCGGTAAAGATGATCTTTTCCTCATCTGCGAAATAGTTTGCAACCTTTGATGTAACAACAAGGTCTTTTTTAACGAGCTTCACACTGCCCTCTGCATCTATTTTTGTCACATTGCCGGTTCCTTCAGCATAATAAACAAGCATTTTATCAGAGTAAAGCGTCATATTCTCAGTCTTTGCAACGACAGAGCCTTCAAAAAGGGCAGTGCGAGCCTTATCGTCCGAGAAAAGTGTCTGCGAAGTTATTACTATCGGCCCTTTTATCTGTTCTGTTTTCTCCTCGGCAAATATACTGCCTGCCAGAACAACACTAATAAAGACACTAACGGTAAAAAGTTGCCTTAACATTTTTCAATATCCTCACTTTCTGTTCTGAATCCGCTTCCATGCCTGTTCCTTCAACATTAAATTTCTTACTCTCAATCTTCACAGCCTCTTTCGTCTTAATCTCTCCCTTGGACTGGTTCCACTCCGCAGATTCGGTTATAATTGTATATCCTTTTGAGACCGCTTTTATCTTCCCGTTCAGAATCAGGTCTCTACTTTCCGTATTATAAAATCCCTCCGGTGAGTATATCGTCATATCTTTATTCTCAACCGTCAAAACTATGTCATTAAGCTTTACCCTGTCACTGCCTTCTATAATATCAGCCCTGCTGGCATTGAGCGTCCACATGCTGATCCCATTTTTTTTATGGATAATTTTCAAGCCCTCTATAAAAGAGCCTCCTTTGAGCAGCAGAGCCTTATCCAGTCCCTTGTTATTGCCTAAAAGCAAAAAAAGTGCCACTAGCGAAAGCAGTGACAAAACGAGCAGCGCTTTCTTCTTCATATCTTGAATTTTATCACACAGGTATTAGTATGTAAAGCAAACAACATACCAACTCAGCGAGAATGAGGATTGGTGCATATGGAGCGGGCGACGGGATTCGAACCCGCGACCTTCAGCTTGGGAAGCTGACACTCTACCACTGAGTTACACCCGCAGATTAATAGATACAAGGCATTATAACATATACTTTTACAGAGAGGAACTTATAGATAAATAGCTGGCTTCCCGACTTCCCGCATCAGGTGAAAAATGTGCCTGACGGATTTATTTTTATGTGAGCGGCATTTTCCTCTACCACTTAATCCCTTTTTCCTTCAAATAATCTTTAGCCTCATACGAACCTAATTTTGCAGCTATTTTAATATCTTCTATTCCTTTTTGTTCATTGTTTAATTTCAAGTAAGCAGCCCCACGTCTATAGTACGCCTCAGCATACTTAGGGAACACTTTTATTGCTTTGCTATAGGCATTTATAGCCTGTTGATAGCTGCCTAAGTTACCATAAGCAAGCCCGAGTTTGATGTAAACCGACGCATTCTGAGGATCTAATTGGGTTGTTTTGATAAAGTCATTTACAGCCTGCTGATAGTTGCCTAATTTATCGTAAGCGATCCCGCGCATAATGTAAGCACCAGAATACTGAGGGTTTAATTCTATCGTCTTGCTAAAGTCATTGATTGCCCGCTGAAAATTGCCTGATTTATCGTCAGCGCCGCTACCAAACACGACTAATCTATAGTAAGTGGCTCCACGATTATAGTACGCCTCGGCACTCCGTGGCTTTAATTCTATCGCCTTGCTAAAGTCATTGATTGCCTGCTGAAAGTTACCTAAACCATCGTAAGAAGCCCCACGGCCAATGTAGGCCTCAGCATACTGAGGGTTTAATTGAATTGCCTTGTTATAGGCATTTATTGCCTCTTTGAAATTGCCTGATCCATAAAATTTTACACCTTGCTCATACCAATCAGTTGCACCTAATCCTTTTACCGCCTCATTATATTGTTCAATCTTCTTTTCGGCTGCTTTATGTGCAGGCTTCTTGGTATCCAGCTTTGCTATTTCCAGTTCTTTTTTTAATTTCTCAATCTCCTTTGAAAACTCCGCTGCTTTTTTTCTTACCTCCTCTAATTCCTTTGTCTTCTGCTTGTCATTAACAATGTTTTGCAGAGAGTTAGCCACTTCCTTGGGTTCTGCCGAGACTCTTGCCTTGAGCCAAAATGTCTTTCCGTCCCATTTCTCTTCTATGATTTCAGCTCCCACAATTCCGGCGCTGTAGGTCGTTACTTGATCTTTTGTGAGCATAAAATCCTTTACCCCTGTCTCGCTTATCAGATATGTGCCGAGTTCTTCAAGAAGCAATCTTTTTACCATCTCAAGCGAAATAGTCCTGCATGACGCTTTGCTGTCAAGCTCGCTCGCCTGATAGGTGTATTCTTTTACAAAGGTAACTTTTTCGGCAAAAGACAAAGATGCGAAAGATAGAAAAATAATGAAAAAGGCTATGAATATCGCACTTGTGCGATGATTTAAAATTGCCATGATATACCCCCTTGCTTCAGTTATAGCAAGATTATATCATTTCGTAAAATAAAACAGATGTGAAAATTACCCAAATCAAGAGGATTGCTGTTCGGAATCCTTCTGAAAGATTCTGGACAAGCCAGAATGACGGATGAGGAGATATTACAGATTCTTAACCAGCGCTTTTCGCATTACTTCAACAGGCGCTTTTCTGCCTGTCCATAATTCAAATGCAAATGCGCCCTGCCATAAAAGCATGCCTAGACCGTTAAGAGTCTTGCAACCCTTCCTTGCCGCTTTATCAAGCAACACGGTCTTCTTGTAAATCAGGTCGCACACTATATGTCCTCTTTTAAGCAGACTAACATTCACAGGGACAGGGTCGTTCTTTCTCAGCCCGAGAGGAGTTGCGTTTATGATTACATCGTATTTGTCCAAGTTATTTATGTTCCCTGCTGAGAATACGCTATTGTTTATTTTTTTCAAATCCCTGATGAGTTTACCTGCCTTCTTTCTGTCTATATCATAAATAAATAATGCTGATGCTTTTTTAGCAAGATAAAAGCCTATAGCACGTGAAGCTCCGCCTGCGCCCAGTATAAGAACATTCTTTCTGTTTACCGATATCTGCGCCTCGGATAATGACCTCATAAAACCTCTTCCGTCAGTGTTGTATCCTGTCAATTTTCCGTTACTGTTAACTATTGTATTAACAGCTCCTATAAAAGAGGCATCAGAATCCACTCTGTCAAGCAGAGGGATGACGTTCTCTTTATGCGGCATCGTAACATTCACCCCTGCAAGATCAAGCGCCCTCACTGCCTTTACCGCATCCTTTAAGAGTTCCGGCTTAACAGGGAATGTCAGATAACAACAGTCAAGCCCGAGGTGTTCAAATGCAGCGTTGTGCATTGCAGGTGAAAGGCTATGCTCAACAGGATAGCCAAGCAGACCAAGCACCTTTGTCTTCCCGCTTATTCTCAGCACACAGCCTCCAGTCCTTTCATAATGCCCTCCGGTGTAGCCTCTATTACCTTAACTTTTATACCAAGGGCATTTTCAATATCGTCCTTTGAGGTGTCATCAAGCAACACATTCTCTCCATCTCTCATAACAATGTCCGGGACAAACAGGCACTCACAGCCGTCTGTCTTATCGGACAAGGACCTTATAATATTCCTGCCTGTCAGAAGCCCTGTAACTGTTATTGCCTTGCCAAAAAAAGTGTTTTCCACAGGGATAACATTTATGTTTATGCCTTCTTTCTCAAGCAGCCTGTCTGTGGTTTTCTTAAGATACGGATAAAACGAAACGCCTGTAAAAGTAAGAAATTTCTTTTTTTGCTGGCAGTTGATGGCTGATAGCTGACGGCTAATCCTTTTTGACTGCGACATAAACAACTGTACCATGCCAACGCCATTCTCTATCTGCGGCAGTTCTCCATATTCGCTTAATACAGGGAAATTCACCCCTCCTTTTATGTATAATTCGTCTGCGCCATAAACAACAGAGACCCCGTGCTTCTTCCTGAACCGTTTCTGAAAAGAGTCGATGATACCTATTGCCCTTACTGCATCCTCTTTTTCAACAGGCTTTATTGCCTGCCTCCTGTGCATTGTAATACCAACCGGAACGACAGCAATGGAAGATACATAGGGATAGAACCCATAAAGGTCACTTATTGTTCTCTGAAGTTCTTTTTCATCATTGTATCCGGGACACAGCACAATCTGAACATGCATCCTGATCTTATTTTCTTTTAAGAACTTCAGTTCCTTCAGAACATCTCCCGCCTTAGGATTTCCAAGCAGCGTATTGCGGATGACTTTATTGGTTGAGTGCACAGATATATAAAGCGGACTCAGCCGCTGCTGCACAATCCTCTTCTTGTCCTGAGCGCTCAGATTTGTGAGGGTAATATAATTGCCATAAAGGAATGACATCCTGTAGTCTTCATCTTTTATATAAAGAGATTTCCTTAATCCTCTAGGGAGCTGGGACACAAAACAGAATATGCAGTTATTAATGCATCTCTTTATCTTGACAGGTTTCAGTGTAATGCCAATGTCTCCTGTTTCTTTTGGCGTGACCTTTAAGGACATTTTTTTGCCCTTTCTCACAGCTCCGATATTTAGTTCAGGTTCATTCCTGTAAAACATAAAGTCTATACCGTCGTTAAGCCTGTGTCCATTTATTGAAAGAAGCAAATCTCCCGGCAGAAATCCTTCTGTTTCCATAACGCTTCCCGGCATAATTGCCTCTATTTCAACTCCGTATTTATTATGCATTTGTTAATTTCAACCCTCTGTATATATACTGCAGGCCCGAAATAATTGTCAGCACCGCTGTCAGCCATATAAGCACATTCTGGATGTCAGGCAGGAAGCCTACATTTATATCAAGAAGCACATAACATAGAAGCATCAACTGCATAGCTATTGCAGCCTTGCCCGTGGCTGTTGGTTTTACGTTTGATGTATGCGTTATCAGATAAACAAGCATCCACCCTATTACCACGATAACATCCCTGCTTATCACGGTTATTGCAAGCCACTTAGGCACCAAATCGTTTAGCGAAAAAAGGATAAATGACGTAACAAGAAGAAATTTGTCCGCAAGGGGGTCAAGGAATGTTCCGAGCTCCGTCTTTTGATTGGTAAGCCTTGCAATAAATCCATCAAGGGTATCTGTCAGTGCAGCAACAATAAACATATAAAGTGCATAATCATATCTTTTATATATGACTGCTATTGTAAAAAGAGGGATTATTACTATTCTTGCTATTGTAAGTGAATTAGGAAGATTCAGAACTCTCACATCGCCCCCGTGTTAGACAAATTCAAAATAAAAAAATTCCTTAATTTTGAATTTTTTGTTATGAATTTTTTGTTATGGGATATTAAACGGTATGGATTGGAACTTCAATTTCAATCCGAGTTTATTATAACACCTATTCCCATTCTTTCCATTATTTTTATTTACAAACGATAACAATGCGACTGCATGGCATTTCTCGACAGAAAATCCGTTGGAAAGGGAATCTCTAAGCGCAGCATTCAGATTCGCCAGCGCAGAAGAAAGTCTGCCTCTTAAAAATTCTATCTCACCCATGCCGAGTTTGCAGTATATAATCCCCTTGGGATCTTTTGTCTTCTTGAAAAATCCGCAGGATTGCTTGAAATAATCCATCGCCTTATCAAGCTTGCCAAGCATGGTGTATGTCTTGCCGAGGCTCCAGAGAGTATATGAGAAACTTACAATATCGCCTATCTTCCTGTAAAGAGCTGTTGCCTTTCTGAAATGAAGGAGAGCGCCTGAGTAATCAGCCTTCATTCTCAGGGCATTGCCGATGCCGCAGTGGGAATATGCGACTCCAAATGTATCATTTAATTCAGAAAATAATTTATTGGCAGCGGTGTAGTATTTAAAGGAATCGCTGAACAGCCCTGCCACTCTGGACACACCCCCAAGTCCGCACAGGTTATAGCCTATTCCATGCTTGTCTCCAAGCGTTCTGAAGAGCCTGAGTGATTCCTTAAACGACTTGAGAGAATCCGCTGCATCCCCTTTGATACGAAAAGCGCCGCCCTTAGCCCAGAGCACAAATGCCATTCCTTCACTGTCCTTTTTCTCTCTGTACACCTTTTCAGCGCCAGAAAACATCTCTAGCGCCTCCTTCCACCTGCCAAGCCCCCTTACTGAAAGACCGAGCCCAACCGCAGCATCTGCCGCAGCTGTCCTATCCTTTAGCTTCCCGCTTATTTTTATTGATTCAGAATAATTCTTCCCTGCAAGTTCAAATTTTCCTATCATGCGATATGTATCTCCGATAGACATAAGGCAACAAAGCCTGCCTTCAGTGCTATTATCTTTTTCGTATGCCCTCTTTGCCCGATTGAAAAGCAGAAGTGCATCTTTGTATCGAGCCCTGTTTTTTAACACGCTTGCTTTATGAAAAAATCTGTCTGCTGTCATGGACGAACCAGTATTTCACGCAGTCTCTTTGTAAGCGATGCGTAGTCTTTAGAACTGAAAAATGCTGAACCCATGACAAGAATATCAGCGCCTGCCTCGGCAACCATCCTCGCATTATCAGGTTTTACGCCGCCGTCAACCTCAATAAGAGTTTTAAGCCCTCTGTCCGAAATAATTTTCTTTAACGCTTTAATCTTGTCTATGACCTGCGGAATAAAACTCTGTCCCCCAAAACCGGGATTAACAGACATCAGGAGCACAAAATCTACATCTTGAATAATATTGTCAATGCTGCCAAGCGGAGTTGCAGGATTAAGCGATACACCTGCCTTCACCTTGCTCTCTTTTATTTTTTGTACTGTGCGGTGCAAATGCATTGCAGCTTCAAAGTGCACTGTCAGGTAATCCGACCCCGCTTTTATAAAATCGTTCAGGTATTTGTCAGGCTCTTCTATCATCAGATGCACATCAAGAGGAACAGATGTTATCTTTTTAATTGCTTCTACAATCGAAGGCCCTATCGTTATGTTCGGCACAAAATGGCCGTCCATTATATCTATGTGAAACATATCAATGCCTGCAGCCTCCGCTGCCTTTACTTCCTCACCAAGCCTTAAGAAATCCGCAGAAAGTATTGACGGTGCAATTTTAATCATTTCAACCTCCGGAAATTAAAATAAAAAATTGTCTGAACTAACTTTAAACTCTTATTCTATTCTCCCTCAAGCATCAGATAAACCATATCCCCTGTTTTAATCTGGCTTCCTAGCTTGGGTTTCTGCGATTTTACTGTTTCTCCTGCGCCTGTGATGCTGACTTTTAATCCCAGCTTTTCCGCAAGCTGCACAGCCTCCTGCTTTATCATGCCCTGAAAATCAGGGCAAAAATAAATTGCCTCATAATGCCCAGAACTGACAACAAGCGTAATCTTTTCAGTAATCTTCTCGCCGGGAGCCGGTTTCTGTGCGATAACCCTGTCTTTCTCCGCAGAGGTTGAATGTACACGGATAACCTTAGCTACTTTCAAACCATTCTGTAAAAGTACGGATTCCGCCTTATCCAGAGATTCTCCGACTACTGAGGGAACAGACTGGACTCTCGGCCCTTTGCTTACAAACACTCTTATACTACGCTGTTCTTTAACCCTGCTTCCAAAAGGTAAATCCTGCCTTATTATGTGCCCTGCCGGAACATCTGAATCATAATCTTCTCCCTCTATCTTCAGATTAAGCCCCTCCCGGCTCAGAAGCTCATTAACCTCAACAAGGCTTTTACCTGAAAGGTCAGGGACATCCACCGTCCTGCTGAAACTCAATAATTTGAATGTAATGTATGCGAAAAGCAGGACT
>JAPLLK010000003.1 GCA_026387575.1 Nitrospirota bacterium | reverse complement strand
CTGCCATTAGCAGCTACAATCACGACAGATGAGATTTACAATGCATTCTCAGGTGAATTCAGGGAGCTTAAGACATTCTTTCACGGCCATTCATACACAGGAAATCCATTGGCATGCGCAGCAGCGCTTGCATGCCTTGATGTATTTGAAAAGGAAGAAACACTGAAGAATCTCAAGCCAAAGATAGAGCTGCTTGAAGGATGGCTTAAGGAAATAGCAGAACTTCCCCGTGTTGGAGACGCAAGGAACAAAGGGCTTATGGCAGGGGTTGAACTCGTAAAAGATAAAAATACAAAAGGGCCTTACGCATGGGAAGAGAAAATGGGATGGAAGGTTGCATATCATGCAAGGGACAACGGAGTTTTTCTAAGGCCGCTCGGGAATGTAATTGTGATAATGCCGCCTTTGAGCATCAGCATTGAAAATCTCAGGCAGATGCTGAAAATACTAAAGGATTCAATAATTGCAGTGACCTGAATTTTAATTCAGAGTAATATTTGCAAAAGGAGGATTAAGATGGAAAATGAAAACATAGACCTGAAGGGATACAAGGAAAAAGTTCTCACAGAAATGAAAGGGACAGTGACGCTTGACAAGGACCTTGTTTTTGTCGCGAGGACGCAGAAGGGATATGAGATTGATTTTGATGCGAGGCTGGAATGGGGCTGCGCTCCAACAGAGTCTCTGCTCCTGAGCGCCGCCGGTTGCATGGCGATTGATGTTGTTTCGTTTCTCAGAAAAATGAAAGCAGAGATTTCAGAATTCAAAATAGATGTCTCAGGGCAGAGGAATCCAACTCCGCCTCAGTATTTCACCGCGATTGAAATGATGATTCATATTTCAGGTAAAGACATTACCCAGAAAAGAATTGAAAGGGCAATTGCTCTTTCGCAGGAGAAATACTGCTCTGTTTACCATTCGCTGAGGAAAGACATTAAGGTGAGTGTAAAATACAATATAACAAATGAGTAAGAAATCAGCTATATTGCTCTTCCTGTTAATCATAGCCCCGGCGGTGATATATTTTCTTTTGCCTACAGACGAAAGCAGGATTAAAAAACTCATAAAAGAAGGCGCAAGGGCAGTTGAGAAAAAAGAGATTGACAATGTCATGGCAAAGGTCTCATTCAATTATCAGGATGAGAAAGGGCTTAGTTATATTCTTATAAAGCAGATACTTGAGGGCCAGTTCAAGGCGATGTCCGGCATAAAGATTGAATATGAAAACTTGAAAGTAGAGGTAAAAGAAAAGCTGGCAAATGCCGAGTTTGACCTTTGTGTTATTA
The DNA here is from genome assembly GCA_026387575.1 of Nitrospirota bacterium. GTDB lineage: Bacteria > Nitrospirota > Thermodesulfovibrionia > Thermodesulfovibrionales > UBA1546 > UBA1546. The sequence goes on along the minus strand of JAPLLK010000003.1, from coordinate 4,072 downwards.
CAACTATTGGAAACCAGACAGGCTATATCATCGGGGGCCTAAAGACTCCCGCGCGCATAAAACTCTTCCTTGAAAAAGAGCGGGCCAAATGGCTTGTTATAAAGGCTGAGGGGATTCAGGTATCACTTTAGATTTTTTATTAATGCGATTAATTCGTTCTCTTCCGGGAATTTTCCCGTCTGATACTTTGAATATATAATCTTTCCGTCAACATTTACGTCAAAAATGCCGTTACTTCCCTTAAACAGGGCGCTATTAATTCCAAGTTCTTTTTCAATCCGTGCCGCCAGACTGGTAGCTTGAGGAAGATAATTTCAAACCATGCAATATGTAATTGATATTTTCATTCTGTTCCCTCTTTATCTAATTAATGAATTTATATTTCAAGTCTTGCTGCCATTTTTATTGCCTCAAGCATGCTTGAGGGATTGGCAATCCCTTCCCATGCAATGTCATAGGCTGTGCCGTGGTCAGGCGAAGTCCTGATAATCGGCAATCCAACTGTTACATTCACGCCCCTGTCAAAGGCAATCATCTTCAACGGTATCAGTCCCTGATCATGATACATGCATACAACAATATCAATCTCACCTTTGTATGCCTTATGAAAGATCGTGTCAGGCGGATAAGGACCTGTAACAGGAATCCCGAGTTTTTTTGCATCTTCAATTGCAGGGATAATCGCATTGCTCTCTTCACTTCCGAATATCCCTGCTTCTCCTGCATGGGGATTCAATCCAGCGACTGCAATCCTCGGGTTTTCTATTCTCATCATACCGCACGCTTTTTTTGCAAGCCTTATGGTTTTTAATACACTTTCTTTTGTGATCATATCCGGCACGCTTCTAAGCGGAGTATGTATAGTGACAAGAATTACCCTTAAAGGCTCTCCGACAAGCATCATTGCGTAATCTTTCGTATTTGTAAGTTCGGCAAGCATTTCGGTGTGGCCATGCCATTTCATTCCAGCCATCTTTAATGCCTCTTTTGAAATCGGCGCAGTGACAATGCCGTCAACTTTTTTATTCAGAGCAAGTTCAACAGCCTTTTTAATATAACTTATGCATGCCTTTCCGTTCTTTGCGGTTGCCTTGCCTTTTTCAAAACCTTCAGGCGCTTGCATATCAATGAGTTCAATTGTCCCTGTGCTTGATATGCATTCGTCAGGCGATTCGATCATTCTTATTTTTAGGGGGAGGTTAAGAAGGTCTATTGCCCCCTGCATAACAACTCTGCTGCCGATTACAAGCGGAGCGCAAAAGTCTCTTATCTCAGCACAATAGAGGGCCTTGACAATTATCTCAGGCCCTACTCCGGCTGCATCACCCATTGTTATTGCAATTTTTTTCATGCTGCAAGTTTGTTCTTAAGTTTAAAAGAGGTTATATATTATGCGGTTTATTTTTCTTCCTTGTCTTATACATATAAAGCTTACTACAATATAGTGAATTTATGCACTATGTAATACTCGGCACAGCAGGGCATATCGACCACGGCAAGAGCGCATTGGTCAAGGCGCTGACAGGCATAGACCCTGACAGGCTGAAAGAGGAAAAAGAACGCGGCATTACGATTGACCTTGGTTTTGCAGACCTTGTTTATCCTGACGGACTTACAGCAGGGATTGTTGATGTTCCGGGACATGAGAGGCTTGTAAGAAACATGCTTGCAGGCGCAGGAGGCATTGACATTGTCATCCTTGTTATTGCGGCGGACGAAGGCATAATGCCTCAGAGCAGAGAGCATCTTTCAATATGCAATCTCCTTAAAATCAAATCAGGGCTGATTGTTATTACAAAGGCAGACCTTGTTGAAGATGACTGGATAAAACTTGTTTCTGAAGAAGTGAAGGATTTTGTGAAAGGTACATTCCTTGAAGGAGCGGAGATAATATCTGTTTCATCAAAGACAGGGAAGAATATAGAACTCCTAAAGGAGAAAATCAGAGAGGTTGCATTAACAGTAAGGCCAAAGCTGACTAAGGGGATCTTCAGGCTTCCAATTGACAGGGTTTTTACGATGAAGGGATTCGGCACTGTTGTTACCGGTACTGCCATTTCAGGAAGCATTTCTGTTGATGATCCTGTTGAGATACTTCCGGCAAATATAAGCAGCAAGGTGCGCGGTCTTCACAGCCACGGGAAATCAATAAAGACTGCTTATGCAGGCCAAAGGGTTGCGATAAACATTGCAGGTGTTGAGAAAGAGAGCCTTACCCGCGGCGATGTTGTTGTTTTGCCTGACAAGTTTTCGCCGACAAAGAGCATTGATGCAAAGGTCGAGCTTCTTAAGGATTCGCCTGTGTTGAAAAATAGAAGCCTTGTTCATTTTCATTCAGGAACATCTGAAACGATTGCAAGGGTAATACTGTATAGCCTTGAAGAGATAAAACCCGGTGAGGGCTGCTACTGCCAATTGAGGTTTCAGGAGCCTGTAATTGTAATGTCAGGAGACAGATACATTATAAGGAGGTTCTCGCCTGTTGAGACAATCGGTGGAGGAGAAATTCTTGATGCGCATCCGGGCAGGAGGAAGAGGGCTGAGGGGGTAGAAGACCTGAAGATTTTGGAATTTGGGACACTTGAGGAGAAGATAGCGGTGAAGATAAGAAAAGCAGGCACAAGTGGGCTGGCTGTTACTACGGTTGAAGGCTGGATAAATGCGGATCTGTCTGCAATGCAGGATTCGATAAGGGCATTAAAACAAAAAGGCGCTGTAATTCAGCATGAAAATATCCTTATTCACAGCGTCGCAGTAAATTCAATCAGGGCAGGCATTGGTAAAATTCTGAATGCCTTTCATAAACAAAATCCCTTGAAACCAGGGATGCCTAAAGAAGAGGTGAGGACACAGCTTAAGATTGACCAGAAGATGTTCAATGCGCTGCTTTCTTCAATGAAAGATGTTGTAATAGATAAAGACCTTCTGCGCTGGTCTTCATTCAGTGCAGCCCTTTCGGAAGTTGATAAAGGGATTGAGACAAAGATTCTGAATATGCTTGAGCAGGCAGGTTTTCAGCCTCCATTGAAAGAAGAGATTGCAAAGACCTTAAATCTCCAGCAGAAACAGCTTGATGATATTCTCAAGCTAATGGTAAACCAGGGGAACCTTGTGAGGGTTAACGAGACGATGTATATAACAAAGTCTGTTTACGAAAAGATAATTGATGCACTGAGAAACTTCTTCAGCAAAAAGAAAGAGCTGACGGTTGCGGAGTTCAGAGACATTCTCAACACTTCAAGAAAATATGCACTGCCAATTCTTGAATATCTTGATACTCAGAGAATCACAATGCGAGTTGGCGATGTAAGGAAGTTTCGGGGGAAGGGGTAAGAAAAAGTAAATAAAAAGTCCTCAGTTTATCTTTAAGGTCTCCCTTAAAATCCTCCCTTCGATGCCCTTCTGAATCCTCACCTTTCCAATCCGCTCAGGCAGTATAAATTTCAACTCTCCTGCAACTGCTTTTTTATCAAGCCGCATGGATGCAAGGAGAAAATTTATATCAATTCCGGACGGCATCGCTGAAGGCAAACCGTAAGAATCTATCAGGGATTTTATTTTCCGGACTGATTTTCCACTGACAATGCCAAGTTTTTCTGCCAGTCTTGCCTCAGTGTGCATCCCGATGGCAAGAGCCTCACCGTGAAGATATTTTTTATATCCTGTAGCTGTCTCCATTGCATGACCTATCGTATGCCCATAATTCAATATCGCCCTCAGACTGGCTTCTCTCTCATCTTTTGAGACAATCTCAGCTTTAATCTCGCAGGAACATTTGATTATATGGCTTAACGCCTTTCTATCAAGCCTAAGAATTTTGTCTCTGTTATTCTCTAGAAACGCAAACAGCTTTGCATCCCATATTACGCCGTATTTGATCACCTCAGCAAGCCCTGCAAAAAACTCTTTCTGCGGCAGGGTCTTTAATGTGTCAATATCTATCCATACAAGTTTTGGCTGGTAGAATGTGCCTATCATGTTCTTGCCGAGCTTGTGATTAACGCCTGTCTTGCCTCCAACTGAACTGTCAACCTGAGCAAGCAGTGTTGTCGGAATCTGTATATAATCAACC
>JAPLLK010000074.1 GCA_026387575.1 Nitrospirota bacterium | reverse complement strand
GGCATAACATTTTTGCTCATCCTCGGTCGTTCCGACCTTCGAGGGCTTTTGCCTCTTTGTTATTAAATTTATACGGAATGACTATCGGCAAAAGAATCCGCTCAAATGCCATGCCATGTCTTTTTGATTTCAATTAAGGAGGGACAATGGCAATTTTAACCATATCAAGAGAATTCGGAAGCGGCAGCAGAGAAATAGGTCAGGCAGTCGCTAAGATTTTGAATTATGAATATATCAACAAAGAACGGCTACTTGATGATATACGCACTGCCGGCAAAGAATGGGGAAAATACGGAAAAGACTTTGATGAACACTGTCCCACTATCTGGGAAAAATACGACTGGTAGTTCAGGGGTTTCAATGCCCTGCTCCATAGTCTTATACTGCATTATGCGCTTAACGACAAAGTGGCAATCATGGGAAGAGGCGGAAACTTTTTGCTGAAAGATATTCCTTATGCGCTCAAAGTCCGCGTTACAGCGCCTATTGAACAGAGGGCTGAAAGAATCATGAAAAGAGAATCAGTTGACAGGGACACGGCACACTGGCTTATTGAAAAGACGGACAAAGAGAGGGCATGTTTTATCCATCTGATATACGGTAAACACTGGGACAGCCTGGGACAGCCCGGAAGAATACGACATCGTGCTGGACACAGGTTCAAAATCCATTGATGAGCTGACAGATATTGTTAAAGAACAACTTATAAACAGAGACAGATTCAAAACAGAGGAGGCAAGGAATAACCTCAGGATGAGGGCTCTTGCAGCAAAAATCAAGGCAGAACTCCTCTCCGACCCCTCTTTCTTCATTCCCACACTAGACGTAATCTATGACGGAAAAGACATTGTCCTCCGCGGCGTCATACACAATCCTAAAGAACACAAGCGCATTGAAGAAAAGGCAAAAGAGCTTGCAGGAGACATCCCTATAAAATGCGAACTGCATTATAGGGGTTGAACTTCTTCCAAATTGGAAATACAGGAGGGAATTGTTTTTAAGCGGATTTATTTTGTCACATTATAGAAATATGGCAATCCTGACAAAATACCTTGGAGTCCCGATTTTATCTAGGTGAGAATGAGCGAGAAAATTATTCTCTCCTGCGTATGACTATTAACTTTCTTTTCTCATTGTTTGCCACGCATGATAAATCCTCTGCAAAACCGTCACATGCGTAAGCACAAACATAATCCAGAGAATCGGCATAAACCATCCAGTCAGCAAAGCAAATATCAAAAGAATAATCCTCTCAGGTCTCTCCATAATGCCTGTCTTGCACTCTTCCCCTAACCCCTCTGCCCTTGCCCTTGCATAGCTGATTAAAAATGCGCCAACCAATGTGCCGAGGCTCAGGAAAGCTCCGGTATGCTCGCCTTTTGAAGCAAGATACCACGCAACGGAAAAAAAGAGAAACGCATCAGAATACCTGTCAAGCAGAGAATCAAGAAAAGCGCCGAACCGCGTTGTCCTGTTATTGACTCTTGCCGCAATGCCGTCAAGCATGTCAAACAAACCGCCGATGCTAATAAGCAAGCCTCCGAGCCTTATGTTATAAGGGATAACTAATGCGGCAATGGCTGTGATTATAAAACCTGTTATCGTAAATACATTTGGATGGACTCTGATTCTCTTGAAGATTGGACTGAGAGGAGCGTCTAAGAAATGGCCGAACTTAGCGCCAATCATCTATCCCTTTTCCCATCAATAAACTCTTCCAGCATATTACGCGCCTCTTCGTCGGAGAATTGCTTGATGGGATGTTTCATAAAATATGCCGATGGAGAAACAAGCGCACCGCCTGTCTTTCTGTCACGCGCAATCCTGCAGCATCTTATCGCATCTATAACGACCCCTGCGCTGTTTGGCGAATCCTCCACAGACAGCCTAAGTTCAAAGTTAACAGGGATATTTCCAAAACCCCTTCCTTCCATCCGTAAAAAACACACCTTATTGTCTTTAAGCCATGGGATATAGTCCGAGGGACCAATGTGTATATTATCGGCATCCAGCGGATTCTCAAGCTGTGACTGAACAGCCTCTGTCTTTGAAATTTTCTTGGATTTCAGCCTTGTATGATTAAGCATATTCAGAAAATCGGTATTGCCGCCGACATTCAACTGATATGTGTTATCAATCTTTACCCCCCTGTCAATAAATAACTTTGTAAGCATCCTGTGTATTATTGTTGCTCCTATCTGGCTCTTGATGTCATCTCCTATAATTGGAATATTTTTCTCTTCAAAGCGCTTTGCCCACGACCTGCTGGATGCTATAAAGACAGGCACACAGTTAACTAAACTTACACCGGTTTTCAGACACGCCTCTGCATAAAAGGCAGTTGCCTTATCAGAGCCTACAGGCAGATAGCTTAAGAGTATCTCTGCTCCGCTCTGCTTTAAAACTTTTGCGACATCACACGGTTTTTTATCAGCAGCAAGAAATCTTCGTTTCTCAGGATAATCTTTCATGTGCTGTGATATGCCGTCCAATATTTCTCCCATCTTAACGGTAATGGGATAATTATGAAGCTTCTTATTGAATACCTTTGTGCAATTTGGCTCTGCGAAAACTGCTTCTTTCAGCGGTCTGCCCACTTTTCTTTTATCAATATCAAATGCGGCGACTATCTCTATATCAGCAGGCTTGTATCCTCCGAGGTTATAATGCATCAAACCCAAGGACTTGTCGGAATGCCTGTCCCCCAATCCTTTATAATATCCAATTCCCTGTATCAGAGAGCTTGCACAGTTTCCGTTTTGGTCGGGGCGACCCGATTTGAACGGGCGACCACTCGCACCCCAAGCGAGTGCGCTACCAGGCTGCGCTACGCCCCGATTTACTGAATCTTACTCAGGATCTCTCTGAGCCTTTTCCTTACATGCCCCAAAATTTTATCCGGCGGTGGGATATCAACCGCCTTAGACTCTGCGGGATGCTTAACATAGGTGGTGTTTTCTCCAAACCTTTTCCTGACGCCTTCAATCGTGTATCTCTCCTGATAAAGAAGTCTTTTTATCTCCAGAATAAGTTCAAGGTCTTTTTTAACATATACTCTCTGACCGGATTTATTCTTTCTCGGTTTTAAAAACGGAAATTCAGTCTCCCAGTATCTGAGCACATAAGGCTCAATATCTGCAATCCTGCTAACCTCTCCTATCTTATAAAAGAGCTTATCAGGGATAGGATTCCGGGCTTCGATAGTTTTAACAGAATGTTTATACATGCCTTACTCTATGATTAACTTTAATTTGTTGCTTGCCCTGAATGTAATTACCTTGCGCGGCGATATCTCAAGGTCTTCGCCGGTTTTGGGATTTCTCCCCCTCCTTGCGGCCTTTTTCCTGACATGGAAGGTACCAAAACCGGAAACCTTCACAGACTCGCCTTCTTTAAATGTCTGTTTGAGCGTATCAAATATTATTTCAATTATGTCCTGCGCCTCTTTTTTAGAGAGGCCTACCTTTTCAAATATTGAATCTGCGATGTCAGCTTTTGTCATATTTACTCCTTAAATCATATGTTATTTAGAACACTAATTTTCTTAATTATATTAAGGAGATAGCTCCTTGTCAAGAAGAAATTAGTTTAAATCTTAAAATAGCCAACAATCTGGCCTCTGTGCTATTATAAAAAGGAGGAATTTTATGGCATACAGAGATCTCAGGAATTTTATAAATCTGCTTGAAAAAAGAGGACTTTTACACCGTATAAGTGCAGAGGTTGACCCCTTGCTTGAGATATCAGAGATTACAGACAGGATGTCGAAGAGTCCCAATGGCGGAAAGGCATTACTGTTTGAAAATGTAAAAGGCTCTGCTTTTCCTGTTGCCACAAACCTCTTCGGCTCATTTGAAAGGATATGCCTCGCGCTTGAAGTAAGTAAGCTTGATGATGTATCAAAGCGTATAGAGGACTTGCTTAATCAAGCGCCTCCGAAGACATTGCTTGAAAAGATTGCAATGCTTCCAAAACTGATTGAGCTTTCGAAGTATCTTCCTAAATATGTTAAAAGCGCGCCATGTCAGGAGGTTATAGAAAAAGAAAACCCTGACCTTTCAAAATTTCCAATCATAAAATGCTGGCCTCATGACGGACAGGCAGAAGACGAAGGGCGATTCATCACGCTTCCGATGGTCTTTACAAAAGACCCTGAGACAGGAAGGCCCAACTGCGGGATGTACCGCATCCATATATACGATAAGAAAACAACAGGAATGCACTGGCATATACATAAGGACGGAGCACGGCATTATGAAAAATACAAAGGACTATGCACGCGGATGCCTGCCGCAATTGCCGTTGGAGGTGACCCTGCTGTAATTTATTCTGCAAGCGCACCATTGCCTGAGGCAATAGATGAGATGCTTTTTGCAGGCTTTCTAAGAAAGGCTCCCGTAGAGATGGTGAAATGCATTACAAGTGATATTCAAGTCCCTGCAAACAGCGAGCTTGTTATTGAGGGTTATCTTGAGCCTGGAGAGACACGCATTGAAGGTCCCTTCGGAGACCACACAGGTTTTTACTCTCCTGCAGAACCCTACCCTGTCTTTCATGTGACATGCATCACCCACAGAAAAGACTTGATATACCCTGCAACGCTTGTAGGGAAACCTCCGATGGAAGACTGCTATATGGGAAAGGCAACCGAGCGGATATTTCTTCCATTACTAAGGCTTGATTTCCCTGAGATAAAAGACATAAATCTTCCGATGGAAGGCGTATTCCATAACTTCGCCCTTATATCCATAAAAAAGAGTTATCCGGGCCATGCAAAAAAGATAATACACGGGTTATGGGGAAAGGGACAGATGACGTTTGCCAAGCTGCTCATCGTTGTTGATGATGATGTTGACGTTCAGAACCTTTCATATACCGCATGGAGGGTGCTAAATAATGTTGATTGGAAGAGAGATGTTGTGTTCTCAGAAGGCCCCCTTGATGCGCTTGACCATGCTGCAAACTGGCCAAGATACGGGGGAAAGATGGGCATAGATGCGACAAGGAAGACGCGTGAAGAGGGAATGATGCGTGATTGGCCCGAGGAGATTCATATGACAGAAGAAATTAAGAAACTTGTTGATAGAAGATGGAGAGAGTATGGATTTTAGAAAATTATTTTACCAGATAAGCAGAGGCGGGGTTGAGCGGCATCAGAGATTTTTCGGTAACAGTTCTTAGCGAAAGGCAGCGTCCGCCTAAGGCGGACAGTCTCGACTGTCTGAGACCGCAGGTTGAGTCTCGAGACTGTAGCGGAATGAGTTTAGAACTGTCGAAAAATATCGTAGCAAGCGAAAGTATGCATCTGCTTATTTGAGGGTTAAATACAATGTCTCATATTTTCATAAAATGGCTAATAAACACAATAGCAATAATGTTTGCTATCAAATTTGTTCCGGGGATTACCTTCTCTGGTGAATGGTGGGGGATTCTGCTCACAGGCGTCGTCTTCGGCCTTGTGAATACATCCATACGCCCGATGGTAAAGTTCTTTACCCTGCCGCTTCTCATATTCTCCCTTGGACTCTTTACATTTGTGATAAATGCTGCAATGCTCGGCATCACTTCATGGGTATCAGAAAGAATGAATCTGGGGTTTCACGTTGAAGGTTTTAAGTCTGCTTTCATAGGAGCGTTTCTCATCAGCATCGTAAGCCTGGCGCTCTCCTGCCTAGTGAACGGAGGAAACAGAAAACAGCATCCGGAAAGCTGAAAGTTTTTCATGTGTTTTTCTCTTGTTTACTCTTTAAAACAGGTATAAGATATAAAGCTTAGAAAACTATATTCGGCGCTCTTATGACAAATAAACAATCACCGATAAAGGGAATAACCAACTCACTGGGACTTGTCTTTGGCGACATCGGCACAAGCCCGATATATACAGTTACAGTCGTATTTCTCCTCCTGAAACCTACACATGACAATGTTATCGGCGTCCTGTCTTTAATAGTCTGGACACTTTTAACTCTTGTCACAGTACAGTATACATGGCTTGCCATGAGCCTGAGTAGAAGAGGTGAAGGCGGCACAATCGTTTTAAAAGAGATACTGACATCTCTTCTCCCATCCCGAAGAAATACCGGCACAGTAATGATCATCTCTATTGTAGGGGTTTCACTTCTGATTGGTGATGGAGTAATCACGCCTGCGATAAGTATACTGAGCGCTGTTGAAGGTTCTCTCCTAATCCCCGGGCTTGGAGGGCTTTCAAAAACAACACTTGTCATCATTGCAGCAATAATCGCGATAATATTATTTGTATTCCAGAGCAAAGGGACAGAGAAAGTTGCAGGCGCATTCGGACCTATAATGGTTTTATGGTTTGCATCTCTTGCTTTTATTGGAATTGTATTTATCTTTGAAACTCCGGAGGTTTTAAAGGCATTAAATCCATACTGGGGATTGGAATTCCTTTCGGAAAACGGGATAAGCGGATTTATAGCCCTCGGAGAGATAATCCTGTGCGCAACGGGCGGAGAGGCTTTATATGCAGACATGGGGCATCTTGGCGGCAAACCCATAAGGCAGGCATGGTATGGAGTCTTTGCTGCATTAGTCCTGAATTATTTAGGACAGGGCGCATTCCTGTTAAAGCACCCAGAGGCAAAGAACGTACTCTTTGAGATGATATTTCACCAAGCAGGTTTCGTCTATATCCCATTCCTTCTATTGAGCATCACCGCAACAGTAATCGCATCTCAGGCAATGATAAGCGGAATGTTCTCAATAGTCTATCAGGGGATAAACACGAGAATCATGCCCATGTTCAAAGTGGATTACACATCCATTGAGAGAAGGTCACAGATATACTTAGGTTCTGTTAACTGGTTTCTTCTAATCTCAGTACTTTTTGTAATGTTTGAATTTAAGGAGTCAAGCAGCCTTGCCGCAGCCTACGGACTTGCAGTTACAGGCACAATGACTCTCACAGGCATAATGATGACATGGATATTCTACCTCAACAAAAAACCACTGCTGTCATTTATTTCTTTTATCATCACCCTTATAGACATGTCATATCTTATTGCAAATTTCTATAAGATACCACACGGCGGTTACTGGTCTCTGATACTTGCATCAATCCCGCTTGCCATGATAATCCTTTACACAAAAGGGCAGAAAAGGCTTTACAGGAATATGAACTTCATGCCGTTAGAAGAATTCCTCCACAAATTTACCAGAGTATACGAGACAACCGAAAGGATAAAGGGGGCAGCGCTGTTTCTTATAAGGGACGCAAAGGAGATTCCGTTTTATATAACACAGACTATGTTTTATCACGGCATCTTATACGAAGACAATATACTTGTATCCATAATCAAGAGAGACGACCCTTTCGGCGTTACAGGCTTCTTTAAAGAAGACCTCGCAAAGGGCCTCAGGGTATTTGAGATACAGATGGGATATATGGAAGTGGTTGACATAGAGGAAATATTAAGAGAGGCAGGCGTAGAGGAGAGATCTGTCTTTTACGGCGTTGAAGAAATAACAACAAACAATCCAATCTGGAAGGCTTTCTATTTCATCAAGAGAAATACCTCAACGTTTATCCGTTTCTACCAGTTCCC
>JAPLLK010000010.1 GCA_026387575.1 Nitrospirota bacterium | reverse complement strand
CGTGCCTGTGTCCGCAATTTCAACAAGCCCTTGCTTTGTTGAAACCGCACCTGTGAAGGCTCCTTTTTCATATCCGAAGAGTTCGCTTGCAAGCAGTTCTTCCGTGAAGGTTGCGCAGTTGATGGATAGAAAGGGCATGTTCTGCCGCTTGCCTGTAAAATGGATTGCTTTTGCGATGAGGCTTTTGCCCACTCCTGTCTCGCCGGTCAGGAGAATATTGACATCCGAACCTTTCAGTTCCTCAACCCTCTCAAGAATGCGTCTCATGCCCTCGCTCTTGGCAATGATGGATATCTTCTTATCCATGCCGACAAAGGTGCGTAAAGCGATATTCTCTTTCTTGAGACTCCTCTGCTGAAAGATCTTTCCGACTTTCAGCAGCAGTTCATCAAGATCAAACGGCTTGGTAATATAATCAACAGCGCCTTTTTTCATAGCTTCGACCGCTGAGCTAATGCTGCCGAATCCGGTAATGATGATTACTTCTGTTTCGGGATGATGCTCCCTTACTTTATCAAGCAGTTCTATCCCGCTTATGCCCGGCATTTTAATATCAGTGATAAGGACATCAAAATGGTCTTTCTCGATCATCTGAAGGGCATCGGCTCCGTTTCTGGAAGAAGCAATTTTATAACCCTCTTCCTGAAGCGTCTCAACAATATTGTTCAGTGTAATCTCTTCGTCTTCTGCAACGAGTATTTTAAATGCCATAATCAATAAGCCCTTTTTCATGCCGCAAAGCGCAGTCAATCATCCATTGCCTGCTGATTTGGGCAGTGTGATGATGAATGTTGTTCCACGACCTTCTTCGCTTTCAACCTCTATATCACCATTGTGTTTCTGAATTATATTAAATACTATTGCAAGTCCTAATCCGGTGCCTTTATCCTTTGTTGTATAGAAGGGCTCGAAAATCTTCTCTACTGCATTTTGTGAAATGCCGCGCCCTGTATCAGACAGTCTAATCCTGACATCTGCATCTTCTTCAACGGCTCTCACCGTGATATGCCCATCTCCTGAAATAGCATCTATGGCATTGGAGATAAGATTGATAAAAACCCTCTCCATCTGCTCCTGATCTGCGTCGATAACAATTTCTTCCGGATGGAACTCAAGATGAAACCTGATCCTGTCAATAGACCTTGAAGCTCCAATGTGCTTATAGACCCCGTTTACAAGGCTGCGCAATTCTACCGGCCGTGGATTCAGCTCTCTTCCCCGTGCAAATTCAAGGAGGTCGCTCACAATGCTTTTAACCCGCATGGTCTGCCCGAATATATCATCAAGCCCCTTTTTTATAAATGCAGGGCACTCATCTTCTGATTTCTTCAACAGTCTCTGCGCGGTTGTATAAATGTTATTCAAAGGGTTGTTGAGCTCATGCGCGACACCAGATGCGAGAGTGCCTATCGCCGCAAGCTTCTTGCTCTGAAGGAGTTCTTTTTCTCTCTGAATTAATTGCTCCTCCATTGAATTAAATTTCTGTATGAGCACGCCAACTTCGTCATTATCATCCCATCTCAGCCTGCCGACTGCCATCTTTGAGAAATCACCACTGCCGGTTCTTTCAACAACTGTGGTTAACAAGTTCAGTCTTTTGACTACATTGCCTGTCACATACAGGAACGCTCCTCCTCCAGCAATAAGAAACACTGTGAAGAATATTAGTATGGCTATCTGTGATCTGCGGATAAAACCATCAACATTTTCTCTCGCTATTTTGTCAAGCTCCTTTGACATTACAAGAATTTCTTCGCCGTCTTTCCTGAGTGTGCTTATCTCGGAATCAAGCTCATAAAGGTTTCTGATTGCAGGGTTGTCTTCTTTCAGTTTAAATATACCTTTCATGAGTTCAGCGTTGACAAGCGCCCTTTCGAGGAATGTGGTTTCGATTATCCTGAAAAAAACGGAGTATTGCATGTGCAAGGGCTTGATTCCGCCGAACTCGTTCCTGAAATCATAAGCGATTTTTTCTATATGATTAAACCGCTGGCTGTATTCATCAATCTTTTCCCTGAGGCTTAAAAGGCCTCCGGTGCTGTCCGGATACCTGTTTCCTGCCAAAATATCATCCAATTGCTTCAGATAATCACGGACACTTTTGACTTCATTCATATCACCCGTAAGAAAGAAGTTCTTTTCGTGCCTCCTTAATTGAAGCGACTTGCTCCTGATTGTATCCGTGGTCTCAAGAAAGACTATCTCTTTCTTTATCTGGATGAAGTTTATATACTCAAAAGCCGCAAGCACGGCAATTATAAAGGCGCTTATCAGAAAGCTCAGGATTATCTTCTTTTTCAGGGACATACTGCCCTATATTATCACCAATGAATTGAAAAATGAAAATGCCCTCTGCGGACAGGCGTGCATATAAACATTCTGCCTCATAGCCCCATTCCTTC
>JAPLLK010000052.1 GCA_026387575.1 Nitrospirota bacterium | reverse complement strand
AGCCCCCGCCCGGGGCACGGAAACAGTCCTCGTTGCCGAAGACGATGAGGCCCTGAGAAAACTTTCCAGTATCGTACTGACGCAGTTCGGCTACACGGTCATAGAGGCGGTTAATGGCGAGGACGCAGTGAGGAAGTTCAGGGACAACAAGGACACAATCGATATCCTCTTGTTCGACCTCATCATGCCAAAGATGAACGGCAAAGAAGCGTACGATGAAATACGGAAGATAAAGCCTGATATAAAGGTCATCTTCGCCAGCGGCTACGCTCCGGACATCCTGCGGCAGAAAGCGTCGCTTGCAAACGATGCACACCTGGTTTACAAGCCTGTCTCTCCATTTGAGCTTTTGAGGAAGGTGAGGAGTGTGCTGGATGGGACAAATAGATAGCGAATTGTTATTTCCAAATTGTAAAATTAACTATGGCAATAGATAATACTTTTGAAGGTCTCCTTGGTGAATCAGTCAAAATCCACGGCCATTTATGCCCCGGGCAGGTGCTTGGAGTGAAGATGTCCAGGCTTGGACTTAAAAAAATAGAAATTGAAGACCCAAAGGGTAAAGACAGGAAAAGTTTAATCGTTTTTGTCGAGATGGACAGGTGCGCTACAGATGCAGTCCAGTCTGTGACAGGATGCAGCCTTGGCCATAGGACCATGAAGTTTATGGACTACGGCAAGATGGCGGCAACATTCTTGAATCTCAAGACAGGCAGGGCAGTAAGAATCGTGGCAAAAGAGGAAGCAAGGGGAAAGGCAAAGGAGTATTTCCCTGCAGCCGAAAACAAATATGCAGCGCAGCTTGAGGCGTATAAGATAATGTCTGATGAAGATCTTTTCGAGACGATGTACGTAAAAGTGGAGATAAAGCCCGAGGATATGCCGGGCAGGCCGCTGAAAAGAATTCCATGTGAAGGATGCGGTGAGTACGTTCAGGATATGAGGGAGATTTATAAAGATGGAAAAGTATTGTGCAAACCATGCGCGTATGGAGGATATTACAAAATTGAAGGCAAGTCTTTTAGCAAACAATAAGGTGTCTGCTGAGCCTTTGAAAAAGGGCTTGACGGACAGGTAGGGTTTTTTATTATAATGCGTTATGCATAAAAGTCATAACGGAATGGAGATTAAATCTAAGCTCTGGATAGAGGTTAACGGAGAGCCTGTTTTTGGAAGAGGCAGGAGGTTTCTGCTTCATGCAATAGATACATACGGCTCTATAAATCAGGCTGCAAAAGAAATAAATATCTCTTACAGGAAGGCGTGGAGCTATATAAAGGCAATGGAGGAGAGGCTCGGCATTAAACTGGTAAAGAGGCAGGCAGGCGGCAGAAATGGCGGCGGCGCAGTTCTCACAGAAGACGCCAGAGAGTTCTTGAAAAAATATGAACAGATGGAAGAGGGGATAAGAGAGACAGTTGATGAAAAATTCAAGAAGATCTTTTATTGATAGAACAAAGCAATTCATGTGGGACATCTCAGGAGCCTTCGGGGATATTGGGGTGCTGTTTCCAATTGCAATTGCCTTAATCGCAAAGAATGGTTTTAACCCCACCGCGCTGTTTTTAATGGCAGGTCTTTTTTATATAACGTCTGCCTATTACTTCAAAATAACGATGCCTGTTCAACCCCTTAAAGCGATGGCAGCCATAGCGATTGCCTCAGGATTGGGTTATGAAGTTATTAATGCCGCCGGCATAACAATGGGGGTAATTCTGCTTCTAATATCCATAACGGGGTTAAGTGTTAAGCTCGGGTGGTTTTTCCCTGTATCTGTAATCAGAGGAATCCAGCTTGGATTGGGCATGATGCTTATAAAGGCATCGGCAAGCCTTATGAATGACGAGGCACTTGTCTCTTTAGCTTCAGGAGCAATTTTGATAACAAGCGTTTTTATAATTAAAAGAATACCGCCGCTTATCCCCATTATAATTTTAGGAATAATCCTTTCTTTAAAAGGAATTCAGCCTGCCGCTATTGGTCCTGTCGCATTGACATTAGGGCTGCCAAGCCTTAATAACCTATGGACAGGATTTATTATCCTTGTCCTCCCTCAGATAGCTCTTACCTTTGGCAATGCCATAGTAGCGACAGAGGCAACAGGCAAGATGTTATATGGCGATAGGGCGGGAAGGCTCACCCTAAAAGCTATACCTATGAGTATGGGACTGGCAAATATTGCCTCTGGTATTATTGGAGGCACTCCTATGTGTCACGGTTGCGGCGGGCTTACTGCGCACTATAAATTTGGTGCAGCGAGCGAGAAGTCTGGGTATATTATCGGCATTACACTTATCGTATTAGCCGTTTTGTTCGGCAGTTCGGCATTATATATAATTTCTGCCTTTCCAAAAGGAATCTTAGGGGTTTTGCTCTGTTACGTTGGAGTACAGCACTCTTTATTTATCAAGGACATTCTTTATGAGAAACAAGCAACATTTATTGCCCTGACAGTCGCTGTGCTTGGTTTTCTAACAAATAACCTGACTATAGGTTTCCTTGCCGGCATAGGGATTCATTTTGGGCTTAAAACGTTTACTTGGACAATGAATCTTTTGAAAGGATAAAGGACAGAGGCAGATATGTGTGACATTCATGATATTGAGCCAAGAAATAAAACAGGGCTTATGACAATCCCCGTAACAGAAGCCGTTGGGACAGTGCTGGCGCACGACATTACGGAAATAAGGCAGGATGAATTTAAGGGAAGGGCATTTAAAAAAGGGTATGTCATCAAAAAGGAAGATATAACCCATCTGCAAAAGCTCGGGAAGGAGAATTTGTTTGTTTTAAATATTCGCCCTGAGGATATGCATGAAGATGAAGCGGCCTATGCTCTGGCAAAGGCTCTCATGGGGAATGGAGTGGCAATAGAGGGAGAACCCAATGAGGGCAAGATTAATATAATTGCTGAAAGAGACGGGCTTTTAAAGGTGGATAAAAATACCCTCACACAATTTAATATGCTCGGGGACGTGATGTGCGCAACTCTCCATAGCAATACAGTGGTCAAAAAGGGACAGCTTTTA
>JAPLLK010000028.1 GCA_026387575.1 Nitrospirota bacterium | reverse complement strand
GGGAGGGACATTGCCCCGCTCAGGAAAGCTGATGATGCTGTCATCATAGATTCCTCAAGCATGACAATAAACAAAGTCTTAGAAAATATCCTGAAAATCGTAAGGGCCGGCCATTGACTTTAGCTTACCGGTTTACTGCAACTCTGTTCTTCGTACTTTTTAAGATCTTCTTCAGGTTTAAGATTATAAATATCGAAAAAGTTCCTGAAAAAGGCGGCGTTATAGTCGTGTCAAACCATGTCAGTCATTTAGACCCTCTGGTAATAGGCGCTGCAATAAGAAAAAGGCAGTCAACTTTCATGGCAAAAAGCGGGCTTTTTAAGATACCGCTCATTGGTGCCTTTGTAAAAACATTCTCATTTCCTGTTGATAGAGATACTCCTCAGCCATCTACGATAAAAGAAGCGGTGAGGAGGTTAAAGAAAGGTGAGCTGATAGTTATGTTTCCTGAAGGCGGCAGGAGCAAAGATGGCAGTCTTCTTGATGCAAAGAGAGGAACGGGATTAATAGCATCGCTGTCAGAGGCAAAGGTTATTCCTGCTTATATTGACGGTACAAACACAGTTCTGCCTGCCGGCGCAAAATTTATAAGGCTTTCAAGTATCAGAATTATATTCGGCGATTCCATAGAAACAAAAGACAGAGAATCAGGCAGGGATTTTCAGGAGAGAATTGGTAGTGATATAATGAAGGAGATTCAAAGTTTAAAGTTGAAAGTGAAAAGTTATGAAAATAATAGCAGCTAAGACAGCAGGATTCTGTTTTGGAGTAAAGAGAGCCGTTGATATGGCTTTTAAGACTGCAAAGAAAAAACAGAAAGGCATATTCACGCTTGGACCTATAATACATAATCCCCAGGTCATAGAAAAACTCAAACAAGAAGGGATTCTGCCGATTGAGGACATAAACACGCCGGGGATAAAAGATATTATAATCCGGACACACGGTATTCCTTTACAGATTATGAACGGGATTTCCGAGGCAGGATTCAATATAATTGACGCAACCTGCCCTTTTGTGAAAAAAGCCCAGCATTATGCTAAACTGCTCAGAGAAGAAGGGTATCAGGTAATAATACTCGGAGACAGGGAACACCCTGAGGTGCAGGGTCTGATGAGCTATGCAGGAGATGATGCAATAGTTGTTGACAGTGAAGATGCGCTTCCGAAAATAAAGCATAATGTCGGGATTGTGGTGCAAACTACGCAGCCGGTTGAAGCGCTTAAAAAACTATTCGCGAGGGTCATAGAGCAGGCAAAGAATGTAAAGGTATATAATACAATATGCAACTCCACAGCGCTGCGATTTAAAGAAACAGCAGCTATGGCTAAAAAAGTGGATATTATGCTTGTTATAGGAGGGAAAAATAGCGCAAACACGACCCAGCTTGCGAAATTGTGCAGGTCACTTTCTGTTCCGACTTATCATATAGAGACAGATGCCGAACTAATTCCTGAGTGGATGAACGGCGTAAAAAGCGTGGGCATAACAGCAGGGGCATCAACACCTGACTGGATAATTGAGGATATCATGAAGAAAGTAAAAGAAATAGGAGGATAAAAGGGTGATGGAAATTAAAAACAATGAGATGGAAAGACTTTATGCTGAGACCTTTCACCGCATTGAAGAAGGCTCAATATTAAAAGGAAAGGTTATAGCCGTAAAACAGGAAGGAGCCATAATTGACATAGGATATAAAGCCGACGGCTTTGTTCCGGCTGAAGAGTTTTCTCCTGAAGAGTTTTCAAGCTTGCAGGAGGGAACTGCGATTGAAGTGTACGTATACACCATGAAGTATTCCAATGGCATGGTTAATCTGTCAAGGAAAGCGGCAAACCGGATAAAGGCATGGGATATTATTGAATCTGCAATGGGAAAAGGCGCCACTCTTGAAGGCGTAATCTCAGGAAAAACAAAAGGCGGACTTTCTGTAGATATACTTGGGGTCACTGCTTTCCTGCCGGGATCTCAAATAGATGTAAGGGTAGTCAAGGACATGGACAGCCTTATCAGCAAGAGAATGCTTTTTAAGGTACTGAAACTGAATAACAAACGGTCAAACGTCATAGTCTCACACAGGGCTGTCATGGAAGAAGAAAGAGAGAAGAAAAAGGCAGAGACGCTTGAAAAGTTAAAGGAGGGGGTTCTCCTTACAGGCACTGTAAAAAATATCACAGACTACGGAGTTTTCATTGATCTCGGCGGGCTTGATGGCCTCCTTCACATATCAGACATATCATGGGGACGGATAACTCATCCTTCGGAATTCTTTGCAGTAGGCGACGAGATTGAAGTCATTGTGCTCAAGTTCGACGAAGAACAAAAAAGAGTTACCCTCGGTTACAAGCAGAAAAAACCTGACCCATGGAGCACCATAGACGAAGAATACCCTGCAGGCAAAAAAATAAAGGGGAATGTTGTGAACATAACGGAATATGGTGTATTTATCGAGCTTGAAAAGGGGCTTGAAGGGCTTGTCCACATATCAGAGATTGACTGGCTTCCGAAACCCAAACATCCGTCAAAATACCTTTCCATAGGAGAAACAGTAGAGGCAGTTATCCTAAAGGCTGATAAAAATGAGCGCCGCCTATCATTGAGCATAAAGCAACTTAAACCAAGCCCGTGGGAGCTTATTTCACAGCGGTACAGTGCAGGCCAGCAGATAACAGGCAAGGTAAAAAGCATTACTGACTTCGGGGTGTTTGTCGGTCTTCCGGAAGGCGTAGACGGGCTTATACACATATCTGATATCTCATGGACAAAACATATCAAACATCCGTCAGAAGTCATCAGAAAAGGACAGAAGATAGATGCTGTTGTCCTGAGTATAGAGCCTGAGAAGGAGAGAATAGCATTAGGCATAAAACAACTCACATCTGACCCTTGGTTAACCGATATACCGGCGAGATTCAGGCTCGGAGATGAAGTGAAAAGCAAGGTGCTGAGACTGACCGACTTTGGGGTATTTGTGGAAATAGAAGATGAAGTTGAGGGGCTGATTTACACATCCGAGATAGTAAAAGCAGAAGAACCTCTAAAGGAGGGTGATATTGTGTGGACAAGGATAATAAAAATGGACCTTGAAGAGAGAAAGATAGGGCTTAGCATGAAAAATGTTAAAAGGGGTGAGGAATGAAAAAAGCCTGTCTCTTTATAACGGGGTTTCTGATACTCCTGATAGTAATAAGTGTGATATTTGCCATATTCCAGAAAAATATCTCCATTGGAGAAAAAGTCGCTGTTGTGCGCATTGAGGGCCCGATAATGGATTCAAAAAACACTACCGATGAAATAAAGGGCTACCTTAAAGACCCCTCAATAAAAGCTCTTGTCTTGCGTGTGGACAGTCCAGGCGGGGCTGTTGCGCCATCACAGGAAATATACGAAGAGGTTAAAAAAGCAACGCTAAAAAAGAAGGTTATTGTATCAATGGGCTCTGTTGCAGCATCAGGCGGCTATTACATCTCAGCGCCTGCTGACAGGATCATTGCAAATCCCGGAACATTAACGGGTTCTATCGGTGTAATAATGGAGATTCCCAATATAGAGGGGCTTATGAATAAAATCGGGGTAAAAACAGAGGTAATCAAGAGCGGCAGGCACAAGGATATTGCATCTGCGTTCAGAAAAATGGGAAAAGAGGAAAGGCTGATACTGCAGAATGTGCTTAATGATGTGCACGAACAATTTATAAAGGCTGTCTCTGACGGCAGAAAAATTCCATTTGAGAAAGCTAAAAAACTTGCTGACGGCAGGATATTCACCGGCAAACAGGCAATGGAAGCGCGGCTCGTTGATGAACTCGGCACCTTTGAAGATGCTATCGCCGCTGCGGGCAGACTTGCCGGCATAAAAGGTGAACCTGAGGTAGTAACCAAAAAAGAGAGATTTTCCATAGTTGACATTCTCAGAGGCAAATTTCCCAAAGAACTCTCTGACATATTCCCGACAGTAAAAATAAAATATCTGCTGGCACCATAATCAGAACGCCCGGATGGTGCACAATCTAAATCTTGAACTTTATTTAACCTAAAGTTACAATTTAAGTAACAGCGTGTTAAGGGGGATGAGTATTATGAAAAATGAGGTGCTCATATATACCAAGAACAAGGAAACTCTTGAGTTCCTGAGAGAGTTTTTTAAAGAGAATAATGAGTACCCTACAATATTCATAAAAGATAACAAATCTCTCCTGAATAGACTAAATAAAAAGAAGCCTGACGTCCTTATCACCGGAAGCCCTGATGAATTGAAAGGAATCAGCTATTCAAAAATAGGGTGCACTGTGATAGCAATGTTATCCGGCGATATAACTAATGGCATTCGTTCTGTCATAAAGAACTCTGTTGAGAGCTATCTAATCAGCCCTTTCCACAAAGAAGATTTTGAGTATAAACTTAATGCCGCTGTCAATAAGACTGAACTGGCTAAAAGCATCCACTACGAAAAAAAAGATCTTGAAACAGTACTTGAACTGATACACATCATATCTTCAACTCTTGATCCTAAAGAAGTGCTGAATTTCGTCGTAAGCAAGATAGCGGAAATCATAGATGTTACAAGATGCTCCATAGTGAGCATCCCTTTTGAAGAGAAAAGACATGCTTATGTTATCGCTACATTTGAAAACCCGAAGATAGCAAACATAAAGTTAGACCTAAAGAACTATCCTGAGATAAGAAAATCACTCAGCACAAGAAAGACTGTGGTTATAAGAGACGCATCAAAAGACCCATTGCTGAAAGAAGTCAGGCATATTATTGCGCCTCTCAATATCCGATCTATTGTTGTCATCCCTATTACCTTTAGAAGCGAAATCATCGGCACATTGTTTTTGAGGACTTCAAGGGCATGTCACGCTTTTACGGATAGGGAAATAAGACTCTGCACAGCAATTGCAAGCTCATCCGCAAATTCTCTCTATAATGCATTCCTCTACGAGAAAATGGAGAACGAAAAATTACAGCTTCAAAAGCTCGCCATAACCGATTATCTGACAGGGCTTTATAATATCAGGTATTTTTATCACCGTTTTGCCGAAGAGTTCAGCAGAACCCGGAGGTACAAATTCCATCTAAGCTGTCTTATGATTGACATTGACCACTTCAAAGATGTTAATGATAAATACGGACACAGAATCGGCGATATCGTCCTCCGCAAATTCTCAGACCTGTTGAAAAAACACACGAGAAAAAGCGATGTGCTTGCAAGATACGGAGGCGAAGAGTTTATTATGCTGCTCCCACAGACACCTGCAAAGGCAGCGGTAGCAAAGGCTGAAGCACTGAGGGTTCTTATAGGGAAGCACAGGTTCAGCGAAATTGAGAGAAAAAGGAGGCTTACAGTAAGTATTGGCGTATCATCATATCCTGCCCGCACCATAAAAAATAAAGAAGATATTATCACAGTAGCAGACAACACTCTTTATAAGGCAAAGTCCAATGGGAGAGATCAGGTAGTTTTCCACAACAGTAAAATACAAAACTGACTCGCCTTTGCCAGTTTGCAATAATTAGCAAAGCGCTAACTGTGGAGCATAAACAAAATGGACATAATAACTTCCCATATAAACGCTGATTTTGATTCCCTCGCTTCAATGGTCGCTGCAAAGAAACTCTACCCTGAGGCAGAAATAGTCTTTGCAGGCTCTCAGGAAAAAAAACTCAGGGATTTCATAGAGGCCTTTGAGCCTATTGAGATCAAGCGGATTAAAGACATTGACCTGTCAAAGGTTACCCGGCTGATTATTGTTGACACTAAGAATCCTCCGAGGATAGGGCAGTTTGCAGAACTGATTTCCAAACACGGGGTAAGCATACACATATATGACCATCATCCATTTGCAAAAGGAGATATACGCGGCAGTCTTGAGATTATTGAGGAAGTCGGCGCTACAGCGACTATATTTTCAGAGCTATTGAAAGCAAGGAACCTCCACCCATTACCAATGGAGGCAACCATTCTGTGTCTCGGCATATATGAAGAGACAGGCTCTCTGCTCTTTCCATCCACGACAGAGCGGGACCTCCTTGCCGCCGCATATCTTATCAAACGCGGTGCGAATTTGAATATAGTCTCAAGTTTTCTCAGATTAGAAATGAGCCGCGAAGAACTTAACATCCTTAATGAACTTATCCAGTCAGCAAAAGAAATAGTCAGCAGTGGAATAAGGATAAAGATAGCAAAGGCCTCCAACGAGAGTTATCTTGGTGACGCCGCACATCTCGCACACAGGATAATGGATATGGAAGACATTGATGCATTGTTCGTACTGCTCAGGATGGAAGGGAAAATACTTATGGTGGCAAGAAGCCGTGCGCCTGAACTTAATGTCGCAGACGTAATGAGAGAATTCAATGGGGGAGGCCATTCTACAGCAGCCGCGGCTACTGTAAAAGAGGAATCTCTTGAGATAGTTGAAGAAAGGCTAACGAGAGTTATACTTGACAATGTAAAGCCGGTTAAGATTGCATCGGATATTATGACAAGCCCTGTGGTAAGCATAAACTGGGACAGCGCTATAAAGGAAATAGAAACAATAATGACCAAATACGGCGTGAACGTTCTCCCTGTTATAAAAAACGCAAGGTATACCGGATTGATATCAAGGGAAATTGTCGAGAAAGCGCTTTTCCATGGATTTGGCAAAAGCAAAGCCATAGATTTCTGCACAACTGATGCGGCAACTGTCAGCCCTGACACATCTATCAGGCAAATAGAACAGATGATGATAGAACATAATCAGAGATTTATGCCGGTAATAGAGAAAGGCAATATCGTTGGCGCAATAACAAGAACAGACCTTTTAAGAACTATCTATGAGGAATTTTTAAGACGGCGCAGACTTGATAAATCAGATGCAAGAGAAACACCATCCATAGGGAGAAACATAGCCGTACTTCTCAAAGAAAAATTTCCGGCTGAAATATACGCCATCCTCAAACTTGCAGGAGAGATTGCGGATCAGCTCGGGATTAACGCATACCTTGTCGGCGGTTCAGTAAGGGATCTGCTCAGGAGCGAGGAAAATCTTGACATTGACATTGTTGTTGAGGGAGACGGAATTTCCTTTGCAAAATCATTTGGCAGGAAACTGAATGCAAAAGTAAGGACACACGAGAGATTTGGCACAGCAAAAATAATTACAGA
The DNA here is from genome assembly GCA_026387575.1 of Nitrospirota bacterium. Lineage (GTDB taxonomy): Bacteria > Nitrospirota > Thermodesulfovibrionia > Thermodesulfovibrionales > UBA1546 > UBA1546. The sequence goes on along the minus strand of JAPLLK010000028.1, from coordinate 9,619 downwards.
TAACCTAAAACTTGATGTGGCAACTGCAAGGACAGAGTATTATGAATCCCCTGCATCCCTTCCTAAGGTGGAAACTTCCTCAATAAAAAAAGACCTTTACAGGAGGGATTTCACAATCAATACACTTGCCGTGAAACTTAACCTCAAGGATTTTGGACTGCTGATAGACTTTTTTGGCGGACAGCGTGACCTGAGAGAGAAAATTATAAGGATTATACACAATCTGAGTTTCATCGAGGATCCCACAAGGGCATTCAGAGCAATAAGATTTTCAGAAAGATTCGGCTTTAAGCTCAGCAAACATACGGAAGCTCTTATAAAGTCAACTCTCAAATTGGATCTCTTCAGCAGGCTTTCCGGAGCAAGGCTCTATGAGGAACTTCTGCTTGCATTCAACGAAACAGAACCTGTAAAGACTCTTAAAACACTTTCTGAATTCGGGCTGTTAAAAGTAATACATCCGGGCCTCTTATTCGATAATGATCTCGAGTCAGCATTGCAGTCTATGCTTGAGACCCTCGCATGGTTCAATCTGCTTTTCCTTGAGGAAAGTCCTGACAGAGGATCGCTGTACCTTATGGCTCTGCTGTCCACTCTCAAAGAGGAAGAAAGGAACACTGCAATTGAAAGGCTGTCACCACCGCCCAGGGTAAGAGAGATGATAACAAAAGGCATAACACAGTCAAAGGATATACTGAATAAACTTCCCTCAAACAATCCCGCCAGCCTGTATCATCTTCTGAATGGCGTTAACCTTGAAATCCTTCTGTTCTCAATGGCTCAGAGCAAAAGCAAACAGAAACAGAAAGCTATATCTCAATATCTGATTGAGTTAAGAAAAATAAAGCCGCTTTTGAAAGGTAAAGACCTGCAAAAGATAGGCATCAAGCCAGGCCCCGTTTACTCTAAACTTTTTTCAAAGCTGCTTGACGAAAAACTAAGCGGCAGACTGAAAAACAAAGAAGATGAAGAAAGGTTTATCATAGAAAAATATCTAAATTAAAAAGTAATACCCCGTTAGAAATCATCTTCTCTAACGGGGTAAATAGTAAATTATTTCACTGCATCTTTAAGCGCTTTGCCTGATATAAATTTCGGCGCTCTTGCAGCCGGAATATTGATAACCTGCCCTGTTTTAGGATTACGTCCTTTTCTGGCTTTACGCTTCACGGTTGAGAATGCTCCGAAGCCGACAAGTGTAACCTTCTGCCCTTTTTTTAATGATAACTTTATTGCATTTAAAGTTGAATCAAGAGCCTTTGAAGCATCTGCCTTGCTCAGCCCCGCACCCGAAGCTATCTTGTCAATAAGCTCCGCCTTTGTCATTAACTTCCCCCTTTCTCTTAACTGGCTATGGTCATCTGATGATTAATAACTGAATGCAGTAACACTATCAAGAAGAATATATTTTGTCAAGCTGAAAAAGCTTTACAGCAACACCTTTGTGAGAGATTTATGATAATTAAGCAGTATTCATGTTTGAATCCCAAACGTTTCAGAAAACACAACCAACAAAATCCCGCTGCGTCGTAAAGGTTTTGAGGTACATATGCCTGCTAAATATTTTAATCCTTACATATCCATTATCTTCTTTCTCAGTATCAATATCTCAAAAGATATGGAAGCCATTGAGACCAGTGTGTTGAGATAATTCACATCAGCATCAAGAACTGAATCTACCCCGTTGTCTGCATAAAGCAGAGCCACTGCCCTGTCTCTTATGCTTATCGGAATTGTGAGGCTGTCCTGCGGTGTTCCTGACAGTATTTTTATAAGCTCTTCATTGCCCGGCGCCTTGAGTACAGGACCCCTGTAATAAGCCTTTTTCACAAGAACATCGTTAAATATTGCGGCCCCTTTTGAAGAAGATGCATTGATATCAACTCCTTCAACCGTTAACCCTTTAGCCTTCCACCCTGAAACACCATTGCCTTTCACTATAAACAGCGCCGCCCTTTTTGCAGCCTTCTGCGCCTCGCTTATGAGGATACCTGCAATCTCTTCTTTTTCGGTCACATTTGCAAATGCCTGCTTTATTTTCTTGAGTTCCTCCGAATCTGGGACAACAACCTGTTTTTCTTCCTCAATGCGGTCAAAAATACTTATATATCTGAGATCCCTTTTAATCCCGTAGTATTTCTCGAGCGCATAGAAAATCCTCAGTTCCGATGCGGCATAAGGTATTATGTCATAGCCGCTGACAAACCCGAACTCAACCACCGCCTTCATGTACTTGGGGTCAAGCATTGCCATATGTAACCTGTTTTTATCTTTTTTAAACGGAATCGCTTTGTATCTCTCCGCCATCTCTTTGCTTATTGCAGAGATTGCCTCTTCGTCTATATTCGCCAGTTGCGAAGGCTTAACAACAGGAATCTTGAGATAGCGGCTCAGGAATTTTGTGAATTCGTCTTCTGTAAGAATGCCAAGCTCAACAATATTTGTCCCTATCCTGCCTCCAAAGATAACCTGCCTTTCAAGCGCAAGCTTCAGGTGCTCCTTTGTAATAAGGCCTTCTTTTACCAATACTTCGCCAAGTTTCATATGCTTATTTTATACTATACTTTGACAGCCTGTGCCTGAATGAACGGAAAGAAAGGTTCAGCAGCCTTGCCGCTTCTGTTTTATTTCCATCTGAAATCCTCAGCGCATTCAAAAGATATTTTTTTTCAATACCTTCAATAATGCTGTCAAGGTCTACCCCTTCTTTAGTGATATCCGACGTATATTCAGCGCCTTCCGAAAACATCAGAATTTCATGCGGCACATCCTCGATGGTTATCTCATCCTTATCCGTTAAAAGCACTATTCTCTCTATTACATTTTCAAGCTCTCTTACGTTTCCTTTCCACGGGTACTCCATGAAAAGTCTCATGACATAGGGAGATACCTTCTGCTCTGCAAATGAGAACTTTTTCAGAAAATGCTCTACAAGCATCGGGATATCTTCCTTTCTCTCTCTCAAAGGAGGAATATGCAGGGGGACAACATTTAACCTGTAATATAAATCCTCTCTGAACCTGCCTGCGGAAATTTCTTCTTTGATGTCCTGATTTGTAGCGGATATTATTCTCACGTCCACCTTTATATCAGCAGTGCCGCCTACCCTTCTGAATGTACTGTTCTCAAGCACCCTCAGCAGTTTTGCCTGAAGGTTGATTGACATCTCGCATATCTCGTCAAGAAAAACACTACCGCCGTCAGCTATCTCAAAAAGGCCATATTTATTATATGCCGCGCCGGTGAATGCGCCTTTCATATGCCCGAAGAGTTCGCTCTCCAAAAGGCCTTCAGGAAATGCAGCGCAGTTTATATCAATAAACTTTTTCCCCTTTCTTGGGCTCAGGTTATGAACAGCTGTTGCAACCAATTCCTTGCCGGTGCCACTTTCACCTGTTATTATGACATTGGAATTGCTCTGCGCAATCCTCGGTATGATGCCAAGCAGTTCCTGCATCTTAGGGTTCTTCCAGAAAATGTTGCCGAATTCGTATGTCGTCTTTATCTTTTCGCGGAGTATCGAAACCTCTTCTCTCAGTCTACGCTTTTCAAGCGCTTTTTTTACTACAAGCCTTATTTCATCTATCTTAAACGGCTTGTGTATATAATCATAAGCGCCAAGCTGCATTGCCTCTATTGCAGATTCTGTTGTGCCGAATGCCGTTATCATAATTAGAAGGGTGTCAGGAGAAGTCTCACGCACTTTTTTGAGTATCTCAAAACCATTAACCTTAGGCATGTTGATGTCTGTGATTACCATGTCAAATATGTCCTTGTCGAGAAGACTTATTCCGTCAATGCCGCCTGCAGCAAGAGTAACATCGTACCCCTCCCCTTCAAGTAGGATTCCGAGCACCTCCCGCATGCTTTTTTCATCTTCTACAATCAGAATTTTACCTTTATCAAGATTTTCCATTGCCGTCAGGTATTATAACTTTAAAGACCGTGCCCTCACCAGGATTACTGATAACATTTATTTTTCCTTTATGCTCTTCAATCATTCTGTATGCAATAGCCAGGCCGAGCCCTGTGCCCTCATCTTTCGTAGTAAAAAAAGGGTAAAATATTTTTTCAATATTTTTCTGCCGGATACCAATGCCGGTATCTTTAAAAACAACCTCAAAAGAACTGCCTGTACGCATAGCGCTGACAGAAAGTTCTCCTCCGTCAGGCATTGCCTCTAAGGCATTCATCCCAAGATTCAAGAAAACCTGGTACATTTTCTGCCGGTCAGCATTAACAAAAAGTGGCCCGTCAAAATCCTTTGTGATAGAAATATTATTCCTTGCGGATGCTGTATTTTTTAGCAATTCAAGCGTGTCATCAAGCACAAGATTGAGGTCAAAAGCGCTAAGCTCAGCAGCCCTCGGAGTTGAGTACATAAGGAAATCTGTGATTATCCCATTCAGCCTCTCCATCTCTTTCAATGCTATTTCTGTCAGCCTTTTTTTTTGCTCCTTTGCTGCCCTGTCCTCTCTCAGCATTTCTATCGCCCCTTTAAGAGAGGCTAACGGATTCCTTATCTCATGTGCTATATTCGCAGATAGTTCACCGATAGCTGCCCATTTTTCCTTATGCTTTATATCCATCTCCATCTTTTTAAGCATGGTGATGTCATGAAATATACCGGTAAACCCTGTTTTTCTTCCATTAACATCCATATGCGGCGAGATGGTCAGGTTAATAATCCTGCTGCCTTCCCTGTTATGTGTTATTACGCCTTCTGTCCGTTCTACGCCGGACAACTCACCTGAATCAAACGATATAAAAGGAAATATCGCAGTTATCTTCAGGTTAAATGCATTTTCCCGCGTAATTCCGGTTATGTCCTCAGCCGCTTTATTAAATATCAGAATACTGCCATCAACATCCGTTGTAAATATCCCGCTCGGAATGCTCTCAATAAGCTCTTTGTTGAAAAGCGAAAGCTCCTTCAGATCAGAATCCGTCTGTTCAAGGGCTATCGTTGTCTTCTCAAGCCTTGAAGAGAGATAACCGCTCAGGAATGCCATCATATAAAAAGCAGCTATGTGCACAAAAATATTGTAAAGAAAATCTTTTTCATTAAGCGCTGGGTCATACTTTATCGGGAGGAGTTTATAATACTGAAGATCTATCATGACTCCATAGAGAATACTGCTGAATGTTGCAATAACATAACCTGCTTTCCTGTTAAGGACTGCGCTTGCTGACATTACTGCGAGAAGCATAATGAACGAAAACCAGCTTTCAATACCTCCCGTAAGATATATAAGGATATTTACGGCTGCAACATCCATAAAAATCTGGAAGTATGCAAAGTTAAAATATGTTTTTATCCTGTCAATGAGAAAAGAATAAATTATTGTCAGGGAATAGAGCGCTACTATAAGATTTGAAGTGGCGCGTGGATAAGGGAAACTTCTGTATCCGACCTGAAGCAAGAAAAACGAACCCAGAAGGAGTGTGATAAAAACAACCCTTATGGAAATAAGGGCTTTTACCTTTTTTACGAGTGATTGATCAGCCATTGACCCGAAAACACCCCTCACCTTTTTTTGTCATACTGGCTTGTCCAATATCTTTCTTAAGAAGGATTCCGAATCCCGAAGCATCAGGAGAATGACAAACCTATTGCAATTTCTGTCATTGACCACAGTTCGGAAGCGCTGAAGTTCTTTTGCACTTCTGTTCTTCCGTCCTTACGCACTATTTAATGAGCGTAATGAGTTTAAATATCGGCAGATACATTGCAACTACTATAAAACCGACCGACCCGCCGAGGAATACCATCAATAGAGGCTCCATCATGGATGTCAGCGCAGAGACTGCCGCATCAACCTCATCATCATAAAAATCAGCAATCTTATTGAGCATTGTATCAAGCGCGCCTGTTGATTCACCTACAGAAATCATGTGGGTAACCATTGGAGGGAATACTTTAACTTTAGTTAATGGATCAGCAAGGGTCTTTCCGCCGGTAACCTGCTTTCTCACATCCATGATTGCATATTCGATTACCTTATTTCCTGAAGTCTTCGCTGTTATCTCAAGTCCGTCCAGTATCGGCACGCCACTGCTGACAAGCGTCCCAAGTGTCCGCGTAAACTTTGCCACGGCAACTTTATTTAAAAGAACCCCGAATATAGGCAGTTTCAATAGTATCTTGTCTGTTATATGCGTACCATTTTCTGTGCGCCTGAACTGCTTTAACGCAACAACAATACCAACTATTGCGCCTCCTGTCAGAAGACCGCCCATTCCTGCGAGAAACTTACTCAGGCTGATAATCATCAACGTGGGTAGCGGAAGTGTCCCGCCAAGCTGTGCAAACATCTTAGAAAATGTCGGGACAACAAATATCATTATGATTGCAATTGCCAAAATAGCAACAGTAGAAACAACTATCGGATATACCATCGCGCCTTTAACCTTCTTCTTTAATTTCATTGCCTTTTCTATGTATGCTGCAAGCCTGTTAAGGATTGTATCAAGGATACCGCCCGCCTCGCCTGCCGCCACCATATTTGCATAAAGTTCTGAAAAGACCCTTGGGTGTTTTTTCAACGCATCAGCATAAGTAGAACCGGCCTCAACATTCTCCTTAATCTCTCCCAGCACTCTGGAGAGTGTCTTATTTTCAACCTGAGTTGATAGAATATCAAGCGCCTGCACAAGCGGAAGCCCTGCATCTATCATCGTAGAGAACTGCCTTGTAAATACAACTATGTCCTTGTCGCCTACCTTTCCGCCGCCAAAGCCTCCGAATACCTTCCTTTCAGTCTTCTTTTCAGTAATCAAAGTGAGTGTTATATTTTTTCTTCTGAGCTGCGCTACAACCTCTTCTTTTGTAGTCGCAACAATCTCGCCTGATTCTATAACGCCTCTTGTAGTCTTGCCTGACCACTGAAATACTGTTGCCATTTGTTACCCCCTTCCTTTTACACCAGTTCCCGACACCCGTTGGAGCATTGTGATCAACTCATCAGGAACAGACGAACGCCCTATCGCATCCTCATAAGACAAAAATCCTCTTGTGTATAGATCAAATAAAGACTGATTCATTGTCTGCATTCCGAACCTCGCCTGTCCGGTCTGCATCATGGAATATATCTGATGCACCTTGTCTTCTCTTATCAGGTTTCTTATAGCAGGGTTTGGCACAAGCAACTCAACTGCAAGAACCCTGCCCTGCCCAGATTTCCTGGCTATAAGCTGCTGCGCAAGTATGCCTTCAAGGACAAATGACAACTGAGTTCTTATCTGTTCCTGCTGATGCGGCGGGAATACATCTATTACACGGTTTATCGTCTGGACGGCAGAATTAGTATGTAGTGTTGCAAGCGTTAAGTGCCCGGTCTCCGACACGGTAAGCGCTGCCTCTATAGTCTCAAGGTCGCGCATCTCGCCTATAAGCACGACATCAGGGTCCTGTCTGAGGACATACTTCAAGGCAGTTTTAAAAGATACTGTATCAGAATTTACCTCTCTCTGGTTAATCAGGGATTTCTTGTGGTTATGTATATATTCTATAGGATCCTCTACTGTTATTATATGGTCCTGCCTCTCGGAATTTATTCTGTCAACCATAGTGGCAAGCGTTGTAGACTTACCGCTTCCCGTCGGTCCTGTAACAAGAATCAGACCGCGCGGCTTCTTGACAAGATCGTTAACAATTTCAGGCAGTCCTAAGTCCTGGAATGTCTTTATCTGAAACGGAATAGTCCTGAATGCCCCGGCAACCGCGCCCCTTTGCATAAAGATATTCCCCCTGAATCTGCTCAGCCCCTTCACCCCGAATGACAGGTCAAGTTCATTGCTTTCTTCAAATTTATGTTTCTGTGCGTCTGTGAGAACACTGTAGCAGAGCGCTTTTGTCTCGGCAGGAGCTAATTGCGGATAGTCAAGCGGGATGAGTTTCCCGTCAATTCTTGCACGAGGAGGGCTTCCAGTTGTTATGTGAAGATCAGATGCCCCTTTTTCTATCATTATCTTAAGCAAGTCATACAGTGTTGCCATTTATATTCCCTCCGCTCACTCTGTGAGAATTCAAAATTTAAAATTGTGAGATTTATCTTGAATTTTAAATTTTCTTCAATCTCCGAAAGTAACTCTCAACACTTCTTCAATTGTAGTGACGCCTTCCTTTACTTTTGTCAGCCCGCTCATCCTCAATGTCTTCATGCCGCCTCTTATAGCCGCCTTTTTAAGTTCAATCGCCGACGCCCCTTCAAGTATAAGTTTTCTTATCTCCTCATTGACAATCATTATTTCATAAAGCGCTATCCTTCCCTTGTAACCTGAGTTGTTGCATACTGAGCACCCCTTGCCCCTATAACACTTAACAGTCCTTGCATTTTCTTCCGAAAACCCCAGGCTTATAAGAGTCGGCAAAGGGAACTTCTCTTCCTCCTTCTCGCATTCCTTACATATCTTTCTTGCCAATCTTTGAGCCATTATAAGTATAACAGATGATGCCACTAAAAATGGCTCAATTCCCATATTCAACAATCTGCTTACGCTACTTGGAGCATCATTTGTATGCAGCGTGCTCAGGACGAGATGTCCTGTCAGCGCTGCCTTAACTGCTATCTCAGCGGTCTCAAAATCACGTATCTCACCGACAAGTATTATATCAGGGCTCTGTCTCAAAAAAGACCGCAAGGCAGAGGCAAATGTGAGACCTATCTCATCTTTCATCTGCACCTGATTTATCCCAAGGAAATTATATTCTATAGGGTCTTCGGCAGTCATTATGTTTATATTGGGTTTATTCAGATAATTTAATGCTGAATAGAGCGTCGTTGTCTTTCCGCTTCCTGTGGGTCCCGTAACAAGTATCATACCGTAAGGCCTGTTAAGACATTCCAGGAATTTCTGCAACGCCCCTTCTTCAAAGCCAAGCTTTGTAAGGTCTACCTGCAATGATGCTTTATCAAGAATTCTCATAACTGTCTTCTCTCCGAAAAGACAGGGGAGGATAGAAACACGGAAATCCACTTCTTTTTTCTTGCCCAACCTGAGCTTAATCCTGCCGTCTTGAGGAAGCCGCCTTTCCGAGATATCAAGCTTGGCCATTATCTTTAGCCTTGAGACTACGGAGTTTTTAATCCTCAGCGGCAGATTCATTGCCATGGCAAGAACACCGTCAACCCTGTATCTGACTCTCACAGAGTTCTCGTAAGGCTCAATATGAATATCACTTGCGCCTATTTTTATTGCGTTTATAAGAATACCGCTTACAAGTTTTACAATCGGCTCTTCAATCTCCCCTCTTGCACCCAGCATCTCCTCTTCAGAGACATGCTCAACGTCATCAAGCGCATCACCGACAATCCTGTCAAATTCATCAACATCAACCGTAGGCCCTTCACCAAGAGATCCGACCTCTTCTTCGCCTGTAACGTCAGTATCTGACAGAGTATAGTCCTTTGCCTCAAGCTTCATCGCCTTTTGCGCTGACTGTGCCTGAGGCTGGCCAGCCGCAAGTCCGGTAACTTTGCCTCCGTAATATGCGGTTATGGTATTTATCAGCGCAGATTCTGTTGCTATAACAACCTCAACGTTATACCCAGTCATAAACTTTATGTCATCCACCGCAAACACATTTGAAGGGTCTGCCATCGCTACCGTCAATGTC
>JAPLLK010000038.1 GCA_026387575.1 Nitrospirota bacterium | reverse complement strand
CGCCCTCATCATTGTCGAGCCAGAGATAAAGGTGTTTATGCCTGCAGGCAGCCTGCAGTGCCTTAAGCTGATATTCTGCCGGCTGGCCGATAAGGCCAATAACATTCTCTGTGCCACTGTCCAGAACGCTCAGAAGGTCGTTCTCGCCTTCTACAACAATAACCTCTTTAAACTTCTCTATCGCGAGTTGATTATAAAATCTCCAGTCTTTGATGCGGTCTTTTTCAAGAAGTTGGTATTTGAGTTTTTTGTGAGGGTCCTTAATTGTGAAGTGCAAAACCCTGCTGTCTTCAAAATGAGGAAATATGGCAACATTTTTTAAAAAATAATCAACCAAATGCTCAACGCCGTCCTGCTCGCGTATCTTTGCAAGCCCTGACGCTTTAATCTCAATCTCATCGAACCCTTTCTTTCTCAGATGCTCCACAAGGCCGCCGTCTGTCCAGCCGACCTGCATCTTCCTGAGCACGTCTTCTTTATGGCCTCTCTGTTCCATCAGATATTGCTTTCCGCCATTGTCAAGCATATGCAGATGATAATAAATCGCAGCCTCCATAAAGATGCGCTCTTTTGACGAAAGCTTTACCTCTGCCTTTTTCTTTTCTTTGAGAGTGATGCCGGCAAGACTGGCTGCATACTTCAGAGATTCATGCGCATCGAGGCTTTTAAATTTTTGGATGAAGGTAAATATATCTCCGGATGATGAATCATCCGGGCATTGGAAGCATTTATACTGAGTATCTTTAATAGAAAAACATTCATGCCCATTACAGAAAGGGCATGAGTCAAGGTGAGGACCTTTCATCTGGAGCCCTGTCTCCTGAAGGATTATGGTCCTTAAATCCAGCCGTTCTTTTATGCGGTCAAAATCAGAGGTCATTTAATCCTCCTACTGTTCATCTGTCTCATAGTCAGATGGAACGGCATCTGTTATGTGTAGTCCAGTATCCATTAACATAGATGCCTCGGCTCTTTTTATATCCCCAATACATGCTTCGCATTCCCCCTTGCCGCGACCATTAAGCTCATTTGCATCGTGGACAGGAGCTGCCAACGCCAGCTTAACCTTTTCTACTGTTTCTGATGATATTAACCACCACATTCCCCTGCCTCCGTTACTTCAAACAACATTTTTTATATTTCTTACCGCTGCCGCAGGGGCAGGGTTCATTGCGCCCTATCTTCGGTTTAATCCTCTTGAGCGTATGAAACATTGTCTTTCTCAAACACTTCAGACAAATAAGTCCCCACGTGCCATCAGGATATTGCCAACTCTTATATGGCCTGTCTCCGCATCTGCACTGGGCAGAAGATAACCCTGTAATTGACTTGCCGGGCGTATCTTCAACCTCAAGACCACAGGATTTAGTTATCTCCATGGGAACTCCTGTCTCTTCGGCAACTGCGGATACAGCTTCAAAAGATTATTTTTCAGAAATACAGGGATGTCATTCTTATCAGCAATCTCGATAATCGGCATAACCCATTCAAGCCTCGTGCCTCCCTTTTCTGCCGGCACAGGCTGCCCCCTGCGGTCTGTGAGTGCGCCGATGATGATCCAGCGAGTATGAAGTCTGTTTATATATATATCTGGGCCGATTAATGGCTCATAGCTGACAAAAGTGTTTTTAAATTTCGAGAGGTTGAGAGATAAAAGAAAGGCATCTCTCACCCCATCATCAGAATATCCAATCCAGACATTTTTATTTTTATATTTAGAGAAGGGACACAATGCAGATAAATTTTTTGTAAGAATCAAAAACCGATGCTGGTCATGTATCTTTGCAATTTTAAATATATATTTAATTTTATCCTTAGGTTGACAGGCGACATCTCCCATGAAACCTATAAATATTGTCTTCGATTTTGTCCACTTGAGGATCTGGCCGAGAATCCTGTACGCATCAGGCAGCCAGACAGGCTCAAACCGTTTCATCTTCTCAATGACCTCAGGAGAATATCCCCGCGGCTTGCCAATGCGCTCTGCCCGCATATGAGCAATCCTGCGAGCCTGACAGTAACTGCATCCGTGAGTACATCCCCAAAACGGATTCAGAGTTTCATCACACCACTCGATTTTAGTCGGCATAGGCCTCCACAGGATTGGTCACATTTTGGTCACAAAATTGGTTAAATTTGACGGAATTTGAGTGTTTGTGGTATATTTGAGCCTGTAGTAAATATCGCCATAACCACCAGAAAACATTGATATTTAAGGCATTTTTTGGGGAGTCGTCCAACGGCAGGACGGCAGCCTCTGGAGCTGTTTATAGGGGTTCGAATCCTCTCTCCCCAGCCAGATGGTCCCATCGTCTAGCCCGGTCTAGGACGTGGCCCTCTCAAGGCTAAAACACGGGTTCGAATCCCGTTGGGACCGCCAAAGAAATCAAGGAGTTAGCCTATAACTCCTTTTTCTTTTTCTGACGAATGTAGCAAATTTGTAGCAGTCCCCGTAATAATTTAGTTCTTTGCTTCCTGTCTTGAATTTTGACATTCAAAAATCCTATCGTCTTATGAGATAATTTAGATTATAAACCTGTATTCAAAGGAGAACGATCATGGCGCACGTCCCAAGCCCGAGTTACAGCATAACCATCCGTGTGGAAATATACAACAAAGTCGGAATGTTCGCAAGGCTTGCAACAGCATTAAGTTATGCAGGAGGCGACCTCGGCTCAATTGATATCGTACGCGTTGAAAAGGGGAAGATTATCAGGGACATCACTGTCAATGCCCGTGACGAGAAACACGAAAAGACTATTGTAAACTCTATAAAAAGCATTGAGGGTGTAAGGGTTCTGAGTGTCATGGACAGGACATTTTCTGCGCACGAAGGCGGCAAGATTGAGATACATAACAAGGTTCCTGTAAGAGACAGTAATGACCTTTCACAAGTATACACTCCGGGAGTTGCAAGGGTATGCATGGACATTCACGAAAACAAAGAACATTTATTCCGCTATACGTTAAAGGGCAATTCTATCGCAGTGGTGACTGACGGCACTGCAGTGCTTGGCCTCGGCAACATAGGACCCGAGGCCGCGATGCCTGTCATGGAAGGCAAGGCAATGATATTCAAGGAATTTGCAGGCATTGATGCATTCCCGATAGCGTTAAAGACCAAAGACCCCGATGAGATTGTAAATACAGTAAAAAATATTTCCATTCCGTTTGGCGGAATAAATCTTGAGGACATATCAGCGCCAAGATGCTTTGAGGTTGAGGACAGGCTGAGGAGAGAACTTGATATCCCTGTAATCCATGATGACCAGCACGGGACTGCTGTTGTTGTGCTTGCAGCGCTTATAAATGTATCAAGACTGCTGAAAAGAAATATAAGAAAGTTCAGGATAGTAGTTGTCGGCGCTGGCGCAGCAGGTTCTGCCACCGCGAAAATACTTTCAGCTTACGGTATAAAGGATATAACAGTCTGCGACAAGCACGGCACAGTCTATACAGGAAGAAAGCATGACATAGACACCTTTAAGAAGGCCCTCGCAAAGATAACTAATCCAAGAAAAATAAAAGGGAGCATATCAGATGCAATGCGAGAAGCTGATGTTTTCATAGGTCTTTCAGCGCCAAACATCATAACCACTGACGACATCAAGAAGATGTCAAAGAATCCTATTGTATTTGCTCTGGCAAATCCCGAACCCGAGATAGCACCGGAGGATGTATTCCCAATAGCGCGTGTTCTTGCAACAGGGAGGTCTGATTATCCAAATCAGATAAACAACATGCTGAGCTTCCCGGGAATATTCCGCGGATTACTGGATGTGCGGGCAAAAGGCGTAAATGAAGAGATTAAGTTTGCCGCTGCTGAAGCGATTGCCCACATAATAAAGGACGATGAACTGCATGAAGACTACATCATCCCCAGCGGATTTGACAGAAAGGTTGTCTCATCAGTAGCGCATGCAGTTGCTGAGACGGCCAGGAAAACCGGACTTGCCAGGCATTAGAAACTTTAGTTTTTCTTAATAAAAACTAAAGCAGTCCTGCCATCTCCATTATCACAGGCACTTTGTCTTCCATGCCGATTGCCATGATATGAACACCATCGCATATTTTCTCTTCCTTCAGCTGTTTTATATGCCTTGCCGTGATGTTCATGCCGGTATCAAGCGCCTTTTCTTTACCTGCAGCCTTAAGCTCGTCAATCAATGACTGCGGAACTCTGATTCCGGGGACATTGTTATTAAGGAAATTAGCCATGCCAGCAGATTTCAGGACAACAAACCCTGCGAGTATCTTCACGGGAAATTTTCTTGCATGTTTCATAAAATCTTTGAACTTCTCAATATCATATATCGCCTGTGTCTGGAAAAACTTTGCTCCTGCCCGTATCTTTTTTTCGAACTTTATCAATTGCGGTTCAATCGGGTTTGCCTCAGGCGTTACAACAGCGCCCTGAAAGAAATCAGTAGATCCTTTCATTTCATTGCCTGACATGTCTTTCCCGTTATTCAATCCGTCAACAATCTTTAGAAGCTGAACTGATTCAACATCATAAACAGGCTTTGCGCCTTTATGATCTCCCGCTGATACATGGTCTCCTGTCATGCAGAGCACATTCTTTATTCCAAGGATGCTTGCGCCAAGAAGGTCTGACTGAAGTCCGATCCTGTTCCTGTCGCGGCAGGTCATCTGGAATATCGGCTCAAGCCCGTGTTCCATTGCAATCTTGGCTACAGCCATTGAACATATACGCATAACAGCAGACTGGTTGTCCGTAACATTAACAGCATCCACCTTCCCCTTCAAAATCTCCATGTGGTGTATCATCTCTTTGATATCCGTGCCTTTTGGCGGGCCTACCTCTGCCGTTACAACGAACTTGCCTGAATTCAATATATCTTTAAAACTCATTTTTTTTCTCCTTCCTGGCTGTAAGTGCTCTTGGCTTCTGCGATGCTGACCAGTCTTTTGCCTCTATTGTGACCTCACAGAATTCCTGAAGTTTGTCAAGCTTCTTCATCCTCTCATATATCCTTACCCATGCGCACTTTATATCAGGGCTTATTTCGCAATAGCCGTCTTTGCAGCCGCCGCATGGCCCGTTTAAGATCCCTTTCGGGCATGCTGTAATCGGACATATCCCTCCTGTCTGGTCAATAATACATTTTCCGCACAATGAACATCTCTCATCGAATATCTGAAGCCTTGTCATATTACCAAGGAAAAGGCTGTCATTCGCAGAGAAAACAGCTTTGTCCTCATATAACTCTACCGCAGTCTGCGTACCAGCTCCGCATGACATGACAATAATGCAGTCTGTTTTATCCATCGCCTCTTTGAATGGCTTCAATTCAACTTTTGTGCCGAGTACCTGACAGCCTGTCTTGGCAACAAATGTTCCTGTAACAGACTTGCCTTCTGCCTCAAGCGCCTCCTTCATAGACTTAAGCTCAGGCTCCCCTCCGGTTCCGCACAGTGCTGCGCACTCAGAGCATCCAATCAGGAAAAAATTCCTGTAGTTTTTTACGTTTTCCAGCAGATCTTTTAAATCCCGCTTCTTTGTGATAATCATTCTTCCTCCCTGTTACTGTGTGTTACGTTAATTCATAGGCATTCAAAAAGCAGTTTATTATAACGGGAGTTTCAGGCAAAAATAAATAACTTTCTGCATACTGCTTCTTCATAAAGATTTTGAGGCACATTTGCCTGACAAAGTCGGACTTAAATCATAATTGAGCAATTTCCTGCGGGACTTTTTACTCGAATCTTAGCGCATCTATCGGATCAAGCAGTGATGCCTTGTATGCAGGGTAAAAACCAAAAAATATTCCGACCAATCCCGAAAAACAGAATGCAAGCACAACATAAAACGGAGATATTATCGTGGGCCACTCCGCAAAAGCTGAGAGTATTTTTGAGCCTCCTACGCCTATGATAATACCTATAACACCACCGATTAATGACAATGTGAGCGCCTCAATAATGAATTGGAGCCTTATGTCCCATGTCCTTGCGCCTACAGCCATCCTTATGCCTATCTCCCTTGTCCTTTCAGTAACCGAAACAAGCATAATATTCATAATCCCGATTCCTCCTACGATGAGAGAAACCGATGCAATGGCGCCAAGCAAAAGAGCCATTACCTTTGAAGACTCTTCCTGTGTCTGCATTAGCTGGGTAAGATTCCTGACCGTAAAATCATTTTCCTGTTTCGACCCTATGCGGTGTCTCTGCCTGAGCAGTTCAGTTATCTGTTTTTCGGCAGCGTCAAGGTCTTCCGCGCTCTTTGCCTTAACATGAATTAGCCTTACCATACCCGGAAACTGGGTTCCAAAGAGCTGTTTTTGAGCTGCTGTAATAGGAACGAATATGGTGTCGTCCTGATCCTGTCCTGTAAGAGACTGTCCTTTAGGCGCAAGCACACCGATTACGATAAACGGAACCTTTTTTATCCGAACAACCTGACCTGTCGGATCTATATCGCCAAAGAGGTTGTCCACAACAATCTGCCCCAATAAGCATACCTTTGCCCCGCTCTTGACCTCCTGCCCGGTAAAGGGCCTGCCCGAAGATAGTTGCCATTCCCTTACATTCAGCATATTAGGTGTTGTGCCCCTTATGCCTGTTGACCAGTTCTGATTACCGTAAACAATCTGCGCAACCCCGCCATGCTCAGGCGCAACATCTGCAACTGCAGGGCACTCCCTGAGAATAGCATCTGTATCGCCCATTGTGAGTGTAGTCTGGGTGCCTGAGCCCATCCTGACTCCTCCTGACGAAGTCGATCCGGGCAATATTATAAGAAGGTTGCTTCCTATACTTGCTATCTGGTCTGCTATTTTCTGGCTGGCGCCTTCCCCCACAGCAAGCATCGCAATCACAGCGCCAACTCCGATGACAATTCCAAGCATTGTAAGGGCTGAACGCATCTTGTTCACCCTTAACGCCCTGAGTGATATTTTTAAAGTTGAAGGTATATTAATCATTGTCTTTAACTCTTATTTTTTTATTTGCCTCATCAGTCACAATACAGCCGTCGCGAAATTTTATTATCCTCTTGCTGTATTCCGCTATATCAGGCTCATGGGTTATAAGTATTATTGTGATATTTGATTCGGCATTCAGTTTTGTGAAAAGCCCCATTATCTCAGCGCTTGTCTTCGTGTCAAGATTGCCTGTCGGCTCGTCTGCAAGGATTATCGGCGCATTATTCACAAGCGCCCTTGCAACAGCTACTCTCTGCTGCTGACCGCCGGAAAGCTGATTGGGATAATGATGCTCCCTTCCCTCCAGGCCAACGCTTTTAAGCGCAGACATTGCCATCTGCCTTCTTTCTTTTGCTGTGACTCCGTTATAAAGCATGGGAAGCTCAACATTCTCAAGAGCGGATGTCCTTGAAAGAAGATTGAATCCCTGAAAGACAAAACCTATTTTTTTGTTTCTTATGGCGGCGAGTTCATCCCTTCCGAGACTGCCAACATCAGTGCCTTCAAGAAGGTACCTGCCGCTTGTAGGCTTGTCAAGGCATCCAAGAATATTCATAAAAGTAGATTTACCTGATCCTGAAGGCCCCATTATCGCTATGAATTCTCCATTTTCTATACTGAACGAAACGGCACAGAGTGCCTTGACCGAAATATCGCCAAGCTGATAGATTTTGGTGATTTCATTTGTATCAATAAGCGGCATTTTAGAACATCCTTGGAGCAGTAGTGGCAGGCTTTTGTTTTGTCTTTGCCAGTGATTCCACTATCACTTCCTGTCCTTCCTTTATTTCGCCTGAGATTAGTTCAGTATAACTTCCGTCACTAACGCCGGTAGATACAGCTATGCGTTTGGGTTTTCCGTTTTCAATTATCCAGACGCCCGCACCCTTCTGCTGTGTCTTTTTGTTTTTATCTTTATCCCTGTCAGGCATGCTGAATCTCAAAACAGCATTAGGTATTCTGAGGACATCTTTCTTTGCCGATATAATTATAGAAATATTTGCCGTCATGCCGGGCTTGAGTTTAAGTTCCGGATTGCTGACTAAAATTACTGCATCATACGTAACAACATTCTGGACATTTATGGGAGCATTCCTGACCTGCGATACCTTGCCTTTGAAAATAATACTGGGATAAGCATCAACATTGAACTCAACGTCCTGCCCTTGATTTACCTTGCCTATGTCAGCCTCAGCCACATTCGTATCTATCTGCATTTTTGTAAGGTCCTGCGCAATGGTAAAAAGAGTCGGCGTCTGAAAACTTGCGGCAACAGTCTGTCCGACATCCACATTCCTTGAAACAACTATGCCGTTAACAGGCGAAATAATTCTGGTATATCGGAGATTGGTCTCTGCAACCTTCAATGATGCCTCTGACTGTGCAATCTGGGCCTTTGACGCATTTATCTGAGCCTTTGACGTTTCATAATTTGTCTCTGCTGTGTCAACCTCGCTTCTGGCAATGAGATCCTTTGAGAAAAGCGCTCTATTCCTCTCCATTGTCCTCTTTGCATCAATAAAAGACGCATCAGCCTTCTCCAGATTTGCCTTAGCAGAGAGGAGATTTGCTCTTGCCTCCTCTACCTGAGCCTCAAATGTCGCAGGGTCAATCTGCGCTATAAGCTGTCCATTCTTAACAGGCGAATTGAAATCCGCATAAATAGTCTTTATTGTCCCTGAGACCTGAGTTCCGACAAGCACGGTGGTTACCGCATTTACATTCCCTGAAGCAGTAACCATCTCAACTATATTGCCCCTGCTGATTTTTTCGGTTCTGAAGTTTAATCTGTTCTCTTCCTTCCTGAATGCAAAAAAGACAACAATCCCGAGCACAATAACAATTGTGCTGCCGATAAGAACCTTCTTCATTATCTAACCCCCATTGCTTTCTCAAGACTTGCCATTGCAACATTGTAGTCCGAGAGAGCCTGAATATGCGATGTCTTCGCATTGCTGTACGAAATCTGAGCATCCGTAACCTCAATAGGATTCCCCAGACCTGCTGCATACCTGCCGTTTGCAAGCTCAAGGTTTTCCTGCGCCTGCTTTACAGTAAGCTGTGCAGTGGAGATCCTCTCCTCAGCCTCCCGCAGATTAAGGTATGCCTGCTGAACTTCAAGAAGAACACCCTGCCTGAATGATTCCTCCTGAGCCTTAAGCACATTCAAGTTGGCTCTTGCCTCCTGCACCTGATAATCAGTCAGATAGCCGCTGAATATAGGTAGCGTAATGGTCACGCCTACATTCCAGCCATCCTGAAGCGGAAGCTTTTCCCCTGACCAGTCATAACCGGCATTGGCTGACAGCGTGGGATAGTATCCCTTTTTCGCAACCTCTATTGAGGACTCCGCAGCATTCTTCTTTGTGATTACTGACTTAAGGTCCGGCCTGTTCTCGTATGCCTTATCAATTGCATCCTTAAGAGTCATGTTGTACTTCTGATATAAAAGAGTATCTTCAATCGTATATTCAGGAGCATTAGGGATGCCCATCGCATTGTCAAGAACAACCTTGGCTATCCTGAGGGCGTTTGCCGCCTTTATAAGATTAAGCTTTGCATTGCTTAAATCCACCTCTGCCTTTGTCACATCAAATTTCGGTTTTGTGCCGGCTTCATAAAATCCTTTTGCCTGCTGAAGGTGCTGATCAAACTGTTTAACAGTCTCATCTGCAACATCCCTGTTCTGTTTTGCCTGTAAAAATCCGTAATAGGCCTGTTTAACATTTAAGACTACCCTTTCTTTTATGTTCCTGAGGTCTGAAGTTGCCGCCTCGCGGTTCAGCGTCTGGATGTCCACTTCGGTTGAGGTCTTTCCAAAATCATAGATGCCCTGCTTCAGCGTCGCGCTGGTCGAATATTCATTGAGAGAATTATTAGAAGTCTTGGAAACAGATGAATACTTTTTATAGCCTGACGATACTTCTACCTGCGGATAATAATTCGCCTTTGCCTGACCGATCCTGCTCTGATTTACCTCTACCTCACCAGTAGCGGCAAAGATGTCAGGGTGTTTTTGCAGGGCTATTTCAACACATCTTTTCAAAGTGAGAACCTCGCTCTTATTAATGACATCCTCAGCTCCTGCACTGTAAGGAAGAACTAACAGGAACAGCGCAACAGCTAAAACAACTCTTCTCATATTTTACCTCCTGCCTTTCATGACTGTTTCCATTTTCTTATTGTAACCCAAAAATGCATTTAAATAATGTTTAATGCATGTCTCCGTGAACTAAATCTCCCTTTGCAGTCTTCATAAATAACACCAGTGGAAGCGTACAGACCAGAAGCACGCCCAACAGATAAAAAGCATCATTGAATGAAAGCATGGAAGCCTGCCTGAGCAATTGATGATAGATGGCACTCAGTCCCGCATCAGCGGATTCGGACATCGGAACCCCTCTATACTGAAGCAATTGGGCTGCCTTTGAAGATGCCGTCTGATAAGCAGCATCAAAGGGAGTAAGATGTTCCACAAGGCGCACCTGATGAAACTGCGCGCGCCTTGAAATCATGGTTGTGATAAATGCAACGCCAAAGCTGCCGCCAAGATTTCTGAGGAGGTTATAGATAGCCGATGCATTTGCCATATCTTCCTTTTTCACATTTGCCATTGTCATTGTTGTAAGCGGAATAAAGAGAAAACCCATCCCGACACCCAGAACCACCCTCGGCCATATGATTGTATTGAAATCCACATGAAGATTAAATAAGGACATTAAATGAGTAGAATAAGCGGCTATGATTATGCCGGAACCGAGCAGTATCTTAGGATTCATCTTTGTCACAAGCATTCCCGCCACGGGCATCGCTATAAGAGTTGCGATTCCTCCAGGGCCGAGCACCACTCCGGCAAGTGTAGCAGTGTAGCCCATCAGTGTCTGGAGGAATATCGGCAGAAGAACTATGCTTCCGAAAAGATTAAAAAATGCAAGGAACATGACAACATTCCCGGCGCTGAATGAAATGTTCTTGAATGCTCTCAGGTTAACGATAGGATGCTCTGCAAAGAACTCAATTATCACAAAAAGAACGAGCGACGACACAGACATTATCGTAAGCCATGTAATAAACCCGGATGAAAACCAGTCCTCCATCTGGCCTTTATCAAGCACTATCTGGAGGCATCCAAGTCCGATAGCAAGGAATGCAAGCCCCCAGTAATCTATCTTCATCTTCATTCCCTTCATATAAGGCGGATCAACTATAAAAAATATTATCATCAGGATTGAGACAATGCCTATTGGTATGTTGATAAAGAATATCCAGTTCCATGACCAGTTATCAGTAATCCAGCCCCCAAGCAAAGGACCGATAATAGGGCCGAACATTATTCCCACGCCGAATATCGCCATTGCCATGCCGTGCTGTCTCTGCGGAAATGTTTCAAGGAGTATAGACTGGGAAATAGGCTGGAGGGCGCCCCCGCCGATGCCCTGGAGGATTCTGAAAAATACAAGACTCTGGAGACTCCATGCAGAACCGCAAAGCAGCGAACTCAGGGTGAATAATGATATAGAAAAGATCAGATACCTCTTTCTTCCAAAAAACCTGCTGAGCCATCCTGTCATCGGTATTATTATCGCATTAGAAACAAGATAAGATGTTATTGTCCATGTTGATTCACCGATGCCTGCGGAGAGACTTCCGCGGATATGATCAAGGGCGACATTAACAACCGAGGTGTCGATAATCTCTATAAGAGTGGGAAGCATTACTGTCAATGCAATAATCCACTTACTCATTTTTTAATTCTATGCTCCATCATGCAAGATACAGGCTGTATGATAGATTTATTTTTAATCTCCGCCTTTTATGTCTATTTCTCCACAATTATTGTCGGTTCAACAGACATGCCTATTCTTAAAATACGCTCAGGGTCTGTCCCCTTATCAAGAATAATCTTTACAGGTATTCTCTGCACAACCTTGACATAATTTCCTGTTGCATTCTCTGGCGGGAACAGTGAAAATACAGCGCCTGTGCCGGTCATAATGCTTTCAATCCTGCCGTTGAATTTTTCGGCTGTATATGTATCAACCTTAATCTCAACCTTCTGACCAACCCTCACCTTTGCAAGCTGCGTCTCTTTATAGTTTGCTGTAACCCATATATCATCAAGCGGCACAACAGCCATCAAAGGCTGTCCTGTCTGAATATGATTACCGGACTCAACTGACTTCTTTGTAACATAACCGTCAGCCGGTGCAATAACTTTTGTATAACTCAAGTTAAGCTCTGCAGCGCCAAGTGATGCCTCTTTCTGCTTTGTCAATGCCTTTTGCGGCTCTATCGAAGACTCTGTCTGTTTAATAACTGCCTTCTGTGTTTCAAGACGCGCCTGCATCTGGCTGAGTTCTTCCTTGGCAGCCTTTACCTGAGCAAACGTAACATCGTATACTGTTTTTATCTTCTCGTATTTTTCTTTCGAAATAATATCTTCCTTAAGGAGTTCCTCTGCCCTTTTCAAATCCGTATCTGCCTGCCGCATGTTTGCTTCCTGAAGCTCAAGATTAGCCTTTGCAGCTCCAAGGGCTGCCTTAAACTCTTCGAACTGCTGTTTTGCTGTTTGAAGCCTATATTTAATTTCAGATATCTTTGCCTTTTCAGCATCAAGTCCTGATAATGCCTCTTTTGTACGCAAACCATAATCTTCCGAATCTATCTCAAGAAGAATATCCCCCTTCCTTACAAACTGGTTGTCATTGACATATATATTCTTTATTGTTCCCGGCACCTTAGAGGATATGGTATGAATACGGCCGTCGATAAAGGCATCATCTGTTGAAATATGAGTGCTCTTATATCTGACATAAAAGAAACCTGCAATAATCCCTGCGATTGAAACAGCAGCAAAAACAAAGGCGGCAATGGTCTTCCTTCTGTGATTACCGTTAGTTAATACCCTGTCGTCTTCCATTTTCATCCTCAATAATTCAGTTCACACTATGGAGAATCTCTTTATCTTTATTCCCTTTTCTTCCAAACCACCCAGAAACATTTTTCTGAAATGCCTCCATGTAAACGTAAAAAACCGGCGTTATATAAAGTGTCATAACCTGTGAAAACAGAAGTCCTCCTACCACTGCAAGCCCCAAAGGGCGGCGTGCCGATGCACCGGCTCCGAATCCAATGGCTATTGGCAGGGTTCCCATAAGCGCTGACATGGTTGTCATCATAATCGGGCGGAATCTTATAATACATCCCTCGTATATTGCATCAAGTGGTTTTTTGCCTTCCTTTCTCTGTGCCTCAAGCGCAAAATCTATCATCATGATAGCATTCTTTTTTACGATACCAATAAGCATAATCACACCGACAAAACCGTAAATATTCAGGTCCAGACGGAACAGCGTGAGAGTCAGAAGCGCGCCAAACCCTGCAGCCGGAAGCCCTGAAAGAATAGTAATAGGATGTATGAAACTCTCATAGAGTATTCCAAGGACTATGTAAATTATCAGTATAGCCATAATTAGAAGAATCCAGAGGCCCTTCATTGATGACTGAAACGCCTGTGCAGAGCCCTGGAAACTGGTACTTACCGTCTGAGGTAATGTTGCACGAGAAATCTTGTCAACAACCGTTATCGCCTCACTCAATGCCACGCCGGGTTTTGTATTGAAAGAGATGGTGACAGACGGAAGCTGTCCCAGATGATTTACAGACAAAGGCCCTACCCCTTGCACTAAATTAGCGACTGCCTTCACTGGAACAAGACGTTCTGAAGAAGACCTTATATAAAGCATTGACAGGGCTTCAGGGTCCATTTGATACTGAGGCTCAACCTCCATTATTACCTTGTACTGATTAGTCGGAGCATATATAGTTGAAATTTGTCTTGAGCCGTATGCTGTATTAAGCGCATCCTCTATCTGATGCGCCGTAACGCCGAGGGCTGATGCCTTATCACGGTCTATCTCAACAGTTATCTGAGGATTCTTTATCTGGAGATCGCTGTTCACGTCCTGAAGCTGCGGAATCTCCCGAAGTTTTGCTTCAAGGACAGCAGAATATTTATAAAGCTCTCCGATATCAGGGCTCTGAAGAGTATACTGGTACTGGCTCTTTGTCAGCTGGCCCCCGATACGGATTGAAGGAAGGTTCTGCATGAACATCTGAATTCCTGTAATCTTAAAAACTTTTATTTTTAATTCCTCTATAATCTCATCCGCGTTAAGACGGCGCTCGGAGCGGGGCTTCAGCCTGATCATTATCCTGCCTGCATTGATCGCTGTGCTCGCTCCCCCTGCCCCAACGCTTGACATAAATGCATCTACGTTCGGGTCCTGAATTACCACACCAGCCAAAGCCTGCTGATGCTTTACCATTGAATCAAAAGAAATTCCCTGTTGTGCCTCAGTAAAAGCAAATATCTGTCCTGTATCCTCGCTCGGAAGAAATCCTTTCGGAATTACAACAAACATATACAACGTAACAATCAGGGTAAGGCCTGTTACTGTCATTGTGGCAAGTCTGTGCCTCAATACAATCTTCAGACTCCATTCATAGGCGCCAAGCATCTTGTTAAAAAAGCTCTCAAGTGTCATATAAAAGCGCCCATGCCTTTCTGCTCCATGCGGGCGCAAGAACCTGCTGCAGAGCATCGGAGTGAGGCTAAGCGAAACAAAACCTGAAACAAGAATAGCTACGCTGATTGTTACAGCAAACTCATGCAGCAGACGCCCCAGAATTCCTCCCATAAAAAGCACAGGGATAAAAACCGCAACAAGTGAGAGGGTCATCGATAAAATTGTAAAACCTATCTCTTTTGAACCCTTAAGGGCTGCTGCCAGAACTCCTTCTCCCTTTTCCATGTGGCGGACAATATTTTCGAGCATAACAATGGCATCATCAACAACAAAACCGACTGCAAGAATCAGAGCCATCAGAGAAAGGTTATTAACACTGTATCCAAGGAGATACATGACAGCAAAGGTAAATACAATCGAGAGCGGCAACGCAAGGCTCGGGATAATAGTGGCTGAAATATTTCTAAGGAAAAGAAATATCACCATAACAACAAGGCAGATTGCAAGCAAAAGGGTGAACTTGACGTCAGAAACAGATTCGCGGATTGAGACTGAGCGGTCATAAAGTATATTAAGATTAATAGAAGCAGGCATCTGGGCACGGAAAGTTGGCAGCAGTTTCCTTATTGAGTCAACGACCTCAACAGTATTTGTGCCAGGCTGACGCTGAATAGCAAGAACTATGGCACGTGTATCCTTATACCAGCTCGCAACTTTATCATCCTCAACACTGTCTATGACCTTCCCTATTTCCTGAAGCCGTATTGGATTACCACTGCGATAGGCTACAATCAGAGGGCGATATGAAGCAGCATCGTTCAACTGGCCCGTTGCCTGAATGGTATATGCCTTTTCGGTTCCATCAATCGTTCCGGTAGGAAGATTTACATTTCCCTTCTGAACCGCTGCCGAAATCTCATCTATCCCTACGCCTTTTGATGCAAGCGCCTTTGGATCAAGCTGGGCGCGCACAGCGTATTTCTGAGAACCATAGACCTGAACCTGAGCCACTCCGTTAATCATTGATATGCGCTGGGCAATAAATGTATCGGCATATTCGTTCACGGTAAACAGCGGAAGAACAGTAGAACTGAGCGCAAGATAAAGAACCGGCTGGTCGGCAGGATTGACTTTCTGGTAGGAAGGCGGACTCGGCATATCCTGCGGAAGCTGCCTTGCAGCCTTGGAAATCATAGCCTGAACATCCTGTGCCGCTGCATCAATATTGCGGCTCAGGTTAAACTGGAGCGTAATCCGCGTAATGCCGAGAGCGTTTGTAGAACTCATTGAGTCAAGGCCTGCAATTGTAGAGAACTGCCGTTCAAGCGGTGTAGCAACAGCAGAGGCCATAGTTTCAGGGCTTGCTCCCGGAAGGTTAACAGTTACCAAAATAGTAGGGAAATCAACATTAGGAAGGTCGCTGACCGGAAGCAGTTGATATCCGATTATTCCAAAAAGCATTATAGCCATCATGACAAGGGTCGTCATGACAGGCCTTCGTATAAAAATTTCTGCAATGTTCATTATTTACTGCCTTCGGATGGGTTCTTAATCTCGACCTTAACACCGGGAATAAGCCTAAGCTGGCCGTCTGTCACAACCTTTTCTCCGGGCTTAAGCCCTCTCTCAATAACAGACTCATCGTTAAGTGTCATGACTACATTTACAGGACGGGATTCAACTGTCATATCATCCTTAACAACGAAAACATACTGGCCCTTCTGACCTGTCTGAACTGCCTGTGAAGGGATTACTATAGAATCAGGTTTTGTTGTAAGAGTTATAACACTATTTGCGAACTGTCCCGGCCAGAGACGTTTTTCTTTATTTGTAAATGTGGCTTTAAGTTTAATCGTTCCTGTTGAGATATCCACGGTGTTATCCACAAATGTAAGGACGCCATCTTCAGATTTTTCACCTTCATTGCCTATGTATGCCTGCACACGGAGCCTGCCTGCTGACATGTATTTTTTAATCTCAGGCAGATATTGCTCAGGCAATGAAAAATTAACATATACAGGCTGCAACTGGTTTATGATTACCATCGGCTTATCGTCATTTGCCTTAACCAGATTCCCTTGATTCACTAAGAGACTGCCTGTTCTGCCTGCGATAGGGGCATAGATTGTGCAGTATTCAACCTGCAAGCGCGCATTTTCTACAGCCGCTTTATCCGCCTCCACAGTGGCTTTAAGCGCCTCAGCATTAGCAAAAATCTGTTCATACTGAGAACGGCTGACCAGTTCATCGCGTAACAGCTCGGTATAGCGACGTAAATCCTCATTGGCTTTTTTAGCCAATGCTGTGTCACGAACTAGATTAGCCTTGGCAGACTCAAACACCGTCTTATAAAGCTGTGGGTCTATTGTGAAAAGCATGTCGCCTTTATTAACATTCTGACCCTCTCTAAAATAAACATGCGTAAGATCGCCGCCAACACGCGCCTTAATAGAGACTGTTGAATAAGCCTCAACATTCCCTATGGCTCGGATATGAACAGGGACTGTTTTTTTAATAACAGCACCGACAGTCACAGGCACCACGGGCTTTTTGACTGATTGTTCTTTCTTGCTTGAACATGCAGGCAAAAACGAGATTGCAAATATAACCGCCAGACAGAAAACAACTGGAATAAGAACAATACTGCGCCTGATTCTTATAATTCTTTGTATTCCCATTAAGTCACCTTTACCATGTATTTTTATTTTATTTTCGATTCCGCTGTCTTCAGAAGTATGCCCGCCGCACGTTTCAGCCTTAAATCTGACAACTTATAGTTATACTGGGCATCAGCCAGCTGCCTTTCTGCTGTTACAAGCAGTGTGTTTGCATCTATAACATCAATGCTGCTTGCAAGGCCGAACTTAAACTGTTTTGAAACAGCATTATAGTTGTCTTCTGCAAAAGCCAGCTGTGCCCTGAACTTTTCCATAATTCCCTTCTGGGTTATCAGGTCGAGATAGGCGCTTTCAACCTCTATGTCTATCGACTTCTTTTTATCCTCATATAAAAGCGCTGCCTGTCTCTGCCTTGCCTCTGCCTCTTTAACTTCTGCCGTCCTTAATCCTCCCTCAAAAATCGGAATGCTTATCTTTAACCCGCCGTACGCGCTCTCTCTGTTTAGAGTTGAAGCTGCCGGGTCTTCATCCTTTCTCGAATAAACACCTTCTACGGAAAGCGTAGGCCAGTAAGAGCCTTGTGTATATTTAACCTGTTCCTGTCCGATTTTTTTCTGAAGTTCAAGTCCCTTGAGTTCAACCCGCTCTGACAGAGCGATTGTTTTAAAACAGTTCATCGGTTCCGGCTGGCAACTGGCAGTCACTAAGTCCGGTTCCTGAGACAATAGGTTGTCAACAGAAGGCTGCCCGCTGTCTTTTAAATTATAATCCCTCGTAATACCGACAATCCTTGCAAGAACAACCTTTGCAAGGTCCAGTGCATTTTTTGTCTTTATCTCCTCTGACTGTGCACCTGCTAACTCTGCCTCTGCTCTGAGAAGCGCAGTCTTCGTAAGCTCACCTACCTTCAGCATCACAGCAGCGGCATCCCTATACTTTGTCAGCCTCTCGACATTTGCCTTTGCAATATCAAGTGCTTTTTTAGCTCTCATCACCACATAAAAGGCATCCGAAACGCTAAGAAGGTATTCCTCTTTGACTGCATGGAGATCATATCTGTTTTTCTCAATATTTCCCTTTGATATGTTAAAAGCGGTAAGCTCTCTCCCGCTAAGAGAGAATGACTGGTCAAGTCTCACCCCCCAAGACTTGGAATCTTCGGGTTGAATAAGCGCGCTTGAAGAATTATATCTATCTTCCGTATATCTAGTATAATTTCCAAAACCTGAGAGCTTTGGCATAAGCGCTGCCACCGCTTTATCCTTACCCTTCTGAGCAATGAACAGGTCTTCCTCTGATATTTTTATTCTTTCAGAACGCTCAAGCGCAATTCTGTAGAGGTCTTCAAGGCTGTATTCAACTGCATAACAATTTGCTCCCAATAAAAAAATAAACAACACACACAAAACTATCTTCTTCACGTTTTACTCCTTTTTCAAAAGACCGTTAAGCAGCAGCTTGCTGCACTCATGGGGAGAGAAAAGTGCATCCGTCTCCACTATGAGAGAAAGAATAAAACCCCTGAGAGTGCAGATAATTATCTTTGCAGTCTCCTTTACATTGCACTTTTTAAACACTCCCGACCTTATTCCCTTTCTTATAACACCCTCAATAAATCCTCTCTGCACCTTGAAAAACTTCTTTTTGGCGCTCATACCGAATACGAATCCATATTCCCTTCCCTGAACAAGTATGAGTTCTCTATGTCTTTTGGCATAAGCAAGCTGCAGTGATATAAACTTGATTAGAGCATCGGCAGGGTCACTTATACCTTTCAGAGACTGTCTCGTCACATCCGCAAGCTCGTCCAGCCTGGATTTAATAAGGGTCAGATAAAGCTCATCCTTATTTTTGAAATACAGATAGAGACCTCCGATACTTATGCCGGAGGCATTAGCAATCATCCTCATGCTCGCCTTTGAGTAGCCATACTCCGAGAACAACTTCAGTGCAGCATCGACAATCCTCTTTTTTGACCCTATACCTGAACGTTTGTTCATGTGAAACTATGTTCAGTTTATGGCAATGCCATTTTCCTGTCAAGAGAAATTTTTAAGGGGGCTTCGTAAAGTGAAAGGTCTTATGGCAGACATGTGTAAGGAGGCCGTGTCTGGATTCAGGCAAGATTCACGGCTCTGTCAGAACAGGGGCTAAAATCGCAATGAAATGGAGCGGATAGCCCCGCATAAGAACTTGCAAGAGCTTAATATACAGTACTAACACCTGCACTTTTACAAAGGCAGTTTAATATTGCCGAAAGCCAGACACGGCCTCCTTTGTTAACTGTATTTTTCACGATAACTATTTTCCCACTTCCATGCAGTCTTTATAATATATTCAAGGTCATCATATTTTGGCTTCCAATTAAGTCCTTGTTTTATTTTTGTGTTATCAGCAATCAAGATTGACGGGTCTCCTTCTCTTCTGCCGGTTTCCTCAACTTCAAAGTCGATACTGGTTACTTTTTTAGCAGCAGCAACAACCTCCCGAACTGAATATCCGTGTCCATACCCGCAATTAAAGACTTCACTCGTGCCTTTGTCTAAGAGATATTCAAGTGCCAGAATGTGAGCATACGCAATATCATCAACATGGATGTAATCCCTTATGCAAGTTCCATCAGAAGTGGGATAATCTGTTCCAAAAACCTGCAATTTTTCAAATTCTCCCTTGGCTGTTTTTAGAGCCCTTGTAATCAAATGCGTTGATTCTTTGTATGCCTCCCCTATTCTACCCACACCATCAGCGCCGGCAACATTAAAATACCTTAGCGATACATAATTGAAATCATTATCCGCCAGATGCATATCTCTCAAAACCTTCTCTGCCATCATTTTTGATGAGCCATAGGGATTAATAGGATTCATCGGCGCACTCTCATTAACCGACATTGTATCAGGTATCCCGTAAACAGCGGCAGTCGACGAAAATATAAAGTTTCTTGTGCCGCATGCCATCATAGTTTCCAGAAGATTCAGGGTATTTACAGTATTATTTTGATAGTATTTAAGCGGAGAGCTGACACTTTCAGGGACAACAATGGATGCAGCGAAATGCATAATGGCATCCGGCTTGAACTTGACAATTGTTTTCTTTAACCTTTCTTTGTCAGAAAGGTCAGCGACTATTAACTCGCCATATAAAACAGACCACTTATTGCCGGTGGAGAGATTGTCATATGTCAGAACCTCATAACCAGCCTCTCCGAATGTCTTCACAACATGGCTTCCGATATATCCTGCGCCGCCTGTAATAAGGATTTTCGTCTTGGAAGAAATAGCTTCAAATTCTGGTATCACCCAAATCTACTTAACCCTTACAGCCCTGTTCCCTGAATCAAGGATGACTATCCTGGGCTTGAACTTTCTTATGTCCTTGTCTTCAAAGTATCCGTAGCAGAATATTATAACCCTGTCGCCAACAGCACCCTTTCTTGCCGTAGGTCCGTTCAGGCATATCGTGCCTGAATTTTTTCTGCCTGGTATCACGTAAGTTTCAAACCTCTCGCCGTTGTTGAGGTTGCTTATCATGACCTGCTCATAGGGAAGGATTCCGGCTTTCTCGAGTATAACCTCATCTATGGTAATACTGCCCTCATACTCAAGATTTGCCTCTGTTACATTTGCCATGTGTATCTTCGCCCTGAGCATGCACCTTAACATAATGCCTCCGGCAGACTTACAGTGAACCGTGAAGAGTGAACAGTCCTCGGAAAACTTTCAACCTTTAACTTTCCCGCCTCAGGCGAACCCACCCGAGGCGGGAAACTCTTAATTTTTCTCATTCTATTATCCTTGGCACCCTGTAAAATTTATCCGTACGGTCAGGAGCATTCGCAAGTGCATCTTTCCTTGATATCGAATCTCTCTGGACATCGTCACGCATTACATTGCTTAATGATACTACATGAGAAGTCGGTTCAACATCTTTTGTATCAAGTTCATTAAGCTTTTCCATATAACTCAGAATGCCTTGAAGCTGCACTCTAAAAGCCTCGCTTTCTTTCTCGGAAACTGACAGCCTTGCAAGTTTTGATATGTATTCAACAGATATTTTCATATCTTCTCAAGGTTTGCAAATCTGAGAGCCAGTTTCTTTACTCCCACAACCGGGAAATTTACCATGACTTTCTGTTCATCTTCATCCCCGTAACATTCCCTTATAACGCCTACGCCCCATTTGGGATGCTTTACCCTACAGCCGACAACATACAACATCGGTTTTTTAAACTGAACAGTTTTTCTTACCGAGACTGTGAGAGGCTGGGGGGTTGCCGATTTCTCTATGCGCTGACAACACTGCTGCGGTATATCGGCAAGAAATCTCGACGGCTCCTGTTCCTGCACCTTTGTGTATAACCTTCTCTTTTTCGTGCCGGTAAGCCACAACACATCCTTTGCCCGCGTCATGCCAACATAGAATAATCTCCGCTCCTCGGATATCTCATCTTCATTCTGAAGCGCCTTGAAATACGGCATTAGACCGTCTTCAAGCCCAATAACAAAAACAACAGGGAACTCAAGTCCTTTTGTGCTGTGCAGTGTCATGAGCGACACGGAATTCTCTGCATTAACATCATCCATAGAGGTCAAAAGCACTGCCCTGTCACTAAAATCACCTATATCTTTTCCCTCCGCAGATGCAATGAGTTCATATATATTATGAGTTTTATCTTCCTCCATAAAATCCATATATCCTGTTTTTTCAATTATCGCCTTCAGCATGTCAGCAGCTGATCTGTATTCATCAGAAGTGATATGCTCTATGATTTTGACAAATCCGTTGAGTTTTTCCCTTACAGACAAAGCAACGTTGTTTGCCTTTAATATCGCCTTAATCGCAGCAAATAGACCTAAAGATTTATTTTTTGCTTGATGCTCTACCTTTGAAAGCGTTGCAGCGCCTATCCCTCTCGGAGGGCAGTTTATTATACGTCTGAGGCTTACATTGTCGTCAGGATTCACGGCAAGTCGCATATATGCAATAATATCCTTTATTTCCTTCCTTTGATAGAAACTTATTCCACCCATAACACGATACGGGATCATCTCGTCTTTAAGCGCGTCCTCGATGGCCCTAGCCTGAAAATTTACCCTATAAAGAACGGCAAAATCCTTATAGCGGCATTCGCCTTTCAGGTAAAGTTCCTTTATCATGGCTGCTATATGTTTCGCCTCGTCTTCCTCTGTGTTGAACCAGCAGTGATAGACCTTCTCGCCGCAACCCCTCTCCGTCCATAACTTCTTTGATTTTCTGTCCTGATTCACTGCTATTACTGCGCCTGAGACATCAAGTATGTTCTGTGTTGAACGATAGTTCTGTTCAAGCTTTATAACCTTTGCCCGCGGGAAATCCTTTTCAAAGTTAAGAATATTTCTGACATCAGCGCCCCTGAATTTATATATGCTCTGGTCATCGTCGCCAACAGCGCAGATATTGTCCCTTGCGGCAAGCAATTTTAACAGGCGGTATTGCGCATAGTTGGTATCCTGAAATTCGTCAACCAGAACATAATTAAATATAGTCCGGTATTTTTCAAGCAATGCAGGGTTCTCCTCAAAAAGTTTTACCGTAAGCATTATAAGGTCATCAAAATCCAGAGCATTGGACATCCTGAGTTCATCCTGATATCTCACATACACCTTCGCAAGTTTTTCATCAAAACCAAAACCATCCGTCTTTGAAAGGAACATGCTCGGAGTTACGAGTGAAGATTTTAAAGAACTTATCCTTGAAGCAACACCCCTATACATCGCCTCATATATCCTGAACTCCTTCAGTATGTGCCTTATAAGATTGCAATGGTCATCAGCATCGTATATTAAAAAATTATTATTATATCCTATCGCCTTTATATCTTTTCTGAGTATCCTGTTGCACTGCGAATGGAATGTGCCTATCCATGAACTGTCCATATCCTTTCCGATAAGCCGGGCTATTCTGCGCTTCATCTCATCAGATGCCTTGTTTGTAAAGGTGACAGTAAATATTGAATGCGGAGAAACCTTGTTTGATTTTGTATGATATGCAAACTTATGAGTGATGACCCTTGTCTTGCCGCTGCCTGCGCCGGCAAGCACAAGAAGAGGACTTCCTTCATGGAGCACCGCTTCTCTCTGCTGGGGGTTTAGGTCGTTCAATAAAATCTCTTTTGACATTATGGCTCTTTCTTTAGATTAACAAATACAGGCTATATGTGTCCATACTGCTTCTAAAACGGATCTCATTCAACGGTTACACTTTTAGCAAGATTCCTCGGCTGGTCAACATCGCATCCTCTTAACACACCGATATGATATGCAAGAAGCTGCAATGGGATTGCCATCAAAATTGCCGACAAAAAAGAATTAGTTTCAGGCACAGAGATGCAATAATCGGAACGGCTGCATACCTCTTTGTTGCCCTCATCCGTTACTGCTATAATTCTGCCCCCCCTGCTTTTTACTTCTTCTATATTAGATAGAACCTTATCATAAAGTCTACCCTTTGGCACTAAAAATACAGAGGGAAGAACCTCGTCAACAAGGGCTATCGGGCCATGTTTCATTTCTCCTGAGGGATAACCCTCTGCATGAATATAAGATATTTCCTTGAGTTTAAGCGCGCCTTCAAGCGCAATTGGATAATTTATCCCTCTCCCCATATACAGGAAATCATTAACCTTAAACAGTTCTTTTGCTATGCGTTCAATTACATTATCCGCCGCAATAACCTTCTCAACCAGCCCCGGCAGAAAAAGAAGATCTTTGAGAAATCCCATCGCTGAATCAGCGTTTACAGTTCCCTTAAGCCTGCCAAGCCCCACCGCAAAGAGATAAAGCCCTACTATCTGTGTGGTGAACGCCTTTGTTGATGCAACTCCAATCTCGGGCCCTGAATGAGTATAGAACACAGCATCAGCCTCCCTTGATGCAGTGCTGCCGACAACATTGCATATGCTCAGAGTCTTTGCCCCGAGCCTCTTGGCTTCTCTCTGGGCTGCAAGCGTATCTGCTGTTTCTCCTGACTGCGTTATAGCTACTAAAAGACTGTCCTGCCCAATCACCGGGTTTCTGTATCTGAATTCTGATGCTATATCAACCTCTACGGGAACCCTTGCCAATTCTTCTATCATATATTTTCCGATAAGGGCAGCATGCCATGACGTGCCGCAGGCAGTAATGAAAATCTTTTGTGCCTTTCTAAGGTCTTCCTCTTTTATGCCAAATTCATCCATATTCACTTGACCGCTTTCAGGATAAAACCTTCCTCTTAAAGTATCTGCTATCGCCCGTGGTTGCTCATATATCTCTTTTAGCATAAAATGTTTATAACCGCTTTTTTCAGCCATGGCAGGGCTCCACGAGACAGATACAACTTCCTTCTGAACAGGCGCACCGTCAAGGGTTGTCACAACCACGCCGTCACCCGTCATTACAACCATCTCTCCATCATCAAGAAATATCACATCTCTTGAATAATTGAGGAAAGCAGGCACATCTGATGCAAGAAAAAATTCTCCGTCGCCAAGACCGACAACAAGCGGACTGTCTTTTCGTACACCAACGATCTTCCCGCGTTCTTTTTCATTTATCACTGCAAGCGCATATGCGCCCCTGACCTCCTTAAGCGCTTTCCTGACAGCATCTTCCAAAGGATAATCAGCGGCATACTTTTCTATCAGATGGCACAGAACCTCTGTGTCGGTCTCTGAGGTAAACTTATACCCCTCATCAATCAGTTTCTTTTTAAGCTGCAAATAATTTTCTATTATCCCGTTGTGCACAATTATTATCCCGTCTGACCTGTGAGGATGCGCATTTTCTTCTGACGGCTTTCCATGAGTCGCCCATCTTGTGTGTCCTATGGCAGTAGTGCTGAACGGTTTGTCAGAGTCTATAATCGCGTACAGGTCTTTAATCTTTCCTGTGCACTTCCTTATCTCTACGCCGCTTTCATTAAAAAATGCGATTCCCGCAGAATCATAGCCCCTGTATTCAAGGCGCTTGAGCCCTTCAAGTATTATTGAAACCGCATTCTTTTTGCCTGTATAGCCTATTATCCCGCACATATTAAAACAGTGAACAGTGAACAGTGATTAGTGAATAGTAAAAAGAAAAATCCATCTATCTTCCCGTTCTCTTTCTGACTTCAGACTTTTTATTCCTGACTGACGACTGACGACTGACAACTGATGACTGTCTTTTTTTCGCCCATCCCTCTATATTCCTCTGGTCTGCCCTGCTCACTGAAAGCGACATGGCAGGAACGCACTTGGTAATCGTAGAGCCGGCGCCTATATACGCGCCTTTACCCACTCTTACAGGAGCAACCAGCTGTGTGTCGCTGCCTATAAAAGCGCCATCTTCTATTGTTGTCCTGCTCTTCTTTTTGCCGTCATAATTGCATGTTATAGTGCCTGCTCCGATATTTACACCCTTTCCTATAGAGGCGTCACCAAGGTAACTGAGATGAGACGCTTTTGTCCTGTCGCCTATCACAGATTTCTTTATCTCAACAAAATTACCTATCTTTGCCTCAGATCCAACATCGCATCCCGGCCTGATATGAGCAAAAGGCCCAACCACTGCCCTTGCCCTTACAACAGACCCTTCAATCACAGTAGAGTCCTTCACTACAACTCCATCCTTGATAACGCTGTCAACAATGCGCACATTTGGATATATGATGCATCCGCTGCCTATTGCGGTCCTGCCTTCAAGACAGACATCAGGATAAATAGTTGTATTCTTTCCTATGGAAACATCGCCCGAGATAAAGACTGAATCGTGGTCAAAA
The DNA here is from genome assembly GCA_026387575.1 of Nitrospirota bacterium. GTDB lineage: Bacteria > Nitrospirota > Thermodesulfovibrionia > Thermodesulfovibrionales > UBA1546 > UBA1546. The sequence goes on along the minus strand of JAPLLK010000038.1, from coordinate 870 downwards.
AATATAACACCCTTTTTAATCCAGGTATCTGCCAATCTTCCCCTGAATATTTTTCGCGCCTTCAGCAGTTCAGATACTGTATTAACTCCCATCAGTTCATCCTCTAACCCTATGCGATAGGCATTCAATTTATAGCCCTTGTTTCTGGCTATACCAATAACATCCGTAAGGTAATACTCGGCTTTTGCAATATTCATAGGAATTTCTTTAAGCAAGGATAAGACGCCGGATTCTATAGCGTATACTCCGCTGTTAACCTCATTGATTTTTTTCTGAGCCTCTGTCGCATCCTTATCCTCTACGATTGAGTTAATACGACTATTTCTGTCCCTTAATATTCTTCCGTATGAAGCAGGATTTGCCGCAGCAAAAGAGATAAGAGAAATATGATTCCTGCCTTTTCGATGTAGACTTAGAAATTTCTTCAATGTCTCTGATGTGATGAGCGGGACATCGCCGTTTAACACGAGTATCGTGCCTCTGAAATCTTTCAGCAATGTCTTTGCCCTTAAGAGTGCATCGCCTGTCCCGTTGGGTTTCTTCTGTACTGCAAATAAAATGTTTCCCGGCTTAATTGACTTCTTAATCTCCTTGAAGTTTTTTCCAACCACAGCGATGATTCTGGACGGCCTCAGCTTCTCAGCGGAATCAATCACACACTGCAGCATGGGTTTGTCAAAAATCCCATGTAGAACCTTCGGAAGCGTAGAATTCATCCTCTTGCCGCGCCCTGCTGCAAGGATAACCACTGCAAGCTTCATTATTTTGACTCCGATATCCGGGATGGCGCTGCAATGCCGCCTGAAAGTATTATCTTAATGCCGTCCTCTATGGGAATATCCGTATAGAAAACATCACCCTCGCTCAACA
>JAPLLK010000073.1 GCA_026387575.1 Nitrospirota bacterium | reverse complement strand
AGTAGACAGAACCGGCAAAATCCGTCTTAGCAGGAAAGAGGCTATGCGGGAGAAGGATGCCGTAAAGGAATAGCCTTTAAATTTTAGCGAAAAATTGTCTCATGCAAATAAGTAGAGCTGTCTTTCGCTTTCTGTGATATTTTTTGATAGTACTAAGCTCATTTCGCTACATCCTCGAAACTTGACCTTTTCACCCCGGCGAATCCGCCCGGGGCGGATAAGCTAACACTACTTATTAGCCATTTGTGCCTAAAGAAAGGACATTATGTTTAAAAAAACGTATCTTGAAAACGGCATACCGGTAGTTATGGAACAAGTAAAGGATGTCCGTTCTGTCGCCCTTGGCGTATGGGTTAAGGTCGGCTCCAGGAACGAACTGCCTGAGAAAAACGGCATATCGCATTTCCTTGAACACATGTTTTTCAAAGGCACGCAGAAACGTTCTGCGAGAGATATCGCCGTTGATACAGATTCGATGGGAGGCGACCTGAATGCATTTACTTCACGGGAAAGCACAACATTCTATATCAAAGTCCTTGATGAATATTTTGATAAGGGCATAGAACTCCTGTCTGATATATTTATTCACTCTACGTTTCCTGAAGAAGATATAGAGAAAGAAAAGGGGATTATCAAAGAAGAGATAAAGATGGTTGAGGATACGCCTGACGATTATATATATGACCTCTTCAACCAGACAATATGGGGTAATGACGGCATAGGGCAGTCCATACTCGGCAGGAGAGAGACGATTAAATCGTTCATAAGGGAAGACCTTGTCAGCCACACAAAAAAACATTACGGAACAAAGGGCATTGTTATATCATGCGCTGGAAATTTTGAAACAGACAGGCTTCTTGATGCGCTGAATCATAATTTCAGTTCTCTCAGGAAAGGGTCGGAGACTGACAAGGAACCGCAGCCTCTGTTTAACAGCAGAATCAAAGTTCACAGCAAAGAGCTCTCTGAAGTTCATATGTGTCTTGGCGTTGAAGGCATGCCGCAGGCAAGCAAAGACAGGTATGTATTGTTCATTCTGAATACAATCCTCGGCGGAGGCGTCAGTTCGCGGCTTTTTCAGGAGATAAGGGAGAAAAGAGGGCTTGCATATTCTGTTTATTCATATATATCATCATATGCTGATACAGGCGTATTGGCTGTCTATGCAGGGACAGGGAAAAAGAAAGTATCGCAGGTGATAGAGCTTGTTCTGAAAGAACTCAGAGGTCTGGCGGATATGCTTACGGACATTGATGTAGAAAGGGCAAAGGCTCAGCTCAAGGGTAATCTTATCCTTGGCCTTGAATCAACGAGCAGCAGGATGCAGAACATTGCTCGGCAGGAGATATATTACGGTAGGTATTACTCGCCTTCAGAAATAATAAAAGATATAAATTCTATAAACCTCAGACAGGTTAAAGAACTCGCAGAGAACCTGTTAAGCGGGAACGAGGTTGCCCTTACATCGCTGGGGCCTGTCAGCGAAAATGACTTCAAGGGAATAATGGGTTAAAGAAATAGTTTATATATGAAAAAACAGGTTAAACAGTGAAGTTTCTTACAGCAGGAAAATCAGACAAAGGTGTTTCAAGGCAAAACAATGAGGATAATTTTTGCGTTGATGAAAATTTGCGCCTTTTTATTGTTACAGACGGCATGGGCGGGGCTGCGGCAGGAGAGGTTGCAAGCAGGATGGCGGTTGAGACAATAAGGGATTATGTCAAGCATTCCTCTATGGGGAATGAACCTTTTATTGGTGATTATGATAAAACTTTTTCTGACGCATCAAACAGGATTACATCAGGCATAAGGCTCGCCAATCAGGCGATATACGAGGCATCACAGAGCAATGTTAAATGGCGCGGCATGGGGACAACAGTTGCTGCTGCCTTGCTTGATGGCAGCAAAATGAGCATTGCTCATGCAGGCGACAGCAGGATTTATCTTATCAGGGCAAGTTCAATTGTTCAACTTACTGATGACCATTCAATAGTGTCTGAGCAGATTAAAAGCGGACTGCTTACAAAAGAAGAGGCAGAAGGCTCTGAGGTAAGAAATATTATTACAAGGGCTCTCGGCAGCGCTCCGTCTGTGGATATTGATCTTGATGAAATAGACATTACGGATGGTGACAGGGTTGTCCTGTGCAGTGACGGGCTTACAACGATGGTTTCTGACAATGTTATCCTTTCTACAGTTGCTGTTTCTGATGAACCTGACAGGGCATGCAGCGCACTTATTGATATTGCCAATAAAAACGGAGGAAAGGATAATATAACTGTGGCGCTTGTATATTTGTTTGAAGATAAAACTTTCTCTAAGAAAATTAAAAATCTCTCCGGATGGCATAACTGAAAGACGGCGATATAGTTGCTGCGGCAAATATTAAGATGCAGTTTTCTGTAAAAGAATAGCGGTTAACAACCTCTCGTTGAAGCATTTTTTTACGAAGCTGTGCCTGTCTTTCGGCAATATTAAACTATCCGTGTAAAAGTGCAGGTGTTAGTGCGATATAGCAGCCGCTTACAAGTTTTAATGTGGGGCTATCCGCTCCACTTTGTGGAGACTTCAGCCCCTCTTCTGACAGACTCGTGAATCTTGCCTCAATCCAGCCTCAGCCTCTCTGCGAATTTAAGGTGCTGCCGTAAAGATTTTGAGGCGCATATGCCTGACGGATATTTTGACAAATCCGTAAAATGTATTTTATGGCTGTAAGCCTTTCTGAATACTTGACAATATTAGTAAGGTATTTTAAAATTTTCTTATGCTGAGATTATCCACAAAGGGACAGTATGGTGTGAGGGCGATGTTTGAAATAGCGAGAGGCCAGGGCAATAAACCTGTTCCCATAAAAGAGATAGCTGAGAGACAGGCTGTTTCTGTTGCCTATCTTGAGCAGATACTTAATAAGCTTAAAAATGGGGGGCTTATAAGGAGCATTAAAGGGCCGGGTGGCGGCTATGTGCTGATTAATAAACCTGAAGACGTAAGCATCAGTGCTATCCTTAATGAACTTGAAGGCCCTGTAGCCATAACTTCCTGCCTTGATCCTGAGGAGGGATGTGTAAGGGTGGATGGATGTGTAACGTATATGCTTTGGAAATCCCTTGGAGAGAAGATAGATGCATTTCTCAGAACTGTCACATTGAAGGACTTAATTGCAGGAACACTTTTTAAGAAGAATTTGAAGTTAAAAGTTAAAAGTCAAAAGTGATATGAAGTTTGTAGAAGACGTTAAGGCAGATGTAACAACAGATATAGTTTATATGATGTGCCCGATGCATCTGCTTAAACTTGAGGAAAAAATCAGGGAACTGGATGATGGGCAGATACTGGAGATAATGACTGACTATGACGGCGCGCTTGAAGATATTCCCGGCTGGTGTGAAAAAACAGGCAATGAATTCTTAGGGATAAGTGAGACGGAAGATTTTTACAAATTTTATATCAGGAAGAAGGTGAAAAGAAAATGAGGAAGCGCTACTTTGACCATGTTGCAACAAACCCCCTTGACAGCCGTGTTTTTGATGCCATGATGCCTTATTTCAGGGAGGACTTCGGAAATCCGCTGAGCCTTTATGCCCTTGGCACAAAGGCAAAAGAGGCAATAGAAAACGCAAGGGCTCAGGCTGCATCGCTTATTAATTCAAAGTCATCGGAGATAATCTTTACATCAAGCGGCGCTGAGGCAAATAATTTTGCGCTCCGCGGTATTGCGCTTGCAAGGCAGAATGAAGGAAAGCATGTAATCGTCTCTAAAATGGAGCATCACTCAATCCTGAATTCTGCGCGGTTCCTTGAAAAGATGGGTTTCGTAGTGACTTTTCTCCCTGTGGATAAGTATGGAATAATTGACCCCGACATGGTAAAGAAATCCATAACAAAAGAGACAACGCTCATATCCGTAATCCATGCAAGCAGTGAGGTCGGGACTATAGAGCCTATAAAAGAGATAGGCAGGATTGCAAAAGAAAAAGGCATAATCTTTCATACAGATGCAGTCGCGGCAGCAGGAAATATCCCTGTTGATGTGAAAGACCTCGGCGTTGACCTTTTAAGTATGGCAGCTCATCAGTTTTACGGGCCTAAGGGCGCAGGCGCTCTTTATGTAAGAGAAGGCTTAAGAATAGTTCCGCTTATTTACGGCGGAATACAGGAAAACGGACGAAGGGCTGGGACAGAAAATGTCCCCGCGATTGTGGGGATGGGCAGGGCAGCAGAACTTGCAAAAGATGAGATGGCTGATAGAACAGAACAGATGACGAAATTAAGGAACAAACTTATTAAGGGCGTATCAGACATTGAAAACATTTATCTTACAGGACATCCTAAAAACAGGCTTCCGGCACATGCGAGCTTTACGGTTGAATTTATAGAAGGCGAAGCAATGCTTCTGCTTCTTGCGGCAAAGGGCATTTATGCAGCTTCCGGCTCTGCATGTTCGTCAAAGGCATTAAAGGCATCGCCTGTTTTGCTGTCAATGGGCGTGCCTTCAAATCTGGCTCAGGGTTCGATTGTCTTTACGCTCGGCGCCGGCAACACAGAGGAAGATATAGATTACCTGCTTTCTGAGTTTCAGCAGGTGATAAAAAGATTAAGAGAGATGTCTCCTTATTCAAAAGGATGGGGAATGAAAGGGGAGGGTGGAGAATGTACAGTGCAAAAGTAATGGACCATTTTACAAATCCGAGGAATGTCGGAGAGATACCCGACGCTGACGGTGTCGGCACAGAGGGGAACCCGACGTGTGGGGATGTGATGCAGATTTTTATAAAGGTGAAGGACAACACGATAGTCGATGCAAAGTTCAAAACGTTCGGATGCGGCGCTGCTATTGCGGTAAGCAGTATGATTACGGAGATGGTTAAGGGTAAGACCATTGATGAGGCATTAACAATAACAAAGGAAAGCGTTGCAAATGAGTTGGATGGTCTGCCTGCACAGAAGATGCACTGCTCTAATTTAGGGGCTGATGCGCTTAAGAAAGCCATTGAAGATTACAGGAGTAAAAATAAATGATAGACCCTTATTTCAGTCATTCCCGCGAAATCGGGAATCTATTATGCAGCATATGCAACACAAATAAAATGCAGGGTTCCTGCTGGAGTTTACTCCGTACTTGATACGGTGCAGGAATGACAGGGGTGAAGAATTGTTTAGGGTAAAGTTATCCGATAGACAAGGCGGAGGGATTGTTGAGTCCTTAATTGTCCTTATAATCATCAGCATCCTAGTTGTTGTGGTGATGGACCGCTATGAGACTATAATAGAGGAGGCAAAAGAGGTTGCACTTAAGACTGAATTAAGTAATATTAGACAAGCAATTCTCTTCTTTAAGATAAAAAATGGCAAATACCCTGAAAGCCTCAAGGAACTGATTACAAGCAACTTTATAATACCGTACAAAGGTGATACTATAATCAAGGCTAAGTATCTTGAGCCTTACGCCCTTGATAAAGACAAAAATATACTTGATCCCTTTGATCTGCCTTTTGCCTATGACCCTGCCACAGGCAGGGTCTGGTCCCTTAAAAAAGGTTTTTAGAACCGGTGACCTTTTACCCTGCCCATATTCTCTAATGGGGTTTACAAGTTCAATTTCAGACTGGTAATATAGTTAAAACAAATTCAAAGTTAAAAAATCAAAATGAAAAATTGTGGATTCCTTAATTTTAATTTTTGATATTAGTGTTTGGAGAGGTGGCCGAGCAGGTCGAAGGCGGCGGTTTGCTAAACCGTTGTAGAGGCCAAAACCTCTACCCAGGGTTCGAATCCCTGCCTCTCCGCCATGAAAAGAGTTTGAAGTTTCGAGTTAAAGGCTTCCTAAGAAAACTTTTAACTCTTAACTTAGACTTAGGGGGCCATATGAATAAAAAGATTGTGATAGCAGTAATGTTAAGTTTAGCGTTTGTATATTTTGTTGGCTGTAAGAAGAAGGAGCAGCAGCCTGTTCCTAAGGCGCCGGCGATGGGAGTGCTTCCACTTGAACATTCCACGTATAATATTATGTTAAAAGAATCTGTGAAGAATGGATAGTTTGGCAATGCGCCCTTAGCTCAGCTGGATAGAGCGTCGGACTACGAATCCGCAGGTCGGGGGTTCGAATCCCTCAGGGCGCGCCACTACCCCTGTATGCAAAAGCGTGCAGGCCGCATGTATGATGGTTCATCTTACTTTCTATTTAAAAGAAGGCTGCTGGATGTGTGACAAGACACATGAGATGCTGAACGGGCTTGCCGGAAAATATAATCTCCTGATTACGAAAGTTCATGTTGACTCAAGCGAGGAATTATATGAATTATACAGATATGATATCCCGGTGCTTGAGTTCAAAGACGGCTCAACACTCCATGGGCATATAAAGAAAAAGGATATTATAAAGAAGATTCAAGAAAATAAAGAATAGATGAAGGTAAAAGAAAAAGATATTGGCTTCATAATGCTTGCGCTTAGAGAGGCGTGTATTGCCGGTTCCCAAGGAGAGGTGCCTGTCGGAGCAGTCCTTGTAATTGACGGCAATGTTGCCGCAAAGGCACATAATAAACGCGAAGCATCCAAAGACCCCACAGCGCATGCAGAGATGATTGCAATAAGAAAGGCAGCAGGGAAAAGTGACAGTTGGCGTCTGGGTGAGGCAACGTTATACGTTACAAAGGAACCGTGCCCCATGTGCGCAGGCGCAATTGTGAATGCAAGGATTAAGAGGCTTGTTTATGGATGCAGGGATGAAAAAGGCGGAGCCGTTGACAGCCTTTATAAACTCCTGAGTGACAGAAGGCTTAATCATCAGGTTGAGGTTGTCTCAGGGGTTCTTGAGCAAGAATGCGCTGAGATGTTAAAGAGATTTTTTCAGGAGAGAAGATAACATGCCTGCCTGTAGGAGATATCTCTGTTCAATAATTTTTTTCTTGTTGTAAACTAATAACTGTTCACTGGCTGCTGAATGCTGATGGCTGACGGCTATTTTTAGGAGAGGTGCCAGAGAGGCTGAATGGGGCGGTCTCGAAAACCGTTGTGGGGGCAACTTCACCGGGGGTTCAAATCCCTCCCTCTCCGCCATGAAAAACAGTTTAAAGTTTAGAGTTGGAAACTAAGAGTTAAGGCTAAATTACAAAATCAAGAAAGGATGGTATTAGGATATGGACAGATTTTTTGAGAAAAGCAAATATTTAATCTTTATTGCTGTTGTTTCTGCATCGCTTATAGCGTTCAGCCACTTTGGCGGCAAAGACTGAACGCCTTTAATTTTTAAAGCGAATTGCTTACAATATATAACTTCAAATTACAAGGAATACTATGGAAAGAAAAATCGGGAAAGTTTTGATTGCGAACAGGGGAGTCCCTGCCGTCAGAATTATGCATACATGCAGGGACAGGAAGATTCCTACCACAGCTGTTTACAGTACTCCTGACAGGCTTGCCCATCATGTATTTATGGCTGACACTGCTGTGCATATCGGCGAGGCGCCGCCTGTAGAGTCCTATCTCAATATGGATAAAATGATAGATGCTGCCCTTAGAAGCGGTTCAGATGCAATACATTCCGGATGGGGCTTTCTTGCAGAGAATGCAGAGTTTGCGAAAAAAGTGATAGATGCAGGACTTATATGGATAGGGCCTTCTCCTGAGGTCATCAAAATGATGGGTGACAAGATAAGAGCAAAATCTCTCGCGCAGAAGGCTGGTGTTCCGACCATTCCAGGAATCGACAATGTCAAAGGTTCTGAACAGATCATAAGATGGATGAAGGATGAGAAGATAGAATTCCCGATAATGATAAAGGCATCTGCAGGCGGCGGCGGAAAGGGGATGGTTAAAGTTGAGAATGAAGGTCAGATTGCTCAGGCGTTTGCTCAGGCTCGGTCAGAGGCAAAAAAATCATTCGGAGACGACACTGTGCTGGTTGAAAAGTATATAGAGAGAGGCAGGCATATAGAAGTCCAGATAGTCGGAGACGAGCATGGGAATGTGATACATCTGTTTGAGAGGGAATGTACGCTCCAGAGGCGCAATCAGAAGATAATAGAGGAGGCTCCCTCGCCATCCTTGACTGACAGCCTCCGTCAGGAGATTTGTTCCACCGCAGTGCGGCTTATGCGGGAGATTGGATATACAACAGCAGGAACTGTAGAGTTTATTTTTGATTCCTCTACAAAGAAATTTTATTTCCTTGAGGTGAATACAAGATTGCAGGTCGAACACGGCATTACAGAGCTTATTACAGGTCTGGATATAGTCGGGATAATGATTGACGTTGCAGTGGGCAAGAAGCTGCCTTTTAAGCAATCAGATATACGTCCAAACAGATGGGCGCTGGAATGCCGTCTTAATGCAGAAGACCCCAAGAGTTTCAGCCCTTCATTCGGCACGATTACGCGCCTTCAGGTTCCCATGGGGCCGAATGTCAGGGTCGCATCAGGAGTTTATGAGGGAGCTGATATACCGCCTTACTATGATTCGCTGTTTATGCTGCTAATGACGGCAGGCGCTAATAGGGATGATGCAATAAGGGTTATGGATCGCTCTCTCGGAAGGAATCTCAGGGTTGAGGGAATAAAGACACTTGCTCCATTACTCCTGAGCATAATCAGGCATCCATTTTTTATTGCTGGTGAGTTCTCAACCAGATTTATAGAAGAGCATATGGCCGAACTAATCTCTATGTTCAGAGAAAAGAACAGCGAGGATGAGATTCTCAAGGTTGCAAGATATGTTGCAGAGATATCTGCGCTTGGGACGCAGAAATGGATGTGACAACCATTTCCTATTGTCACCCTGAACGCGTTTCAAGGTCTAAAAATAAATAGATGGAGATGCTGAAACAAGTTCAGCATGACATAAAAGCAGAAAGTATGAACGATTACATATTCGTAAAACCCGGCATGTCTCCAAAAGAAATAGTCAATGCAGTGCGCTCTCTCAGGGGTGTGTGCCTCACATCTGTTGGGATGCGGGACGCGGGACAATCGGATTTTAAAAACCGCCACCGCATATACGATTTAAAGACACTTGCGCCCTATTACAACAATATGGGGCTTTTCAGTTCAGAGTGTCATGGAGGCGCAAGATGGCATGTCGGAATAATGAACAGAAGAGAAAGCCCATTTGAAGAAATCAGAATTCTGCGCGAACTTATGCCGGATGTTCTTCTCCAGACATTGATAAGAGAGACCAATCTCTGGGGCTACAGGCCTTATCCAAAGAATATAATTGAATATGTTGTATCAAGGGTTGATATAGATGTATGGAGATGTTTTTCATTTCTTAATGATGTAAGAAATATGCGTTCTGTTGCTGAAGTTGTGATGAAAAGGGGCAGGTTTTTCGAGCCTACAATCTCCTTTACCGCAGCCGATTGGGCAACAAATGAATATTATCTCGGCGTTGTTGCCGACATTGTTGATCTGTGCAGCGGGACAGATGAGATAGTCCTTTGCATTAAGGAC
>JAPLLK010000049.1 GCA_026387575.1 Nitrospirota bacterium | reverse complement strand
ATCCCGGGATGGAGATTAAACGCAGTTCTTTCTGAAAAAGACTTAAACCCTATAAGTTCGATTTTTTCTATACGCATAAGAAAAATTAGCAGCGAATTTTATGTAGTATAACCTAAGAAGATGTTCCTGACAAGTCTATTATTTGAGCCGCAAATTTAAAATAAGACTGTTATTTCTTTGTTTCAGAGACAGACGGCTTTTCTGCATCGGGAACCTTTTCCATAGATGGTTTTGCTGCCTCTTCGGGTTTAGCCTCAGGCGTTTTCTTTATCAGCCCGGCTTTCTCAAGCGAAAACTCAGGGTCAAGGAGATATGCCTCTTTAAAGTATTCATTTGCCTCTTCAAATTTTCCGAGCTTATAAAGCGAATAGCCAAGCAGGTAATAGTCCACTGCACTTGGATGCTTTTGCACCTGCTCTTTAAAAAGCTCGGCAGCCTCTTTGAATTTTTTGCTGTTGTAATATTTAAGAGCCTTTGAATATTCTGAGTTTTCTGCCGCAAAAGTTGTGTCATACACTATAGATAAGGCAAAAACCATAAGGACGATAAAAATAAGCTTTTTCATAAGCGTCTCCTCATCCAACAAGAGATTTTAAACTAAGCAGTAATTCTGCATACTATCTGCTTTACGGTATCTCAGCAATAGAATAATTCTCACGACATTTTTTTTCAAGTTATATTCTGCCTGTGCAGAAAAGAACGGCTCATTTATATCTTCTCACTCCAAACTCTTTTATCGCAAGGTCAGAAAGTATCTCTTCCAGATGCTCCTGCCTTGAGATGCACCTCCGCATTAATAAGTCTGCTGAATGGATTTGAATGGATCAAAGGGGTCTTGTGGATAAAAGGCTGAATATTCTTAAGGGCATCCTGAATGTCCTTTAGGTTAACCATGGCTAAATTATATCATAAGGAAAGAGTCAGGTATCTGCCCGCTTATTAATTCATGTTAACTTTGATAGCAGCTATTCCTGTTTACCCGCAAACTGCATACCGCTTTATCTTCTCAGCCCTTCTGCCTTTTATCCCTAAATCCTCAATGCGGGAGATTTTTCTTTCATGCCTTGCCTTCAAAATCCGAGATACTGAATCAAGCCCGAGTCCGGGAACTCTGAGCAGCACCTCTTTAGCTACGCTGTTGATTTTTATGGGATAAAATTCAGGATGCGTATCTGCCCAAATCTGTTTCGGGTCTTTATCAAGACTCAGGTTGCCGCTTTTTTCAAAAACAATGTCCTCATTTTTAAAACCGTATATGCGGATAAGAAAATCAGTCTGATACAGCCTGTGCTCGCGCATGAATATGTTTTGAGGATCTGGAAGTAACCGCTTCTCACCCGGGATGTCGGGATGCCCCAAGCCCTTCTGATAGGCTGAAAAATAGATACGCTGAAATTTAAGCCGTCTGTAGATGCCGAACATTGATTCTATAATCTCCGAGTCGGGCTCGTCCGATGCTCCGACGATAAACTGGGTAGTGCATTTAACCTTTGAAAACCTCTGATCCTGCATTGTGAGCTTTGACATGAGATTCAGAGGGCGGACAATATCATTGATATAATCTTTTTTATCTGAAAGCAAGTCAAAGCGCTTTTTACCCGGAGTCTCAATATTGAGCGATACTGCGCTTGCGAGTTTCATAGAATCTTCTATGGCCGCATCCGACGCTCCAGGGATTATTTTTAAATGGATGTAGCCTTTGAAGTTATGCTTGTATCTCAGAATGCGCGCAACTGCATTGATTCTGTCCATCGTGTAATCAGGGCTGCCGATAACGCCGGAACTCAGGAACAGCCCAAAAACTTTTTTCTTTCTCAAATATTCCATAAAAATATTTGCAACTTCTTCAGACTTAAGTGTGCAGCGGCGCACACTGCTTTCAGAGCGCAGTGGACAATATTTGCAGTCGTTTGAGCAGGCGTTGGAAAGAAGGGTTTTCAAAAGGATGGAATAACCGCCGTTTGGAAGCGTTACCGGATAGAGCCATTTGCCGTCAAGTCCTCTCCTCCTGCGGTCATCCTTATTGCTGCCGCATGCGCAGGCAAGATCATATTGCGAATCATTGGAGAGGATTTTAAGCTTTTCTATGGTGTCCATGAAAAATACCTGAAGAATTATAACACAGGCATTTTGAGTTTTCCCTTGGCACAAAAATAATTGGGGAGGAGAATTAAAGCAAATGAAAATCTATCATGTTGATGCTTTTACAAACAGAATGTTTTCAGGGAATCCGGCTGCGGTATGCATTCTGCCTATGCCAAGGGATGACGTATGGATGCAGAATGTCGCGGGAGAAATGAATCTGCCTGAAACCGCTTTTCTGGTCAAACAGGATGACAGTTTTAATCTGAGATGGTTTTCTCCTAAAAGAGAGGTAGACCTATGCGGCCACGCAACGCTTGCCGGCGCCCATGTTTTGTGGGAGACAGGGATATTGCCATCGGATAAAGAAGCAAGATTTTTTACAAAGAGGGGGGCTGTTGACAGCCGTGCGGAAAAATGATCTTATAGAACTGAATTTCCCGTCTGAAGAGAACAGTGAAACATCTGCGCCAAAAGAACTCATTGAGGGGTTGAAAGTAATGCCCAAGTATGTCGGTAAAAACCGCATGGATTTTATCGTGGAGGTCGAATCTGAAGAGATAGTTAAGGCTCTGAATCCTGATTATGAACTGTTAAAAAGACTTGACGCAAGGGGCGTGATGGTAACGAGCATGTCAAACACAGACGGAATTGATTTTGTTTCAAGGTTCTTTGCTCCGGCAGACGGCATTCCTGAAGACCCTGTAACAGGCTCTGCGCATTGCTGTTTAGGGCCTTACTGGAAGAGGAAACTGAATAAGAATGAATTAACTGCATTTCAGGCATCGGGAAGGGGCGGATTCCTGAAGGTCAGAGTTGAAAAAGACAGAGTCTTTATAAGCGGAAAGGCAGTTACAGTCTTTTGCGCGGAATTAAGAGAAGGATAATAAATGAAAAGGCTCCCTCAGGCTGAAGGAGCCTTTTTCGTTTAATTACAGTTTAACTACGTTGATTGCCTTGGGGCCTTTTGGGCCTTTTTCAGTATCAAAGCTAACCTTATCACCCTCAGCAAGGGATTTGAATCCATTGCCTTGGATTGAAGTGTGGTGTACAAATACATCACTGCCGTCTTCGCTTGTGATAAAGCCAAAACCCTTTGAGTCATTGAACCACTTTACTGTTCCATTAGCCATTTCTTTTACCTCCTTTTTTTAAACTCAAATCTCAGAAGGTCTCAACAAATAAAAAAAACCACAAAGATAAAAGTCTTTGTGGCCTCATCAACTGCAAAAACTTCTAAAATTCTGTTGTCATATTAACACATCCTCTAATAGTTAGTAAAGATAATAACAAGCGCCCTTCAGCGCTATTGCACTTTTGAACTTTTGCTCTTTTTGGCGCTCTCGTACCGTATGGATGTCACAACAAAAACAGCATTACCATTAGGCCTTCTCACAACAACTTCGTCTCCCTCTGCCCTGCTTAACAATGCTTTGGCCATGGGTGAATCAATACTTATAAAATTCTTCTCAGGTTCAAATTCATCAGGGCCTACAATACGATACCTGTTCACGTTCCCTTCTGTATCCTCAATTTCAACCCATGCGCCAAAAAATACCTTCGAAGTGTCTTTTGGTATCCTGTCCACTACAATCAACTCGCTCAATCTCTTTGCAAGAAAACGGATACGGGCATCAATCTGCCTTAACTGTTTTTTACCATAAATATACTCTGCATTCTCAGAACGATCCCCCATGGCGGCAGCTTCAGCAACAGCCCGAGTAACCTGTGGGCGCTTAACCTTCCACAGATATGACAGCTCCTCGCTTAAACGCTTTTGCCCCTGAGGTGTAATATATGGTGCGATTTTTGTTTTACTCTGCGATAGCTTTTTCATATTTTGTCCGGCTTATTATACCTGAATCAAGCCATCGCTTTCGTTCTTTCACGGCGTGACGCACATGGGCGAGTTGCGCTTTTTGTGGATTGGCGGATTTTGGGGCGGATGAATCTGGGATATCTTCCTCGGCCTTTTAATTTGTTAGACCTTTTTTGTAGGCAATCCTAACCACGCCAAAGGAAGCTCATTAAATTTATAGTGGCAATTAACGCTATGAATATAATCCAACACATCTTTATATTCAGGCTTTTTAAACCAATCATTTAACACATAGACATACTCAACTTTGATTCCAAGCGACGTTACGAGTTTCAAATACTGTTTGCGTTTGAAATCGCACGTTTGCAGCTTTTCGTCAACTGATCCTCCAACCTGTTGATATTTGACTTCAATGCTTCATTTCATTTAAGGCTCTATAGAGTAATTTTGATAGCTTCTTCCTTTCACTACCCACATCCATACAGTATGCATGCCCATAAACCTCAATATATTTTTCAAATACTTTTGTTAATTCTTCAGGATAACAATTATTTTTTGTCTCAGGGTATTTTTTCTTGAACATAATAATATTGCTGATTAGCTCTTCTGATATTTTTTTGAAATAAGGTTTAAATGACATTTACACTCCCTTTCTACAATCTAAGCCTTGATTCTATACTTATGAGTTCGCTTGTTTTTGAATGTAATTCGGCCACATTATCGTAGCTCCAAAAACCAACCCTTTTGCTGATAGGGTTAAATACCTGAGAAGACAATTTTGCCTGGAATTCCCTCCTTCTGACCTCATCTGCGACTATGCAGAAGTTGGCATAAAAGTCCTGAAGCTCACCAAACTTACGTAAGGAATTATGAATATCTGTGGAATGTTCGATTTCAAAAAAACTTACAGGCATGTTTCTCTCGTTAAACCACATCACATCAATAGTTCGCGCTGTACGAACTATCTCATCATAACTAAACTTATATATATCGGAAACCGTTACAACCTCAGAAAGTTTTTTGCCAAGATAAAGCTTGTTTTTATCCTGATTAGGGACAAATGTTTTATACTTCTTTAAGTTTCCTATTTCTACGAGCAACCCTTGATAATAGCTGTGAGAGTATTCTTCCTCTTTTGCCTTTGGCTGGCTTTTAACCGGAAGAATTTCAGGTGGTAACTTGTCTTTATAGGATTTCAATGCCCACAAGCCCGGGCGTATCTTAAAGAAAAAACGCTCATCCTGAACAATACGGCGGATACTTGCAAATGGGGTTTTAGTATTCCAAACGCAATCTTTAATTTTTGGCACCTCTTGATTTAAAAAACCAAGGGTGGCATAGCCACCATTGGTTTCCATAACCCTTATAACCGTCTCATACTGTTTCATGTGAGAAATATATTATCAAATCACAAAATTTTTAGCTATTGCTCTCTGGACAAACCCTGCCTTTTTGATCAATGATTAAAAGAAAGGAGGTTACTATCTATGGAGAAGCAAATCAAAAATTATATTTTCTATGAAATTGGCTCATCATGCAGGACTGAATTTCTCATGAAAGGCAAAGAATTTCAAAGTACAGAAGATGCGGTTGTCATTGGGATTGCAAAAGGGGAAAACCCGAAAGATGCATTTAAAGAATTGAAAATGGAATCTCCTTGGCTTAGAAATTATTTATTTGACAATCTGATTGCCAGAGAAACAGGGGAAGCAGTTTACATTTAAAACTAAACTTTTCATACATCATCAAGGTTCAGCACAACTACAAAGGGAATACCTGCTGCCAGAAATGTAATTGTTGCTGCTGCAACTAATGCCTTTTTCATCATTTCTCTCCTTTATAATTGGGAGTCAGTGGCGGGGCCAGCTTTTTTCTGACAACTGACTGCTGGCCCCCGACCGCTGCCTTCCTGACCTATCTGAGCCTGTACTAAATTAGTACAGATACTGACTATGACACTGAACACAGCCGTCTATTATCTTATGGGTAATAGCCTGAACCTTCTTCATGTCACGCTTATTTGAAGCTGCAATTACCTGCTCCAGGAGCTTGTGGAACTTCTCATCCATCTCCTTAAACTCTTTCATCTTGTCATTGTTCCTAGGAACCTTCACCTCACCCTTCTTCAGAGCTGCATCAGTATTGCCTAAGGCCTTGTGAACCGCTATGAACGGCGCCTTAATGGCCTCGGGTTTATTTAATATCAGGGAGTCTAAAAGGTTCTTGAAGGCTGGATCGAGCAGCCTCATCTCAACCCTTACAGGGCTATCATAAGGGGTTTCTACTCTGGCCTCCTCTGCATTGACCACTGCTACACCCACACCCAAAGCCAAAGAAACAACTGCACTTAAGATAAATCTTTTCATTTTTTCTCCTTTTCTTTTAGAGCAAGTTTTTTGCCAAAAGCATTTGATTAAATTGTAAACCGGAATTCTCTGCGTTGAAAATTAAAGATTAATTGGCGGAGCCCTCACAGGTGTTCGTGCCTCTTTGATAATAGGCTCTCCTCCAAGCATCCCCTCACCTTTTGCAAGGTCTGTTGCAGAAGCCATACCAAATTATAGTTTACAAACGATATCAATGTAAAGCAGTGTATCCAGCCTAACAGTTAAATGATATAATTAGACAAAATGGAACTGTGTCCTGTATGCAAAAAAACAGATGGACAAGTGTGTGTGCTGTCCTGAATGAGGGCATGTCTGCCTCCTGGATTTGGGGGTCCTGTGTGCAAGCCTGAGCCAAAAGAGATAATGCAGGCAACAGTGTAGAGCATTAAAAAAATCAGCAAGGGTTAAAGAATACAGATTAAATAAATTCTGGAGCAATGTCTTTATTATTAAGTAATTAGACCTATGAGCCTCTTTAATAAACATGAAAACATAACAGACCCTCTTGCATACAGAATGTCTCCGAGGACATTGGATGAGTATGCAGGGCAGGAGCATATCCTCGGAAAGGGAAAACTTCTTAGAAGGGCAATAGAGGCTGACAGGATAACATCACTTATTCTTTACGGCCCGCCCGGCACAGGCAAAACAGCTTTGGCGCAGGTTATTGCCAATAAGACAAACGCCCGTTTTGAGTGGCTTAACGCAGCAACAGTCGGGCTTGATGAGCTAAGACGGGTTATCAAAAAAGCAAGGGACGAAAAAAAGACAGGCACAAGGACAATACTCTTCCTTGATGAGATTCACAGATTCAACAAGCTCCAGCAGGATGCGCTTCTGCCTGATGTGGAAGAAGGGAATATCACGCTCATAGCGGCAACAGTGGAAAACCCTTTTTTCTATGTGAACTCTGCCCTTCTTTCAAGGAGCCAGGTGTTTGAGCTGAAGCCCCTTTTGACAGAAGAGATTCTTAAAATCCTGAACCGTGCATTAACAGATAAGGAAAGAGGCGTTGGGAATTTAAATATCTCTCCTGAGAAAGGGAGCCTTGAGCATATCGCAAAGATGGCAGACGGAGATGCAAGAAAGGCGCTCTCAGCGCTTGAGATAGCTGCCCTGACAACCCAGCCCGGTGAAAACGGAAAGATACTAATCACAAAAGAGATTGCAGAGGAATCTATTCAGAAAAAGGCAATAGTGTATGACAAAAAAGGCGATCAGCACTATGACACAATATCCGCATTCATAAAGAGCATGAGAGGCTCTGACCCTGATGCGGCGATATATTACCTTGCAAAGATGCTGTATGCAGGCGAAGACCCGCGCTTTATTGCAAGGCGCGTAGTCATCTGCGCTGCGGAAGATGTAGGGCTTAAAGATCCGATGGCATTGGTTCTTGCCATATCGGCATTAAAGGCAATTGAGTTTGTAGGAATGCCTGAGGCGCGCATCCCGCTGGCAGAGGCGGTTATCTACATAGCCAATGCGCCTAAAGGCAACGCAGCTTATATAGCAATAGAGGAGGCGATGAAAGACATCGCAGAGGAAGAGACAATGGAAGTCCCTGACCATTTAAAAGGCAGTAATTATCCCGGCGCAAAGAAACTCGGTCATGGGACAGGCTACAAATATCCCCATGATTATCCTGAAGGCAAAGTTGAGCAGGAATATCTGAAGAAGAAAAAGAAGTATTACAAGCCGTAGCTATTATCAATAAGGCATCGCCCCCCCTGCGGTCTTCTTCCAGGGACAGATGATGTCTTTGTCCTTCTCATAATAACCTGATACCGACAGGCACGGGCATAACACATAGCCTTAGCGATCTTTGTTTATGAGCAGACTTGTGAGAAGGCCAGAAACAACCGCAATCTTAGAGTTTTAGATTGCAAGTGTTGTAACTTTCATCTTTGTGTGCTATGCTTTTTTAAAATTCAAAAAGAAATTCTGTGTAAAGGAAGACATCTGATGTCTGACTTAAAACTCCTTTATCCTGTTTACACTTTTGACAATAAATCACTGCTTCCTGCAGGCAGTGTGCTGTCAGAAGAGACTTTAAACATCCTTGTCTCTTCAAACAGGGACCCCGATTATCAGGAATCTTCCCTTCTGCAGTACGGCTCAATTAAAAAAGATATCCTCCAGTTTCTAACAGATCCTCCTTATAATGGGATTTTTGCAGATGAAAAGGAGATTTCAGATCTCCTGAGGTTGATGGAGAACATCAAGTTTATTTCACCTCTTTTACAGTCACTGGACTATTTCAAGCAGCACGACTTTTACACTTACCGCCACCTTTTGATGGTATTTGTCTTATCAACGCTTCTGTCCATCGACCTCATATCAGACTATAGGGAGCGGCTCAGAGAGATTGCAGCCGGTCCGACTCATGACATCGGCAAGATATGTGTTCCCCTTAATATTCTTAAAAAGACCACGTCTGTCACCCAAACCGAATTAAATAAACTGAAACATCATGCAGTAGCAAGCTATGTATTGCTCAGCTATTACCTCAGAGATGCAGGGCATTTTTCTGCCAGAGCGGCAAGAGACCACCATGAGAAAAAAGACGGTTCAGGTTATCCAAGAGGCATAAGACTTGAAGACCTCATGGTTGAGATTGTTACGGTCAGCGATGTTTACGATGCCCTCATGTCACCAAGACCCTACCGACCTGTTTCTTATGAAAACAGAGCAACATGTGAAGAGATAACCGAAATGGCAGAGAGAGGGGAAATAAACTGGGAAGTTGTTAAGACACTTATTGCACATGTCCGCAGGTCCAGACCACAGCACGACAAATGCATTGTCTCAAAAGAAAAAAGAGGCATACCCCCTTCAATAAATTTTCACGGTGTAATTGCAGAAGAGGGGAATCCTTCCGAATGAAGAACCTCTACCCCGGAGGCCAGCGCATGTGTCTTCCGCCAAGGATATGAAGGTGGATATGAAATACAGTCTGTCCTGATTCAGGGTTGCAGTTCATAACAAGCCTGAACCCTCTTCCAGCAATGCCCTTATCCTTCGCAATCTTATTTGCAACCTGAAACAAATGGCCTAAAAGTCCGTTGTCTTCCTTCTTGATATCAAGATTGGTTGAGATATGTTTTTTCGGTATGACTAAGGCATGAACAGGCGCCTGTGGATTTATGTCCTCAAAGGCTACGGCATACTCATCCTCGTAAATTATTTTTGCGGGTATTTTCTTATTTATAATCTCGCAGAATATGCACTCCATAAACCCTCCGCATCGGTTTTGTTAATTATACCATTTAATACCGGCTAGATTTCTGCTTCGGCGTTGTTCTTGACTCTGACAATACTTAAAGTTTAAACTATTTATTCACTTAATCTTAAGGAGGTTTTTCATGTTAAAACGTTACCTGTTAGCGCCGGGGCCTACCCCTGTGCCTTCAGAGGCTCTTCTTGCCATGGCAATGCCGATTATTCATCACCGTTCGCCTGATTTCATCCCTGTGCTTGATGCTGCAAAAAATGGACTGAAGTGGCTTTACCAGACAAACAACGATGTGCTTATCCTATGTTCCACAGGAACCGGCGGAATGGTAGGCGCTGTTAATAATTTTTTCAGCCCCGGAGATAAAGTCATTACTGTAAACGGCGGTAAATTCGGCGAGAGATGGACAAAGATATGCAAGGCATACGGGCTTCAGGCAGAAGAGATTATTGTTGAGTGGGGATATGCGGTAAAACCTGAAACCGTTGAGGCAAAATTAAAAAATGACCCATCCATCAAAGGAGTGTTTGTACAGGCATCAGAAACATCAACAGGTGTTTATCATAATATAGAGGCGCTTGCCGAGGTTGTAAAAAAATATGAAAACACAATTCTCATTGTTGACGCTATATCAGCACTTGTTGCCCATGACCTCAGGATGGACGAATGGGGGATAGATGTAATGATAGGCGGCTCACAGAAGGGGGTTATGCTTCCGCCAGGGCTTGCATTCGTAGGCATAAGTGAAAAGGCATGGGAGTTCTCAGAAAAATCAAAATGCCCGAGATTCTATTTCAATTTTAAAAAAGAGCGCGAAAATCTCGCGAAGAACCAGACAAACTTTACATCTCCCGTGACTCTGATTATAGGATTAAACGAAAGCATTAAACTGCTCCAGAAAGAAGGGCTTGAGAATATATTCAGGCGGCATGGAAGGCTTGCAAATGCGACAAGGGCAGCTGTTAAGGCGCTGGGGCTTGACCTTTTTCCCAAGGAATCTCCAAGCAATTCGGTGACTGCGGTGTGCGCACCGCCAGGCATTGACGGACAGGCGATTTATAAGAACCTCAGGGAGAAATACGGGATAACAGCAGCAGGCGGACAGGACCACATAAAGGGAAAGATATTCAGGATTGCGCATCTCGGCTATGCCGACACCTTTGATGTCATTACCGCGATTGCAGGCGTGGAAATGGTATTGAAAGGAATGGGACATCCTGTGAAGCTCGGAGCAGGCGTTGCTGCGGCAGAGGAACTGCTGATGAAATAAAAGAAATATGGCAGGCATGTGTGCCTGCCATAAAAATTAAATTTCCGGCTTTTACTTGCCCGTAATCTCCTTTACCTCGTCCTTCCCTTTTTTCAGCTCTGCACCCTGCTCTTTGTCTTCCCGCAAAAGCAATTCCTGAAATTCTCCTAGATGGGTTTTTTCTTCCCTGGTAATATCAATAAAAACCTTTTTGATATCAGACCTGTCTGTCATTGCGGCAAGCTGTTCGTAAAGGCTGATTGCATCCAGCTCTGCTATCATTCCCACGCGCAGTATCTCCTTAACCAGATCGCTCTTTTTAACCTTCCCGAGATCTATCGTTATGTTTGACATCATAGCTTCTACCTCCAATATTAATTTGGGTTTAATGTGCTTATATTTTACTATTCTGATTCCTGAAAATCCAGCGATTAAATAACGGCAACGAGATTTAAGCCTAAAAAATTCACATTAAATCACACATAAGTGAAGATTAGATGATAAAATAGTAGATATTATTACGCAGGGAGGGCTGCCGGACATTGAGAGGGCTTAGGAAAAGGCTGATATTCGCTCTGATATTTATAACCTGTGTTGTGATTGCCGGTTCTGCAGGATATATGCTCATAGAAGGGTGGAGTTGCCTTGATTCTCTTTACATGACAGTCATAACCATAGCAAGCGTCGGCTACAAGGAAATCCATGACCTGTCGCCTAATGGAAGAATTTTTACTATTATTCTTATAATAAGCGGCGTAGGCAGTGTGACTTACGCTCTTACTACAATCGCAAAGATTGTAGTAGAGGGCGAAATACAAGAAATATTCGGGAGGAAGAGATTGGAAAAGAAAATCAAGGAATTGAAAAACCATTACATTGTCTGCGGCTATGGAAGAATGGGCAGGATAATCTGCAGGGAACTAAAAGAGAAGAACATAAATTTTGTTGTGATTGAAAAAAGGCCTGACACATTTGAAAGCAGAGAAGAGACTCTTATGCTCAAAGGAGATGCAACAAAGGATGAGAATTTAAAAGAGGCGGGAATAGAAAAGGCAAAGGGGCTTATATCTGTTTTGCCGACCGACGCTGAAAACCTTTTTGTGGTTCTTAGCGCCAGAGAATTGAACCCCAATCTATTCATTGTTGCACGGGCAGGGGAAGAAGGCTCAGAGCAGAAATTGCTCAGGGCAGGCGCTGACAGGGTTGTTTCGCCGTATCATATCGGAGGGCTCAGGATAGCACATACGGTGTTAAAGCCTGCTGTTGTAGACTTTATAGAATTCGCTACAAAAAGCGGTAACATTGACCTTCAGATGGAGGAAATAACAGTCCAGAACAACTCTAAACTGGTAGGGCTGACGCTTGATGAATGCGGTATCGGCAGGGATTTGGGCATCATAGTTGTAGCGATCAAAAAGGCAAGCGGGGATATGAAGTTCAATCCAACTTTCAGGACTGCCATTAAGACAGGCGATACATTGATAGCCCTTGGTGAAATATCAAAACTAAAGACGCTTGAAAACATGGCAATAACTAAGGGATAGCTCTCTTACAGTGCGCAAAATCAGAAATGTTATAGGCTCGTTTGTTAAGGCTTAGATTTGTAAGGGCATATTCAGGACAGAGAGTTCGGTAAAATGTGGATTATGCGGCATAAGGTTGACAATTAATTTGTTTTCCCCTTCAATACAAGTTTAATAGAAGCGTTTAGTGGAAGTAAGCAGGCCAGCGGTACGGATGCCTTGACACAAAAAGAGGGGGGAATACATCCTATTTTCCTTGAAAAATCCGCTCGAAGACAATTACCTTACATGCAATTTTCAAAATCTATTCTTTGCCCTGAAATATGACGACTTGTATTTCTCGGGATGGAATGGCTTGAGCCTGATGACTTTGCAATGAGGAAGCCTTTCAATTACAGATTCTTTGCTTACGCGCTGGTCGTATCCTAGTGCGATTATATCAGGCTTGAGTTCTTCAAGTATCAAGAAAATATCCTTATCCGTATATCCGAGGATAACCCTGTCAGGTATGCCGGTTTTTTCAACATTCTCCCTTCGCTGTGATTCGTTGTGCTCAGGCATCATGCCTTTTATTCGTTTGACATTCTCATCCCTTGCAACAATAACTACAAGTTCATCCCCAAGAACCTTCGCCTGTTTCAAAAAATCAATATGCCCGGGGTGAAAATGGTCAAACGTCCCAGCACATACTACACGTTTTTTTTTCATAAATATGTCATGGCTTTCAGCGGCGCTATTCGATATTAAACGCGGCGAATTCTTTCATGCCCGGAAGATACTGCCCGACAGGAACAAGCTTTTTGTTATCTTTAACGCAGTCTATAATAATTGTCAGTTCATCTTTCTCTCTGTCGTTTTCAGGCATCATTTTTGTCAATGTGCCTTCAAGTTCGATTTTCATGAGCACCTCCTTTTATATAGGAGATTTTACAATAACTGGTTTAAGACATCGTGTCAAGATGGGTTGACAACTGTCACGTGGGGTAACATCAGGGATGCATCCCCATTTCCTCGTCGTGCGGCAGACAAGACAATTTGTAATTCAAAAGCATCAAAGTGTCAGAGTGGCAGAACAAGAGTGCAAAAGTTTCAATAATTAAAGCACATCCGGCTTGTCGCTTGCAATCCCGTCAACGCCTTTGGCGCGGTATTCTTTCACCTCTTCTTTTGTATTAATCGTCCAGACAGTTACCTTAAGATTTTTCTTATGCGCGTCTTCAACGTTTTTAGTATGAGTAAACCTATAGAGGGCAACGAGATACTGCGCCTTTAATTTTAAGGCTGAAGCTATAGGATTCTTATGCCTTGTATAGATGAGTCCTGTCGAAATCTTGCTGTCCAGTTTTCTGATTTCAGAAAGCACCTCTTCATGGAACGAGACAATGATTGCACGGTCAAGGAGTTTTTCTTTCTTTATAACCGCAAGGACTTTCTTTTCATAGCCTGTTTCTTTTAGCTCGATGAGAATCCTTTCTACCTTTGTCCCGATGAATTGCAATGTCTCTTCAAGGGTCGGGATTCTGTTTTCCGTGAGATGTTTTAGTTCTTTTAATGGCGAAGCATTTACCTCAATATCCTTTCCAAAGACCCTTTTCAGGTTATCGTCATGAAAGACAATGAGCTTTCCGTCCTTTGTTGCCCTCACGTCAAATTCAATAGCATTTACTCCAAGCTCAATAGCCTTCTTAAAGCTCTCAATGGTGTTCTCAACCTCGTAAGCCCTTGCTCCCCTATGCCCGACTTTTAGAAACATAATCCTCCTTTAAAAAAGCTGAAAGCACTCAGTCGCCCCTCAGAAATACCCTGCGGGGCATTCAGAAGGCAATGCCTGCACTTCTTCTATCAGACAGTGCATGTCTTCTCTGGTTACCGCATGGAATGCCCTCATCTTCAGGCTCTTTACTGACATTCCCCTTGTATACCATCCAAAGAATTTTCTGAAACGCATGACTCCTCTTTCCTCGCCGTGGAATGAGATATTTAGAGCAAGATGTTTTTTCATTGTTTGAGTTATCTCATGAACATCAGGTCTTAAAGGTTCCGAGTCTTTTTTCAGAAGCTCTTCTGTTTCTCGGAATATCCATGGATTGCCGAGAGTACCTCGCGCCACAGCCACACCGTCACAGCCGGTCTCATCAAACAGTTTCCTGATTAATTCCGGTGAAAGCGCATCACCGCTGGCTATTACAGGTATTTGAACGGACTCTTTTACCTCTCTTATTACCTCATAATCGACTTTTCCCCTGTATGCCTGCAGCCTGGTCCTGCCGTGTATAATGAGGGCTTTAACGCCGGCATCCTGTGCGCGGAGCGCAGTCTCGGACGCATTGACAGATGATTCATCCCATCCGGAACGTATCTTTACGGTGACAGGCTTATCTGTATTTTCTACTATTATCTTCAGGATTTTTTGCAGCCTCAGAGGTTCCATGAGAAGCCCTGCGCCTTCGCCCTTTGATACAACCTTGTTTACAGGACACGCTGCGTTGAAATCTATTATATCGAAAGCATATCCGGATACAATATCAACAGCCTTTCTGATAACATCCGGATTGGCTCCAAGGAGCTGGACACCCAATGGCCTGTCATCAACTGTCATAGAAAGGTTTTTCAGTGTAGTTACATTTTTTCTCACAAGCGAACTGGCGTTTATCATCTCTGTAAATGCAAGTTCGCACCCGAAAAACCTGTTAATCATGCGGAAAGGCAGGTCGCTTATCCCTGCCATGGGAGCAAGCACCAATGGAGAATTAAACTTTATGTGTCCGATTGAAAGCATGGCTGTTTATTATACATTAGACGGATTATGCCTTCCTGCTTCCTTCATACATCTCGTATTCCAGCAGCCTGCATTCAATACTGCCGTTAAAGAACTGTATGCGCCTCTTTGCCTTAAGCCCCACCTTCTTTGCGAGGTCAAGATTTCCAGTGAATATGTAGCCTGTATATCCCTTGCACCTCTGTTTGAAGAAATCGCCCATTCCCTCATATGTATCCTCTAAGGCATTTCCCTCTCCCATCCTCTCTCCATATTCAGGATTCAGTATAACTACTCCTCCTCCTTCAGGAACCGGAGTTTCTCTGAAATCGCAGATATGAAACTCGATGAGGTGTGCAACGCCTGCTGTCTCCGCATTATTTTTTGCAGCTTCTATAGCCTTACTGCTTACGTCAGATGCTATTATCTTGAAGTCAAGCCGCTTTTTTATTGATGACTTTGCATTTTCCCTTAAGCGTCTCCAGAGTTCCTCATTAAATCCTTTTATGTGCATAAAGCCGAAGTTGTCCCTAAGAAGACCGGGGGGCCTGTTCAGAGCAATAAGGCTTGCCTCTATAGCGAGTGTTCCGCTTCCGCACATGGGGTTTATGAAGTTGCTCTGCCCGCTCCATCCTGTTGCCATGATAACAGAGGCTGCGAGCGTCTCCTGCATCGGCGCCTTAAATGGGATTTTCCTGTATCTCCTTTTGGACAGTGGCTCGCCGGAAGTATCTACATATATGCTGCAATCTTTATCTTCCCAGTAGAGGTGGATAACTGCCCGGTCCCTCAGCGGGCCTGAGTCAGGCCTCCTTCCGAACTTCTCTGACATCCTGTCCACTATTGCATCTTTACATTTAAGATTGGGATATCTTGTATCGCTTATTGTTAAGTTTTTAACCGAGGATGTTATGCACACATATCCATCCTCGTGAAGATAATTCTCCCATTGTATTTTCTTGACTTCAGAGTAAAGTTCTTCCGGATTAGATGCATGAAAATCCTTGATGTGATAGAGGACCCTGTGGCCTGCTCTCAAAAAAAGGTTGAGCCTCATTGTATCTTCTATCAAACCTTCCGTTTCAACCCATGAAACAGAATCAGACTTGACAGGGAATTCAAGTTTCAGGATTTCTTCTTTAAGGTACGGAGAAATCCCCTTAGGGCATGTTATGAGAATTCTTGCCTTCTTCATCTTAAATCACGAAATCCTAACAATATCTTCTGTGACAATGACTTTTTTCATAACAGCCGCCATTTAATTATAACCCTTGTCCCTCCCCTTAGTCTTTTCCTCCCAATCTTTCAGCTTTTGGAGTTCTTCTATTGCTTTTTCTTCTTCAGAGGGAAGTTTTCTTGCGGTGTTATCAATGACTTCCTCGCTGATAAGTTTGCCTTTTTCAATGTTCAGGATAAGCTCTTTTTCATAGACAGAGCCGTAGCCCATGTGCACATAACTAAGCATCTTCCCTTGCGGGATTCTCAGCCTGCCTGTAAACCACTCTGCTTTTATCTTGGCCTCTTTTCCGGGGAAAATTTTTGATAGCGGTATCTCATTTGGTTTGGACCCGCAGGTGCCTTCAACAAGCTTTATGAGGTAAAGATAGCCATCCTCTATCTTCCAAGTCGCTACGTAGCCGCGCCAGACCGCCGTGCACGAGAATCTGAATAGATGATCAGGTCTTGAGTTTCTTTTTTCAAAGTGAGACTCAAGAGGATTGCTGAATATGGAGTAGGTTTTGCCATTGTAAACAAGTTTGTCAGGAATCTGTGCCGTGCCTGACGCATCAATAGCGGACAATAAAAGGACAATAATGAAAAATAACGCAATTTTTTTCATGTCTCCTCCTGTTCAATGGTTCAGTAATTCAAAGGCTCAATAGCGCAAGACACAAAACTGATTCAATTTTCAGCCTTGTCTCTGAATGGTATTTTGTAAAAACATTTCAAAAAATGCAATATAGCTTGAGGCCTGATGCGTTATCAATCTATAATATCAAGTTGTCTCAGAAGAAAAAGAAGAAATAAAAGCATCAAAGTGTCAGAGCTCATAGCACAGAAGTTTAATGACACATGGGGGGGGGATTAATGGAGATTAGTGTCAGCATCGGGAACGATTCAATATCCATTGCCATTGAAAGTCCATTCCGTATTGATCTGGATTCTGTTGTAGGACAGATAGAGGCATTCTGTTCTTCAAAAGGCACCGCTATTAACGGCGTTGATGTAAGAGGGCTGATCTCGCAAATGGCAAGGGGGATTGCAGGGTGCGAGAGAGGATGCCCTGCTGATGCAAAGGAGTTTGTCGATAGGGGATTTAAGGAGTTTAGCCTTGCCTATATTGAGGGTGGTATTCTTACTGCGAAGGCAGTGATTGGCAATAATAAAGAGCTTTCGATCAAGATGTTTCCTGATTTTTAGGGAAGCCCTGTTTTTTGGTTAAGCGGTCTGAGAATCTTTGAGGGTATGGGTATGGATATGGAAATAGTCCTTGCAACAAGAAACAAGAAAAAGATTGATGAGATAAAGAGGATTGTCAAGGATATGCCTGTCACTATTTATACGCTTGATGATTTCCCAGGATGCCCTGAAGTTGTTGAAGACGGAAAGACCTTAGAAGAAAATGCCGTGAAGAAGGCAAGGGCTGTTTCAAAATATGCGAAGATGCCTGCCCTTGCCGATGATTCGGGGCTTGAGGTTTATGCTTTGGCTGGAGCGCCCGGAGTTTTCTCTGCAAGGTATGCAGGAGAAGGCGCAGACGACAGAAAGAATTACGAAAAACTGCTGAGGGAAATGAGTTCGCTGCCTGATGATAAAAGAGGGGGGAGGTTTGTGTGTGTTATGGCTCTTGCATTTCCTGACAGCGGTGTGGAGATATTTTCAGGATATGCGGAGGGGTTGATAGGAAAGGAGCCAAAAGGAACTAATGGGTTTGGATACGACCCTGTTTTTTATCCAAAAGGGCATGAAAGAACATTTGCCGAGATGTTGGAGAAGGAAAAAGACCTTCTCAGCCATAGGGGCATGGCGCTTGGCAGGCTTTATGCCTTTCTTGTTTGAAAGCAGTTTATAAGAAAAATTAATAGGATAATTTTTATTTTTTTCTTGAAAAAACCCAATATTTAGAATAGGATGTAACGCTTACAAAGACTCTTATTTTTTGGAAAGTCCTGCATTAAATACAGGCAGTTGTTTTGTTTGGTTTTTTGTTTTTAAGTTAGCTGACAGCAGATGAAAATAAAGGGGGTAAGGTGTGAGAATAGTATTGTTAGGTGCGCCTGGCGCGGGCAAAGGGACTCAGGCTAAGAAGCTTATTGACAAATACGGCATCCCGCAGATTTCAACAGGCGATATCTTAAGACAGAATGTCGCGGAGGGCACACCGCTCGGTAAAGAAGCAAAGTCCTATATGGACAAAGGAGATTTGGTGCCTGACATGGTAGTTTTGGGTCTTGTGGAAGACAGGCTTAAAAAGGATGACTGCAATAAGGGATACATCCTTGACGGGTTCCCGAGAAATACTGCCCAGGCAGAAGCACTGGATAAAATATTGGCACCACTCCGCATGTCATTGACTGGAGCGTTGAGCGTGGATGTACCAAAAGATGACCTCATGAAGAGGCTCACAGGCAGGAGGACATGCAAGGAATGCGGGCAGATGTACAATGTATATTTTTCTCCTTCAAAAAACAAAGACGTTTGCGACAAGTGCGGTGGAGCGCTTTTCCATCGGGATGACGATAAAGAGGAGACAATCAGGAGAAGGCTTGATATTTACGATGCCCAGACAGCACCGCTCATAGACTATTACAAAAAAAGCGGGATTTTAAAATCCATTATGGGTGTCGGCAGTATAGATGAGATATTCAGCAAGGTTTGCAGCGCACTAGGCTCAAAGTAGATAAAATTAATTTTTGAATTTTCAAGGAGGAAAGAATGGCATTAATTAAACCACATGGGTCAGACAAACTAAATCCACTATTTGTATATGACACGGCTGAAAATGAAGCCCTGCAGAAAGAAGCTGAAAGTCTGGCTTCTATTGTTGTGAGTTCAGCTACTGCAGCTAATGCAGTTATGCTGGGTGGTGGTTACTTCAACCCATTAACAGGCTACATGAATAAAGCTGATGCTCTGTATGTTGCTACAGATATGAAAACAACATCTGGTTTGTTCTGGCCTACTCCAGTTTTAAACCTGGTTAAAGCTGCAGGCGCAATCAAGGCCGGTGACCGTATTGCACTGAAAGATCCAAATGTCGAAGGCCATCCTGTACTGGCCGTTATGGATGTAAAAGCGGTTGAAGAATTCAGCGATGCAGAGATGGCGCTGATGTCTGAAAAAGTTTACCGTCCCAAGCCTCCTGAAGTACATCCAGGGGTTGAAGCCTTCAACGCTCAGGGTAAAGTTTGTCTGTCAGGTCCAATCAAAGTATTAAACTTCTCTTACTTCCAGAATGAATTCCCGGACACTTTCCGTACTGCAGTTGAAATTCGTAACGAAATCACTGAGCGCGGCTGGAAGAAAGTTGTTGCTTTCCAGACTCGTAACCCAATGCATCTGGCTCACGAAGAACTTTGTCACATGGCAATGAAGCGTTTAGGTTGTGATGGTCTCGTTATTCACATGTTACTTGGTAAATTGAAAAAAGGAGATATACCGGCACCTGTTCGTGATGCTGCGATCCGTAAAATGGTTGAGCTGTACTTCCCAAAAAACAGTGCAATGATTACTGGTTACGGTTTCGATATGCTTTATGCCGGTCCACGCGAAGGTGTATTGCACGCTATATTCCGTCAGAACATGGGCGCAACTCACTTCATCGTTGGTCGTGACCATGCAGGCGTAGGTGATCACTACGGTGCGTTTGATGCGCAAAAAATCTTCGACGACGAAGTACCTGCCGGTGCACTTAAAATTGAAATCTTCAAAGCTGACCACACTGCATACTCGAAGAAACTGGACAGGGTTGTGATGATGTGTGAAGCACCTGATCATAAAAAAGAAGACTTTGTTCTGCTTTCAGGTACAAAAGTTCGTGAAATGTTAGGTAAGGGAATTGCACCACCTAAAGAATTCTCACGTCCTGAAGTGGCTGAAATTCTGATTAGGTATTATCAGAGTCTTGAAAAATAAATTTATTCAGAAGGCGCATAAGAATAAAAAAGCTAAAGGTGAATCGGGAAGAAGGTGAATGGGTAAATAGAGAAGGTAAAAAACCGATTTATCTATTCACCCATTCACCGTATTTTAGTGAGAAGGGGGTGAAGGAACAAGTTCTAGATTCACGGCTTTAAAGTAAAGCCGTTTTTGTATTAAAAAATATCTATAAGGAGGGTTAAGGAAATGCCAAGTTTTGTAATTACAGAGAAGTGTGATGGTTGTAAGGCTCAGGATAAGACTGCATGCCAGTATATCTGCCCCAATGACCTGATGGTACTCAACAGAGACCTGATGAAGGCTTACAATCAGGAGCCTGAACAGTGCTGGGAGTGCTACAACTGTGTAAAGATTTGCCCTCAGCAGGCTATGGAGATAAGGGGTTATGCTGATTTTGTTCCGCTTGGAGGAAATGTTATTCCGCTGAGAGGTTCAGACTCAATCATGTGGACGATTAAATTCAGGAACGGGAAGCTTAAAAGATTTAAGTTCCCGATAAGGACAACTCCTGAGGGGTCGGTTGATCCATTCAAAGGAAAGCCGGAAGCAAATATCGCAAACATTAAGAAGCCTGGCTTCTTTACACATCAGGGTGCAGGCAAGGCAATGCCTCTCCCCAAGAAATAAGGAGGTGCGCTAATGGAAAAAGAAAGTTGTACATTTTCGTATTGTCAAAAGCCGGCAATTGTTGAGCATGAGACAGACGTTCTTATCATCGGCGGCGGAATGTCAGCATGCGGTTCTGCTTTTGAGGCGGCAAGATGGGCAAACCCGCAGAAGATAAGAATCACAATGGTTGATAAGGCAGCAACTGACAGAAGCGGCGCAGTTGCGATGGGTCTTTCAGCAATAAACACCTATATGGGCGAGAATGATCCTGCTGATTATGTGAAATATGTCAGAGCCGACCTCATGGGCATAACAAGGGAAGACCTTGTTTATGACCTTGGTAGGCATGTTGACGACTCAGTTCATCTCTTTGAGGAATGGGGACTTCCTATATGGAAAAAGGCTCCAGACGGGCACACAATGGACGGCGCTCAAGAAGCTCCAAAACTTTCAGAGGGTGGAAAACCT
This sequence comes from Nitrospirota bacterium, assembly GCA_026387575.1. Classification (GTDB taxonomy): domain Bacteria; phylum Nitrospirota; class Thermodesulfovibrionia; order Thermodesulfovibrionales; family UBA1546; genus UBA1546. The sequence continues at coordinate 1,945 of JAPLLK010000049.1, read as the reverse complement.
GTAAGGTCAGGCAAATGGCAGATAATGATAAATGGTGAATCCTATAAAGTCCTTGTTGCAGAGGCAGCAAAGGCTGCATTAAAGGAAAACAGGGAGGCAACTGGCGTTGCAGAGAACCATTTTGAGAGGGTTTTCATAGTAAAGCTTATCCTTGATGAAAAGGTTCCTAACAGGATTGCAGGTGCAGTAGGATTCAGCGTAAGAGAAAATAAAGTTTATATATTCAAAGCCAAAACAATACTCCTTGGTTCCGGAGGCGCTGTTAATGTATTCAGACCAAGGTCAACACAGGAAGGCCAGGGCAGGGCTTGGTATCCTGTATGGAACTCAGGCTCAGGATATGCACTTGGCATTCAGGCCGGCGCTGAGCTTACCATGATGGAGAACAGATTCGTCCCTGCCAGATTTAAGGACGGATACGGCCCTGTCGGCGCATGGTTCCTTTTCTTTAAGGCAAAAGCAACAAATGCCTACGGAGAGGACTATTGCACAGGTGAGAACTTCGAAGCCACAAAGAAGCTCTACAGCCCTTATGCAGAGAAGATGGGGACAGCAATCAGAAACCACATGATGATGATGGACATGAAGGCTGGCAAAGGCCCGATCCTTATGAGAACCCACGATGCAATGGCAGAACTTGCAAAGACAATGGATGCAAAGCAGATTAAGCATCTTGAGGCAGAAGCATGGGAAGACTTTCTTGATATGTGTATCGGACAGGCAGGCGTCTGGGCAGGCATGAACATTGAGCCTGACAAGACACCGTCAGAGATTATGCCTACAGAACCGTATCTCTTGGGTTCACATGCCGGCTGCGCAGGTTTCTGGACAAGCGGTCCTGCAGATGTTATTGAAGCAACAGGCGCGCCAAAGGAATGGGATTGGGGCTATAACAGGATGTCAACAGTTTCAGGTCTTTTCATGATGGGTGACATCTGCGGTGCATCCGGCCATAAGTTCTCATCAGGCTCACATGCTGAGGGAAGAATTGCAGCAAAGAGCGGTCTCGCATTCATCCTCGACAACAAGGATTTCAAGCCAACAGTGACAAAGTCAGCTGATGATCTCGCAGCAGAGATATACATGCCGTTCGAGATTTATGAGAGATACAAAACCTATACAACAGCGCCTGAGGTTAACCCCAACTACATTAAGCCGAAGATGCTCCAGGCAAGGATGCAGAAAATTGCGGATGAGTACTTTGGCGGCGTAGGTACATGGTATATGACCTCAAAGACACTGCTTGAAGAAGGTTTGAAACAGCTTGCGCTGCTCAAAGAAGATGCAGCTAAGACAGGAGCAAAAGACCTTCATGAGCTTATGAGGGCATGGGAGAATTACCACAGAATATGGTCAATCGAGGCACATGCAAGACACATACAGTTCAGAGAGGAATCAAGGTATCCCGGTTACTATTACAGAGGGGACTTCCTCGCAATTAATGACAAGGACTGGAAGTGCTTTGTAAACTCCAAGTACGATCCCGCAACAGGCGACTGGAAGTGCTTCAAGAAAGAGTACAAACAGTTAATACCTGATTAATCAATTAAAAAGGGGCGGAGATTTCTTCCGCCCCTTTTTAATTTTTCACTTTCAAATTTAAACTGTGCTTTGGGGAGGATTAAATGGCAGACGGAAAAACTATCTTAGTTATCGGTGGAGGCATGAGCGGATTGACTGCTGCTATTGAGGCGGCAGAGGCCGGCAACAACGCTGTTATAGTTGAAAAGACACCTTTTCTTGGCGGCAGGGTTGCACAGCTTAACAAGTACTTTCCGAAGCTATGCCCTCCAAACTGCGGACTTGAGATAAATTTCAAAAGGATAAAAAACAATGCAGATATAACTTTTTACACCCTTGCCGAAGTTGAAAAGATTTCCGGCGAGGAAGGGAATTACGATGTAACCATAAAGGTTAAGCCGCGGTATGTGAATGACAAGTGTGT
>JAPLLK010000083.1 GCA_026387575.1 Nitrospirota bacterium | reverse complement strand
AGAGACAATTAAGAACAATTATTTATGTCCTGTATGCGGGAAAAAAGTGACAATAGGAGTTATGCACAGGGTAGATAAGCTTGCTGACAGGAAAATCGGATTTAAACCTAAAAATGCCCCTGTTTTTTATTCCGTTATCCCGCTCGCTGAGATTATTTCTGAGACAGTGAAAGTAGGCGTTAGCAGCAAAGCTGTTAGAAATGAGTATTTTAAGCTGCTTGAAAGTCTCGGAAATGAATTTAAGATACTCATGGACTGTACCGTAGAGGAGATTGAAAGCGCAGGCACTCCTCAGCTTGCAGAGGCAATATCACGGATGAGAAAAGGAAAGGTAAGCATAGCGCCCGGCTTTGACGGAGAGTACGGCAAGATAAAGATATTTGAGGAAGTTGAAAGGAAAAAGCCAAAAGGACAGGCAAGGTTGTTTTAACTATGCCATGGGAGGCTGTGGCTGGATTGAAGCAAGATTCACGGGTCTGTCAGAATAGGGGCTGAAGTCGCAACAAAGTGTGGCGGATAGACCCGCATAAGAATTTATAATGTCCTTGTATATCGCACTAACATTTGCACTATTGCAACATAGTTTAATATTGCTGAAAGACAGATACAGCCTCCAGAAAAGTATTATAAGTAGACTCAGGGCACCTGCGGATATTTTATAACTATATCCTCTCCTGTAAGCGCTTCAACAAGAAATGTCTTCAGGTATTTTTTTTCATTATCCGTTAACCCCAGCGGCTTGAGAACTTTATTCCCTTTGCCCCCGCCCATGTTAAAAAATTCTACGACCTCATCAAGAGTGTTGAATACTCCGTTATGCATGTACGGGCCTGTCTTTGAGATATCTCTTAATGTAGGTGTCCTGAAAGCTTTCCAGTCCTTTTTCTTTTTTGTAATCAGGTATCTGCCGGGATCTTCCTTGAGGTTTTTATAGTCTTTGTAATGATAGACCTTTGCCACAAATCTCATTGTCGCAGTAACCCTTGGATCATTCAGAAGGGCAGGGTTTTCAAGTACATTCAATGCATAGAATTTGTCGTCGGCTAAATTTACTCCATAGTGGCAGTCAGCGCACTTTCCCTTGCCTTTAAATATCTCAAGCCCTTTTTTTGCATCCTGTGATAAGGCTTTTTTGTCGCCATTGAGATATTTATCAAGCGGTGAATTAACAGAGATTAAAGTCCTTTCAAATGATGCAATGGCCATGGCAATCCTCTCCCGTGTAACCTCGCCTCCAAATATTTTCTTGAAAGCCTCAGCATATTCAGGCACTACTCTTAGTTCCTCCTCAACAAAGTCAAGGTTCTGGTTCATCTCAAATGCAGACATCAATGGAAAGAGCGCCTGCTCTTCAAGTGATTTAGCCCTTCCATCATGAAAAAGATGTTTTTGAAAAGCAGCGTTTATCAGTGTTAGAGAGTTCCTCCAGTTCTTTGTTGTCGGATAGCTTAACGATATGTCCTGTCCGTCTGTGAATGCATGTTCCGGCATATGGCATGTTGCGCAGCTCATTGTGCCGTCGCCTGAAAGCCTTCTGTCAAAGAAAAGTTTTTTGCCAAGTTCTATCTTATCTGGTGTCTGCGGATTATTTTTAGGCACGGGGATTGATTTAAGGGGCTCAAAGTGGCCTGCATAGGAAGACGACTGGAACACAAAAAGAAACAGTATTAAGAATGTATATATTGTCATTCCGACTTGTCCGCAATCTTTCTTACGATTCCGAATCCCGAAGCATCGGGAGAATGATTCCCGACAAGCTGGAATGACAGAAGATGTCATCTTCTGTATCACCTTATCAATATTATTATTTTTTTGCATTTCTTAACTCCTCCTCAATAATTTTCTTTAAATATTCATAAGTCCTGTTCCCTATGACCTTTCTGCCGTTAATAAAAAGCGTAGGCGTGTTGTATAAATCCATTTCAATTGCAAGTTTTTTATCCCGCTCTATTATTGCAGAGTGTTTCATCTTGTCGAGAGATTCTGTGAAGGCTTTTATGTCCAGATTTATCTCTTTTGCATATTTAATAAGGCTTTCTCTGTCAAGCTGGGGGGATTTCTTGAGCATTAGGTGGTGCATCTCCCAGAACTTGCCGTGGTCATTGGCAGCCATTGCAGCCTCTGCTGCGATATGCGAGAAGTCTCTATATTTGTAAGGATAATGTTTTACAATGAGCCTTATTTTGTCCTTGTATTCCCTTGTCAGTTTATCAACGACCGGACCGGCCGCAGCGCAATGAGGTCACTGGTAATCAAGGAATTCTATTATCGTTACAGGAGCATTTGCAGGGCCTTTTTGGGGAGAATTTCCAATAGGTATGTTATATCGCTGTTCTTCAGCAAGGGCAATTGTATAAACAAGAAGCAGAATAATTATACTTAATCTTGTTCTCATAAAATCCTTGCAAATAAAAGGGGGGCATTAAAATGCCCCCCTTTGTATTAATGAATTAGTGTTCGGCTTCTGCCTCTTCGAATACCGGCAGGAATATGACAGCAAGCCTGTAAAGTATAATCCCTAATGATACCAATCCAATTGTTATTGCAAACTCTCTCCATGTGGGGAAGTACGAAACTCCATTACCTACCTGCGAGAAAAAGTTCGTATTGAACCTGTTCATGAGAACTCCGCCTACAACAAGCATTGCTGATATAAAGGTGCCTCCTATAGATTCCCGTATTTTTTGGGTTGAAAGAAGTATCATTGGAATTATCACACCCATAAATATCTCTATAAGATAAAATCTGCTCGCTGTGCTTCCATCAAATACCATAGAGAACTTACCTCTTACAATAAGATCTGCAATCTTCACAACAAGATAAACAAGAAGGGTTATTGCTACACCTTTACCAAGCCCTTTAATAATCCCTGGCTCATACTCTCTCTTAAATGCCCATGCACTTACAATGGATTCAATTGATACCATTGAAAGACCTACAGCAATTGCAGATATATAAAACATCTGAGGCATTATGGGAGAATACCACAATGCATTAAGCTTGCTGGGCATTATAAGGAAGAATGCTCCAAGAGAAGACTGATGCAGAAAAGACAGGATAATTCCTGCTATCACAATCGGATATGTGAAGAATTTAATTATCTTCAAAAGGCCTGTCCATCTAAGCCTTTCGAGAACCGGTGGTGTGAACTCGATTGCGAGCACCGTAGTGTAGAGTGATATGCACCATACGACCTCGAACATGATAGACTTATGCTGCCACATTACAAGCGGATGCCAGAACCTTGTTGGCTGACCTATGTCAATTACAAGCCCGATTATGACTATCAGGTAGCCGATAAAGGCAGTAAGTATAGCAGGCCGTGCGATTGGTTTGTACTTTTTCATGTTAAAGATATAGACAGCTGCAGTTATGCCAAATCCTCCAGCAGCAAGTGCAACACCAGCAAGCACATCAAATGCAACCCACAATCCCCAAGGCACCTTATCACTCATATCTGTTGCTGCTCCTAACCCATATGTAAATCGGTAAAGGGCTGCAAAAGCAGCGATTCCAAGAAGTATTAGGAGAATCATTGTGCCCCTGGAAAAAAATGATACATTTTTTCTTTCTTTGTATGCAGCCATTATTTTTCCTCCTTATTGTTTTCTCCGCGGTTCCTTATATATGCTATTGCAGAGAGGATTAATGCCAGACTGCCTACTGTCACAGGTATTTTAGAAAGCGATGCCCACGTGAGATCCGGCAACGGCCTCTTCGGGATATTCATCTTGAAGCCGAGCGTTTCAAATGGGACAGAAGACAGATAGAGCCATGAAGTGCCACCTGCTTCTTCCTTACCATAGATATGGTTTACATATTTTTTTGGATTTTCCTTAATCCTCTTTTCAGCCTCAGCCAGGATCTCTTCGTAAGTTCCAAAGATAATAGCCTTTGGAGGACATGTTTTTACACATGCAGGGATTAATCCTTCGGAAATCCTTTCAGCACAGAATGTACATTTCTGAACGACAGGAGATACTTTCTCCCATTCATATTTTGGAATCTGGAAAGGACAGGCCATCATGCAATAACGACATCCTATGCACTTCTCGGGTTCATACATTACCGGTCCTTCAGGACTCTTTTGGAACGCTCCAACAGGACATGCAGAGACACAGGCAGGATTTTTACAGTGCATGCACTGTACCTTAATAAAATCCCACTCCATGAGCGCGTCCTGCTCCTTCTCGACATATTTGATCATCGTATATGTCTCGGAGTTAAGGTCAATGGGGTTCGTGAAATTCCCTGTCATTACCGTTTTCTTTACAGCGCGGTTATTCCAGCTTTTACATGCAATTTGGCAACCCCTGCAGCCGATGCACTTGGTTAAATCTATCAATGCACCTATGGGTTTTTTTTCATTTTTTGCCATATATCTCCTCCTTGACCTTTTCAATATTGACCATAAATGCCTTTGTCTCAGGTATCAGTGTATTTGAATCTCCGATAGTCGGCGTAAGAAGATTAGAGCTGTCTCCTCCGCTGCCATCCTCAGGATACTGCCAGCCAAAACACCATGGAAGGCCTACCTGATGAACAGTGCTTCCCACTACTTTAAAGGGTTTGAATCTCTTAGTTACTACCGCAACTGCCATAATCTCACCACGTCCAGATTTAACCTTTATTTTGTCTCCTGATTTAATGCCCTTTTCTTTTGCAAGCTCTTCGCTCATCTCAACAAATTGCTGGGGCATGGATTCAAGTAACCATGGCTGGTGTCTCGTCATAACCCCTGTCTGCCAGTGCTCTGATACACGATATGTAGTCGCAACGTATGGATACCTTATGTCGCATGAGAAGAATACGTCTTCCGGCAGTAGACCACCTTTTTCTGCAGGTGCATCATGAGGCCCCTTAACACCATAAAACAGTTTTACAGTAGGACTTATCCTGTGCTTACTGGAGAGCGGATTTTCCTGAATAGGACATTCCAATGCCTCATAATGTTCAGGGAACGGACCGTCAACAAGACCCGGTCCGAATATTGCGCCCCTGCCGTCTGTTTTCATGATAAACGGATATTTCCCTGCTTTCTCATCAGCCATAGGAGGCGCAGGTCCATCAGGCACATCTCCTTCCCATCCAGGAGCTGTCTGTTTTGTCTTAGGATCGAGCTTATTGGGATTCCATTTAATAACTGTTCTCTTTGGATCCCACGGCTTTCCATTCAGGTCAACTGATGCTCGGTTGTAAATTATCCTCCTGTTTATAGGCCAGCACCACGCCCACTCAGGATAAAGACCAAGGTCGCCAATATCCTTCTTGCCTCTTCTTGCCATCATATTTACAATCTTATCGTCTTTCTCAGTATAACTTCCGCTGAAAATCCAACATCCACAGGATGTTGTGCCGTCTGCCTGTAATGTGACAAAGTTTGTGCATAAATGTCCTTTTTTGCCGATTGTCTTTGGAGGAGTGACTTTTTTGTCTACAAGGTCTTCAAGGTAATATCCGTTAATCTCTTTTGCAATTTTATGGGTGTCTACTTCCTTGATCTTACCGCCGGCGTCTTTCTCACCGTAATTCCAGGTAAGATTGATGATCGGATCAGGGAATTTGCCGCCTTGTTTCTGATAGAGCTTCTTTACCCTGAAGTAAAGTTCGTTCATTATCTCAGAGTCGGGTTTCGATTCTCCGATAGGCTCGATGGCCTTATATCTCCACTGGGCAAGCCTTCCTGAATTTGTGATGCTCCCTTCCTTTTCAACCGAGGAGGCGCAGGGAAGCATGAATACCTCTGTCTGAATTTCCTTTGGATTCATGCCGGGTCCTCTCCAGAACGAGCCTGTCTCATTGTCAAAGAGATTGACATTGACCATCCATTTTAGTTTGGCGAGAGCCTTTCGTGTCTTATTCGCATTCGCTCCAGAACATGCAGGGTTCTGTCCCCATGCAAAAAACCCTTCAAATTTCCCCTTAAGCATATGGTCAAAGAGCACAAGCCATGAGCCGTTTTGACCCTCGTCAAGCTTTGGAAGCCATGAATATCCAAAATCATTTTCTTTCACTGCCTTGCTTCCATAAATCGCCTTGAGATAGCTGATAATGTACTTGTTTCTGTTGCTCCACCAGTTCACGCTCTTTGGGTCTTTTGTCTTTGGAGTGTGTTTCTCAATATATGTCTGCAGGTCAGTTATCGATGCTGAAGGAACAGGCATATATCCTGGCAATATATGGAAGAGAAGCCCATGGTCTGTTGAACCCTGAACATTGGATTCTCCCCTGAGCGCGTTGATTCCGCCTCCTGCCATTCCAATGTTTCCGAGGAGGAGTTGAATTATAGTCATTGCCCTGATGTTCTGCGTGCCAACGGTATGCTGGGTCCAGCCCATCGCGTACAACTAGACCTTATCAAGCGTATATCTTGAGTAATGTTTCCTCATAAGCTGGAATACGCAGGCCGGATTTTTTAGAGTCATGTCTTTTTTCGGAAGTCCATTTTCATCCATCTGAAAAGACCATGTCTTTTTGTCATAGTTCCTTGCCTTTTCATCGTATCCGGAGAATATGCCATTAAGTTCTCCCGGGCCCTTAAAATCAGGGTTTACAAGATATGCTGCATTGGTATAGTTCGTAACGTATTCTTTAAAGTGGAGGTTATGGTCAATGATGTACTTAATCATACCTCCAAGGAAAGCGATGTCAGCCCCTGAACGCATCGGAGCGTATATGTCTGCCTTTGAAGCTGTTCTTGTAAAGCGCGGGTCAACGACAATGAGTTTTGCGCCACGTTGTTCCTTTGCCTTCATTATCCACTTCATTGATATAGGATGATTCTCTGCTGGGTTTGAGCCCATTACAAGAATCACATCTGCATTTTTGAAATCAATCCAGTGATTTGTCATCGCACCGCGACCAAACGACTCTGCCAGAGCCGCTACAGTAGCGGAGTGTCATATTCGTGCCTGATGTTCTATATAGACAAGGCCCCATGAGCGGAGTAGTTTCTGAAGCATGTAGCATTCTTCGTTGTCAAGTGCTGCGCTTCCGACATGGGAAATTCCGTCTGTCCTGTTTACTACAAAATCCTTCTCTACTTCTTTCTCTGTGCCGTCAGGCTGTTTTTCTTTCATTTTTGATTTTGAGGTAGTTTTAAAAGTCTTGTCACGTGTAGCTTTTATTCTTTTTGCGATCTCGTCAAGCGTCCAGTCCCATTCAACCTCTTTCCATTCAGAGGCGCCCGCAGCGCGGTATTTTGGCTTTGTAAGCCGCGCAGGATTATTGATAATCTGATAGAGCGATGATCCTTTGGAGCAAAGGGTTCCTTCGCTAATTGGATGCTCTGTGTCACCTTCTGTGTTGATGACCTTGCCATCTTTTGTGTGGACAACAATACCGCACCCTACTGAGCAGTAAGGACAGATAGTTTTTGTCTCCTTTGCCCCTTTTGTGCGGAGTTCAATTTCCTTTGCTGCTGCCTCTTCAGGTGCAAGGCCAAGGCTTGCAGCCCCGGCCGCAACAGCAGTGCCGCCTGAGAACTTCAAGAAATCACGTCTTGATATAGCCATTAATATCCCCCTTTTAAAATAGACTGGTTATCTGATTTGCTATTAAAGTTAAAGCGACTTATTAACCTACTTTAAAAAAAATAGCATATAAAATATAATAATTTTGCTTGCCTCTTGTCAATATATTTTCCCCTCGTCTCCATACTCTCTGCCATAACTGCGATGGTGCCCTCAAAGATTATAATGCCTGAGTCTGAAAGACCTGAGACTCTTGGCATAGACGAAAGACATTGCAACAGTCAGAGTGAAGGCGCTTCTAGCAGCAACTCTTGCCTGCCTTATGACAGCTGCAGTTGCAGGGACGTTTTTTAACGAGACATACTACTTGACAGGTGATTTAAGTTTCTTTTTTCCTAACACGGATTTGCCCAACAAGTTTTAATCCATTATGATGTCTTCCTTAAAGACAGTTGTTTTAGCTAAAATCAAATATAGACATGGTAAATATCACACCTAAAAGATTTTTCTATACCGCCATTATTGTTTTATGGGTTGCTGCGACTGCTCTCCTTTTATTCAGGCATTACGGATTAAATCAGGCTGTGCATTATGCTATGAATAAAGAAGTTTTCCCTGAAGAACTGTACAAAGGACAATGGATGGGACTTTATTATAAGGGCGAAAAAACAGGTTACTCTTACAGGGAAGTTGAAAAAACAACTGATGGATATAGAATTTCAGAACAAATGAAGATGCGGCTCAATGTTATGAATGTCCTGAAAGATATAGATACATTTACCGGCGCATATCTTGATCCTGATTTAAAACTTAAATCTTTTGACTTTATGCTCAATTCTGATGTGACTATGAATATCAAGGGAAGGGTGGATGGTAAGAATCTTAATGTCTCTATGGAGACTGCCGGTACAAAATCTGAACAGGTGATTGCTTTGAAAGATGAGCTGTCTCTTAATGTCTCGGTGATTCCTAATATTATTAAGGAGGGAATTAAACTTGGCAGAAAACTTAGCATGACTGTTATTGACCCTATAACTATGACTCAGGAGCGCATTCTTGTTGAGGTGGAAGGGAAAGAGCGGATAATGTCAATGAATGTTATGCGTGAGGTTTTCAGGCTGAAGGGGTCGTTTAAGGGAATTGAATTCTCAGTATGGCTTACTGAAAAGGGTGAGGTGTTAAGAGAGGAAAGTCCTTTGGAATTTGTATTGATTAAAGAAACCGAAGATGATGCAATGCAAATAGGGAAACCCTCCATGGACATTATTACGCAGGTTGCAGTGCCGTTTAATTTAAAACTCCCCTCCGATGCAAAATATCTCAGGGTAAAGCTCTCAGGAATTGATTTGAAGGTTCTTGAACTTGACGGCGGAAGGCAGAATCTTAAGGGAGATGTGCTTGAGACAAGAAAAGAGGAAGTTCAAAGTCCAAAGTTCAAAGCTGAGAGTTTAAAGTCTCTTGATAAATATTTAAAGGAAACAGTGTTTATTCAAGCAAAAGACCCTGAGATTATTTCTATGGCAAAAGAGATTGTAAAAGATGAAAGAGATGCGCTGAAGAAGGCAAGGCTTATTTATGAGTGGGTCTACAGGAATATCAAGAAGACTCCGGCAATAACAATCCCGATGGCAACAGAGGTGCTGAAATCAAGGAGGGGCGACTGTAATGAACATACGACACTCTATACTGCTCTGGCGCGTGCAGCTGAGATTCCAACAAGGATTGCCCTCGGGCTTACGTATAAGGACGGCTATTTTTATTATCATGCATGGCCTGAGATATTTATAGGGCAGTGGATTGCGATTGACCCTACACTCGGGCAATTTCCGGCAGATGCAGCGCACATAAGGATTACAACAGGGGAGATAGACAAGCAGATGCAGATATTGTCTGTTATAGGTAAGATAAGCATTGAGGGGCTGGAGTATAGATAGAAATTATGATAAAACCCTGCAAGCAGTGAGCAGGTATCGTTCAAGGCAAAAAAGTGTGCAGCATTGCTAATTTTCAGTAACTAAAGAAAATAAAAGCGATGGGAAATCATTCAAAAATCACAGCAGAGCCTTAATTCACAAGCCTGTGTACAGATTATGAAGTAATGCATTAGACTATTTTAACGGGAGAAAAAATGTGCCTTGCAGTTCCATCTAAAATAATAAATATTCAAGAGTTGAATGCCACTGTTGAGGTTTATGGCGCACAACGCAGTGTAAGCCTTCTCCTTATGCCTGATGATGCAAAGATTGGAGACTTCGTCCTGGTGCATGCAGGGTTTGCCATACAGAAAGTAGATGAGGAAGCCGCCGAAGAAGCGCTGAAATATATAAAACAGATTTTAGATGAAGCGGGCGAGTTACCCTAAGGTTTTAATTTGATACGGACGACCAATGTAGTGGAACGGAGTTTCAAAGAAGTGAAGCGAAAAATAAAAGGGATAGGACGGTTTCAGATGATGTATTTGTGCGCATCATACAATCTTCCCATAATTGCATAAAGCCCTGCATGATCTATTAATATCTCCGAGTTTCTGTCCACTCATCCCTACTCTTAATCCTGCTGCATATAGTATCATACTAGATGGACTTTTTGAAGGATATCGAAGAGGTTTTTGACGGCTTAAACGGCCGCGGGCTGGCAGCTTTTTACACTCAAAAAGTAGACACTTTGCTTTCAGAAATTTTCACTTCGATAGAATCAAAAAAAACTATCGCACTTATTGCAATCGGAGGATACGGCAGGGCGGAACTTGCTCCTTATTCTGATATTGATATTATGTTTTTTGCAGAGGATAAGACGGATTCAAAAAAGGTTGAATCCGTGCTTTATAACCTCTGGGATGCAGGGCTTACAATAGGGCACTGCTTCAGGACTCCTGATGAATGTATTGCAGAGGCAAAAAAAGACCTGCGGACGCATACATCTCTGCTTGAAGCGAGGTTTATTGCCGGGGACAGAGAACTCTACAACTACTTTCATAAGAAAGTTTATCCTGAGCTTGCATATAGAAAGCAGAAGAATTTTATAAGCGGGAAGCTGAAAGAAATGGAGAAGAGGCACAGGGACTTCGGCGGTTCTGTGTTTCTTCTTGAACCGAATGTAAAGGAAGGGCAGGGAGGGCTTAGGGACATACATGCAGTGTTATGGCTTTCAAAGATTGCATTGAAGATTAATAACATTGAAGGCATGTCAGATGTTATCTCAAGGAATGATTTCAGGAGGCTTATTAAGGCATATGATTTTCTGCTGAAAGTGAGATTCTGTCTGCATCTCATAAGCAACAGAAGGGATGACACTCTTTCATTCATCGTCCATGATTATGTTTCAAAAAAGCTGGGGTTTAATGATTCAAAGAAGTTTTCGGGATCAGAGAGGTTTATGCGGTATTTTTATCTTAAGGCAAGCGCCGTAAAGGAAATAACATCCACAATATCAGGCATGTGTCTCAGGCAATGGTTGACCACAGGAAACCGGGGAGGAGTAAGAAAGAAAAAAATAACGGATAATTTCCTTTTGTATAAAGATGTGATTATCTCATCAGAAAAAGGTATTTTTAAAAAAGACCCTGTCAGTATCATGGAGGCTTTTTACGCCTTTTCAAAAACAGGCAGATATTTCAGTCATATTCTCAGGGAAGATATTAAATGCAATTTGCTCTTAGTGGGCAGAAAGGTCAGGAATTCGCATAGGGCTGTATCATTCTTTCTTGAGATATTTAGGGGCAGAAGGGTATATGAAACCCTCAGAGAAATGCATGAGACAGGCGTGCTTGGAAGATTTATTCCTGAATTTGGCTCCTTGAAGTCTCTTGTGATTCATGAGCCTTTTCATAGATATACTGTTGATGAGCATACAATGCTTGCAATAAGGAACCTTGAGCTATTGACAGTTACAAAGTATAAAAACCTTGAACATCTTGCCGAGATTATGAAGAATATAAAGGAAAGAGAAATACTATTTATGGCATTGCTCTTTCACGACATAGGCAAGGCTGTGGGCAGATATCACGAAGAAGAAGGATATAAAAGGCTTAAAAATATTGTGGAGAGATGCAACATTGATATTGAGAAACGGCAGAGGATAGAATTCCTTGTTAGAAACCATATTCTGATGTCTGTTTTTGCATTAAAAAGGGAGCTTGAGGATACTGAAGTTATAGCGCAGTTTGCTGATTCAGTAAGTGACGAGGAAAGCCTTACGGCGCTCTTTCTTATGACATACGCAGATATGTCTGCTGTCAATCCTGATTTCTGGACAGAGTGGAAGGCTTATCTCCTTAAAGAACTCTATGAAAGGACCTTAAATCATCTCCGCGGAATAAGAAAAGACCCTGCCGCTTATATTGAAAGTATTCTGTCTTTCTCTGCGGATGCTGACAGAGAGGGGTTAAGCAGTTTCCTGAATGAGATGCCTGAGAGGTATCTGCTCTCAACGCCTCCTGAAAAAATCCAGGAGGATTACAACCTTGCATGCGGTGTCCGGAGTGACGGTTTTGCGGTATCAATAAGCGAAAAATCACACGGCACAACAGAGATAACAGTGAGCGCATGGGACAGTCCCGGACTTTTTTCACGGATAGTTGGGTTTCTCTCCTCAAAATGGCTGAATATAGTAAGGGCAAGGCTGTATACTGGTAAAAATGGACTTGTTATTGATAAAATTCAAATTTCAAACTGGAAAGAACTCTGGTGGAATGAAATGGAAGATGTTATTAAAAACGGGCTGAAGAATGTTGCAGCAGGAGGCGGAGCAATAAACCTGTGTGGTATCGCAAAAGAGGTTAGCGGAAAATTTGATGTGTTTGTGGAACTTGATAATGAGACCTCCGAGGAAAGCACGGTTGTTGAGTTTTTCTCACAGGACAGGCACGGCCTTCTCTATGATGTGTCTAATCTTATGCATGAAAGCGGGTTAAACATAATATCGGCAAGGGTTAATACTGAATCAGGCATTGCTCAGGATGTTTTTTATATTCAGCATGCCGGCGAGAAGGTTAACGGGCTTAAGGCTGTGAAATTGCTGGAATCTCTATGGAAAAATCTAAAAGGATAAAACGAATAGCATATTTTTCCGCAGGTGTACTGCTCATAGGGATAATTATCTTTGTTTCCCGCGGCCCGCACATATCAAATGCATTAAAGAAAATAATACTGCCTGAACTTGAGAACATGACAGGCCGCAAGGTAATAGCCCAGTCAATATACCTTAATTTATTTCCGTTATTCATTGAGGCAAGGGGGGTGAAGTTGTTTGATGATGAGGGCAACAGGGTTTTGACTGTTGACAGGATAAAGGGATATCCGAAACTGTCCGCAATACGGAGAAAAAAAATAGCGCTGAAAAGAATAGTGCTGAAAGAGCCTGAGTTATGGACTGACAGGGGACAGGCGGATGACATCATCAAGAGGGTTAAAGAGTATTTGATTAAGGAAGACCCCAAGAAGATGAAGGTTGTAGTGGATGTAATAGAAGTGCGTGATGGAGGATTTGGCTTTTATGATCCTGCATATGGCGCTATTTTAAGAGGCAAAGGATTGAGCGGTGAGATTCTGTTAGGTGAAACTACGCGAATGAAAGCTAACATAAAAGAATTTATCTCCAATATCAGGGATTTCCCTGAATTGAAAGTTGGCGCAGATGCCGTATTGTTTTTCAGGAAAGACGGAATTGAAATAAAGAACGTCACTCTCAGGGCTTATGATTCAGAACTGAAGGCAGGTGGTTTTTATTCGGCTGAAGGAAAAGGCGATATAAAGACAGCTATTGAACTTTCTGCTGATTATGTAAAAAAAGTTTTCGGACTGAAGAGGAGCGGTGAGGGAAAGATATTTGCAAAGGGCGATATAAAATTTGGAGCAGGCGCTCCTTTTGTGGATATCAGAGTCAGCGGTAATTTTTATCTTCAGTCTTTGATGGAGCTTCTCAAAGTAAAAGAGAGAGTTGAAGGATGGGTGAATTTTGACGGAAAGATAAGCGGGGCGGGTTCAAAAATTACAGGCAAAGCGGATGCAACGTTAAAAAAAGGAAATCTTTTTGATGTTGCTGTGGACAGCCTCAAGTGCGATATAGTTTACAGCAACGGAGTCTTGAGTTTTAAAAACGGTAAGGCAGCTCTTTACAATGGCAGGGCAGATGCAGAGGCAGCTTTAAAAATTCCGAAAGTTGATCATTATTCAGTGAGGGTGAATTTTACGGATGTTGACAGTCAGCCGGCATTAAAGCTTGTCGGTCTGGATATAGAAGCTCCGAAGGGCAAGGTAAAGGGAGAGCTTTTTTCTTCTGACAGCGAATTTAATCCGTCCGGATGGTTTAGTTACAACAGCGAGCAGACAGGCAGTGATTTAATAGGAAGAGTAAAGAGGATAAAAGGGGAATTTAAGGTGCAGGGTGAAATGCTTTCCCTTTCCAATGCAGAGGTCAGAACTGAAAAGTCAGCGCTGGAAATAAACGGGACAGTTGCCATGTCTGCTTCAGTACTCAACCTTAAAGGCAGACTTATAACGCATGACATCGCAGACCTCATATCTCCTTATTTTGACCTTCTGAAGGGTACAGGCGAGTTTACAGGCACAATAACCGGGAAATTTGATGACCCGCTGATAGACGGTGCAGTGAGGATGACAGCCGCATCCCTAAAAGGTTACGGTCTTGATACAGTTTCAGGCGAGCTGTCCTACAGAAAAAATATTCTTGAGATAAAAGGTTTGTCAGTTAAATCAAAGGATGAGGAGCACACAGCAAAGGGATATGTAAAATTTAATGCAGCAAAGAATGTTTTCGATGTGAAACAGCCTGATTACAATCTTGCAGTATCGTTAAGAGGCGCCGATATTGAAAGGCTGGTGGCAGCCTTTCATAAAAAACTTCCATTGAAGGGCAAACTGAATACAGACCTTAAGATAGCTGGCAATGGGTCCTATCCTGAATATTCAGGTTCTGCGGCTGTAATGAATGCAGAGGCTTATAAATTCTCAGCTGACTCTCTATCAACAGATTTTCTTTACAGGAATAAAGATATTACCGTAAAAAAAGCTATCCTTAAAAAAGGCGGCTCTGCTATGACTGTTGAGGGAAAGATTTCAGGTATGGAAAAGTTTTCTTTCAGCGCATCAGGCAGCAAGTTATTCTTAAAAGATATGGGGCTGAGAGGCATGCCTGATGACGCGGTATTGAATGTAAAAGCACGAGGCTCAGGCACTTTTGACAATCCCTCCATAACTATAGACGGGAAATTATCAGGCGGAACATTTAAAGGCAAACCGCTTGGCACAGGTGCCATAAATGCCTCTATTAAAAATAAAGATATTCTGTTCACCGCGGCGCTATTCAATGAGAAGGTGGTGATGAAAGGAAAGGGATATCTGAGTGATTTACTGCCGTGGAGCGCGGAGCTTACCATGACATCAGGCAGATATGACTTTCTTCTGTCATCTTTGCTGAAGGATGTTCCTGATGACCTTGTAGTCAATATGAAGGGAAATGCGGTTATGTCAGGAACCAGAAAAACCTTTTCTGCTTCGGCAGTTTTAAATCAGGTTAACGCGGCTCTTTATGGACATAGCTTCTCCAATGATTCAGATATAAAATTTAAATTTGATAATAAAAGGATGTCATTTTCTGCATTTTCAATGCGGAGCGGAAATGCCTCTTTCATAATGCGAGGCGGTATGGAAATCGGCAGAGAGTACGATATATCCCTTGAAGGCAGCTTAGAGCTTTCCCCTCTGAAGGGATTTTCAAATAAGATTGGTGTTCTAAGGGGCGATGCTGATTTTACCCTGACTGTTGGAGGGAAATGGGACAACCCACAGATAAATGGCAATCTCAATGTGAGCAACGGGCTATTCGGATTAAAGGATATGCATCAGCGGGTCAGCTCAATAAGCGGATATTTTAATTTTGAGGGCAGCAAGATTATTATACGTAAACTCTACGGTAAAATTGGAGGCGGGGATATAGATGCGTCAGGCGTTGTCTATCTCAGCGGGTTTAACCTGAAGAGGTTTTATCTCGATACAAAACTAAATAACATTACAACTTCTATATCCAAAGATTTCTCTGCTAATTTTCACGGCAATGTTCTCTATAAGGGGACTCTTGAAGCGCAGAATGTCACCGGCGATGTGAGGGTGAACAGGGCAAGGTACAGGGAGAGGGTAGAATGGAAAAGCTGGCTTCTTAAGGCAAAGACATCAGAAAGACCGAGGGGTGAACAGACAGGAATACAAAAAACAGTATTAAATGTGAAGATATACGGAGCAGAAAATATTATTGTGGACAATAATATAGCGCGTGCGCCATTAAAGGTGGATATGGTTTTGAAAGGAACAATAGGACAGCCGCTTCTTTTTGGAAGAATTGAGTCCAAAGAGGGCAAGGTTTACTTCAGGAACACTGAATTCAGGATATTGAACGCAAGCGCAGATTTTACTGACCCGAACAAGATAAATCCTGTAATGGAAATTGTGGCACAGACGGTAGTGAAAGGGTATAATATCAGGCTGAACCTTGAAGGACAACTGGAACGTTTTAACCTCTCCCTTGTTTCTGACCCGCCGCTTGATGAGACGGATATACTCAGCCTGCTTACCGTGGGACAGATAGGAAAACAATTAAAGGGACTTGAGGGAGGAATTGGAGCTGGCGAGGCTGCTTCATTTCTGACAGGCAAGGTTCAGGATGTTTTTGAAGACAGGTTAAAAAATATAATAGGGCTTGACAGGGTTCAGGTAGACCCTTATGTGTCCAAGTCTACAGGCACGGTAGGTCCGAGGCTTACCGCATCAAAGAGGCTTTTAGGCGATAAACTTTTTGTAACTTACACATCTGCCGTGGGCTCTACCGAGGAACGGGTGCTCAAGCTTGAGTATATCCTTGATAAGAATGTCTCACTGATTGGCGTGAGGGATGAAAAAGGCAGCGTTGGCGGAGATATTAAGTTCAGATTTGAATTTAAATAAAAAAGGCGAATGCAAAATGAAATGCTTATGGCAGATTGATAAACGCAGAAGAATGATAAAAAACATTTTTTTATCATTTCTGATTTTTATTTCCACGCCATTTCTTGCTAATCCCTCTGTTACAGCTGCTGAGACACCATACGTTGCAGTCAGTAAAATTGATATTTCGGGACTGTATTCCATGAAGAGCGAAGAACTTCTGGATATTTTAAACATAAAGATTGGTGATGTCTTTAACCCTTCATCTGTCCGCGCCTGGTTGAAATTGGCGTTTCTCAAGGGGATATTTGAGGACATATCTGTTGAAGTTAATAATGAAGACAGAACCTTCATAAGGGTAAAGGTCCGGGAGAGAGATATAATAAAGAAAATTGTTATTGCCGGAAATCAACGCCTGTCAAAGAAGACAATAAAAAATCATTTTCCATTAAAAGAAGATCAGATTATGCGATATGACCGTATGGAAGGTGCTGCAAAGGAGCTCAAGAATGAATTGTCTGAAAGGGGATTCTCCCATGCAGATATAAAACTCGCTGTAGAGAAGACCGGCACGCCCTACAGGGTGAATCTTTTACTTACGATAGATGAGGGGATGCCTGAGATAATAAAAAGCATTAAAATTATCGGGCCCGAGGAAGCGAAAGAATTAATTAAAATTGAGGAAGGCGATATCTATGAC
The DNA here is from genome assembly GCA_026387575.1 of Nitrospirota bacterium. Classification (GTDB taxonomy): domain Bacteria; phylum Nitrospirota; class Thermodesulfovibrionia; order Thermodesulfovibrionales; family UBA1546; genus UBA1546. The sequence goes on along the minus strand of JAPLLK010000083.1, from coordinate 18,524 downwards.
CAGGTTAAGTTAAGAAAAGAGATAGACAGGATAAGGCTTCATTATAAGAAAAATAATTTTCTTAAACCTGTTGTCGGCCCCTATACTTTCAGCAATGGCAATCTTGGCATTAACATAGACCCGGGTAAAAAGCTTGAAGTTGTGTTTGAAAACAACTCTGTCTTGAATTCAAAGGCTCTTACTAAAGAGACGCCGTTTTTTGATGCTGAAGACTTCAGGGATGACCTTGTTGAAGAGGCAATATCAAGGATTGTGTCTTTATACCACTCCAAGGGTTTTCCTTTTGCACAGGTTGCGCCTGTTATAACATCAGACAAGGACACAGTTACTGTCCGGTTTTTTATCTTTGAAGGGAGCGAGGTTATTGTCAATTCTGTAACTTTTACCGGCATAACCATATCTGAAAAAAATCTGAAAGATGTAATGCTCCTAAAGGAAAAGAAGCTGTACAATCCAGACCTTATAGAGTTGGACAAAGCAATATTAATAGAGCTTTACAATGCGCTCGGATATCTGAACGTGGTGATAGATGATGTCAGAATTGCAGTAAAAGATTCCAGGGCGGACATTATAATAAAAATTAAAGAAGGCGTAAAGACCTTAATAGAAGGGATTGAGATAAAGGGAGCGATTTTTATCTCAAAAAAAGAAATAATAAATACTGTCAGGATAAAAACAGGGGCTCCTTACAATGAAGTTGATATATCGGATGCAAGGCACAGGATTATTGACCTATATTGGTCTAACGGTTTTATTGACTCAAAGGTTGATATAAAGCAGGAAACCGGAGAAAAAGGGGTGAAGGTTATTTTTGAGATTGATGAAGGGAAACTAACATTGTTCGGGAAAACAGTAATAAGCGGCAATGCGGAGACAAAGAATGAGGTAATAAAGAGAGAATTGCCCTACGAAAACGGCGCTCCTTTTAATCCTTATCTTCTCGCAAGGACGCGCCAGAAGCTTTATAAGCTGGGTTTGTTTACCGATGTGGATGTGGATGCGATAGAAAAAGAAGGGGATGTGAAGAATGTTCACGTTAAGGTGAAAGAAGGGAATGCAGGGGCTGTTGAATTTGGCGTCGGATATGGGGATTATGAGCAGTACAGGGCGTCATTTGATGTAAGCTACAGGAATCTTTTTGGAATGAATAGGCAGCTATCATTCAGGACCGAGGTCAGTTCAATTGAGCAGCGCTATATATTGAATTATACTGAGCCGTGGTTTTTAGGTAACCCTCTTCCCTTTAAGGTATTTCTTATCAAAGAAGAAAGGACAGAAAAAACCATAGAGACCGGTGAGACGCGCTATAAACTGAGTAGGCACACTGCGAGCGTAGGCATTGAGAAGAAATTCAGCGAAAGGGTGAAAGGCGAGATTTTTTATGATTTTTCATTAGTCAAAACTTTTGAGGTGAAGCCCGATGTTATCCTCACGAAGGAAGATAGCGGGACGGTCGCTATCAGTGGGATAAGGCCGGGCATAGCCTATGATACGAGGGACAATCCGTTTGACCCCAGAAAAGGCGTGCTTGCAGGGATATCCGTGAAAACCGCATCGGGATACCTTCTGTCAGAAACGGATTTTGTAAAGACAATAGTCAACGGAAGTGTTTACCAAGAGTTAAGCAAATATTTTGTTGTTGCGGTATCTTTAAAAAGCGGTATGGCGTATGGTTTTAACGATACTACAGATCTCCCGCTTGTGGAGAGGTTTTTTCTCGGTGGCAGGACTACAGTGCGCGGATATGAACAGGATACGCTTGGGCCCAAGGGTGCTAACGGCTCTCCCACTGGCGGGAATGCCTATGTCCTTACGAATCTTGAACTCAGGACATATATCGGTAAGAGTTTCGGGTTCGTAACATTTTTTGACGGCGGCAATGTTTGGAGGAAACCCGGCGATATAAAGTTCTCAGAGATGAAATATACTGCCGGTGCAGGCATAAGATACAATACGCCCGTGGGCCCTCTGAGGATTGACTATGGCCATAAACTGAACAGAGAAAAAGGTGAAAGCAGTGGAGAAGTGCATTTCAGTATCGGGCATGCGTTCTAAATCTGAGTATTGCAGAGTCATTGCTAACTTGATATAATCAGCATATATTTCAGGGGGTGTATTTATGAAAACAATAAAAATGCTGTCTGTTATTCTGGGGATTTTGGTTTTTTCAGGTTGTGTGTCAACAGAGAAATATAAGGCAAGACTCAGTGATATTGATAATCTTAAAAAAGATGTCTCATCTTTAGAAGAAAAACTTAAGACAAAGGAAGGCGAGAAGGCGGCCCTGGAATCAGAGCTTTCAAAACTGAATAAAGAAAAGGAAGAACTTATAAAGGAAAAAGATGCGATTTCAGCGGAGAATGCAAAGCTCAAATCCCTGCTTGAGGCAAATAAGGATGAGCTGACAAAGGATTTGGTCAGCGTTAAGGCGAAAATGTCGGAAAAAGAACAGAAAATAAAAGAAATTGAAAATGAATTAAAGTCAAAAAATGTCCAGATAACAGAATTAAAGACAGAGATAGCGGGGCTCTCAAAGAAAAGATCTCAGGCAATAGAAGAAAAGGACAAGGCGGTAGCAGAGCTGAAAAAAACATATACCAACCTTGTTGATGAATTAAAGGATGAGATAAAGAAGGGCGAGATAGCGGTTACGCAGCTCAGGGATAAACTCTCGTTGAGCATGGTGGACAAGATATTGTTTGATTCAGGAAGCGCAGATGTGAAAAAGGATGGGAAAAAGGTGCTTGACAGGGTCGCGGAGATACTAAAAAAAGTCACCGACAAACAGATAAGGATTGAAGGGCATACGGATAATATCAAAATAGGACCGAGGATAGCAAAGAAATTTCCGACTAACTGGGAGCTGTCAAACGCAAGGGCAACTAATGTAGTAAGGTATCTTCAGGAAAAAGGTGTTGACCCTAAACTCCTCAGCCCCGCGGGATATGCAGAATACAAGCCTATTGAATCAAATGACACGGAAGAGGGAAAGTCAAAAAACCGCAGGATTGAGATAGTTCTGATCCCGGTTGATTCAGACAGGATTGCAAAGTAAGGAGTTGAATATAAGTGATGGCTGAACCCTTACTCAGTCATCACTTTATTTGAAAGCTCGTCTGTATCGCCCGGAGTTGCAGGAAAATGTTTTACAAGAAGTTCTCCGGCCTCTCTTATGGCATCACATAAAGAATCGCACGCACGGCCTTCTTTTATCCCCTGAGATACGGTTATTGCAAATTTATTCAGAGTCTCCTGTTCTATCCTTTTATGAATCCCTTTGTCGGCAAGAACCCAGACCTTTCTTTCAAGGATAGAGATGAAGAAGAGAACTCCGGTGTTTTTTCTGGTCTTATAAAGCCCTTTTTCATGAAATGCCCTGACAGCTCTCTGCCTTACAGTTTCCTCTTTTCTTCTAAAGCCGGTGAATGAGGTTTTAAGAACAGGAAATTTTCTGAATAGAAATCTTGAAGGGAAAAACAAGATAAAACTCACAGGAATGAATGACCAGACAGATGAGTTAAAGTATAAAGCGGTTATAATCAGCGAGATGATGCCTCCGAGAAATATCCCTCCCAATATTTCCGCCTCAATATATTGATTGCTGCAGCCAACAACCATTACGGCAACCTCTCCGATGGTGCGGGATTCAACATCACGGGTTGTCTCTTCTATCCTTCTTTTCTCTTCTTCAGTGAAAAATCTTTTTGCCTTTGAATTATTTTCCATTACCAGTCTCCTGATGCTCCTCCTCCGCCAAAACTACCACCTCCACCGCTGAAGCCTCCAAAGTCTCCTCCTCCGCTAAAACCACTGCCTGACCCATAGTATCCTCCGCCGGACCAGAAACCGCCGCCGCCGTGATGGCCGCCTGAGGAGAAAAGTTTTGGCAGGAAAAGCCCTGCAAGCAATCCGGCAGCAGAGAGGATGATAAATGCAATAAGCCCGATTGGAGTAAGCGCCAGATGGACAAGCGCAGGAAGGCCTATTGCTCCTGATACGCCTCCAAAGATGCGCGATATGCTTCCTATGAACAGTAAAACTATTACACCAAAGATAAGAATGGTTAAGAAGCTGTGTAAGTTGTCCTTCTTTTTGGGCAGGTGATTTTTATCAGCCTTAAACTCTCCCCTTGTTGCATCAATAAGAGAATGCACTCCCGCGACAAAACCTCCGTCAAAATCACCTCTTTTGAAGCTCGGTTCTATAACAAGGTTAACGATTCTCCCCGCAACAAGGTCAGTCAATACTCCTTCGAGCCCGCGGCCAACCTCAACCCTTATCTTTTTTTCCTGTTTCGCAACAGTTATGATTATGCCGTTGTCTTTCCCTTTCTGTCCTATCTTCCATGCCTCAGCTGCCTTAATGCTGAATTCATCCAAAACATTACCTTCAAGAGAGGGGATTGTGAGGATGACAATCTGTGTTGAATCTGTCTGTTCAAAAGAATTCAGCTCTTTTTCCAATTCAGCCTTAGTTGATGGGGATATCATATTTGCGTAATCATTGACATGCCCCTGCAGTTTTGGCACATCAAGGGCATAGGCAGGGGAAATAATAAGCAAGAAATAAAAAATAAACGTTGTTAACATCCCGAGATGTCGAATACAAAGAGCGGAGATTGCTTCGTCTCTTCGTTCCTCGCAATGATAAAAAGAGGTGTCATTGCGAGCCGAAGGCGTGGCAATCTTACTTGATTTCACTGCATTTAAAAAAGGTTTCAAATTAAAATTTTACCTGTGGCGCCTTTTCAGCTCCAGCCTCTGCCTTAAATGGCTCCTTCAGTGTTAGCTGAAGCAGCAGCTTGTTCGTAATGTTATTCGGGAATATCCTGATTGATGTGTTGAAAGTCTCAATAGCCTTATTGTAGCGTGTGCGCGCAACATTTATCCTGTTCTCTGTTCCTTCAAGCTGGTGCTGAAGGTCTCTGAAGTTCTGGTTTGCCTTGAGGTCGGGATATTTTTCCACTACAACCATAAGCCTTGAAAGCGCACTGCTTAAAGCTCCCTGCGCCTCCTGAAACTGAGTAAATGCCTTAGGGTTATCAAGCATGTTTTTTGACATCTGTATTGATCCAACCTTTGCCCTTGCTTCTGTAACTGCGGTAAGTGTTTCTCTTTCATGTTTAGCGTATCCCTTCACAACCTCTACAAGATTCGGTATTAAATCATTTCTCCTCTGGTATGATGCTTCAACATCACCCCACGCTGCCTTTACAGCTTCTTCATTTGCCTGCATTGTGTTATAACCGCAGCCTGAAAGGGCGAAGACAGTTATCAAGATTAAAAGATAAAGCAGATATTTTTTCATTAATTTCCTCCTGAATTTTATTAACAATTAAAGACTGTTTATTTTGACATAAATCCCGGACAACCTGCAAATCCTGCGCATCCTACTTTTCGCAGCCGGCATGAGGCATTGAAGCATGCAGTTATTGCCCCTTTATTATGAATCTTTGGAACAGTCCTTTCTATGTTTTTCGGTTTACCCTTATCTACTTTCTTTTTGATTTTGATCTGCCGGCGCCTTTCTTTTGGGGGGAGATATTTTCAAGTTTTGCAATCTGAGCTTCAAGTTTTTTTACTCCCTTGATAGCAGATATCACTTTCGCGTCAAGGAGTGGATTCTTGGAGCCTTTTGATGCGAGATCGTAAACCTTACCGCCGAGTTCGGTGAAATTAGACTGAACCTTCATTTTCAGTTCAAAAACTTTGTATCTCCTCTTTCCTTCCTCTGCCAGTTCCTCTGCCTTTTCAACGGCAACAGTAGCTCCCTTTCTTACAGCAGCAATGCTCTCATCAACGCCTTTCTGGATGTCTTTTTTAACCTTGTCCCATAGTCCCATAAAATTCCTCCTTATATAAAAAGTAAATGGTATCTCTAACATATCACAAAACTGCTCTATTGAAAAGAGAAAAAAGATATGTTAATCTCAGACAGCTTATTCAGTGATAGTGCAAGTGTAAAAATATTTCTCTATCTTGCAATCCTCACTGTCACTGTAGGATTAAAATATGGTTAAAAATGACAGATGGATAATAGAAATGGCTGAGAAGGGGATGATAGCTCCCTTTGACAGGAATCAGGTGAGAAAAGGGGTTATCTCTTACGGCGTGAGTTCTTACGGCTATGACATGAGATTATTTGATGAGTTTAAGGTTTTTGATGCCAAGGGAAATGCCGTTATTGACCCTAAGAATTTTGACAAGACGCACTTTGTTGATTTCAAGGGCGATGTCTGCACAATGCCTGCGAATTCGTATGTCCTTGGGCGCTCTCTGGAATATTTCAAGATTCCGAGAGACGTGCTCGTTATATGCCTTGGAAAATCAACATACGCACGCTCAGGAATTATTGTGAATGTAACGCCGCTGGAACCTGAGTGGGAAGGCTACATAACCATTTCCATTTCAAACACAGCGCCTGTTCCAGCAAAATTATATTCGAATGAGGGGCTGGCCCAGCTTATATTTGTTTCTGATTCCGAATATGCTCTTGAACTTGTTGATAAATTTGGAGAGCAGATAGAGATATACAAGGTCGGGCTGGAGCTTTTTACCTCAGCAGGGCCCAAGATAGTGCAGGGAATACATAAGAGGAAGAAAAAGGTTTTCCTTGATCTCAAATTGCATGATATACCCAATACAGCGGCAAAGGCAGCGGTTGCTGCCACGAGGCTTGGAGTATTCATGTTCAATGTCCATGCATCAGGCGGGCTTGATATGATGAAGATGTGCAGGGACTCTGTGGTTGAACTCTGCCTTAAAGAGAATCTGCCAAAACCCAAAATTCTTGGCGTTACTGTCCTGACAAGCATGTCACAGGATGTCCTGAAGGCAGAAATAGGGATTCAGCACAGCCTTAACACGCATGTCAGGCATCTTTCTGCGCTTGCGCTTAAGGCAGGACTGGATGGTGTTGTCGCATCAGGGCATGAGGTGTCAAAGATAAAAAACCACTGCGGCAAGGGATTTATTATTGTTACGCCGGGCATAAGGCCGTCATGGTATCCTCCTGATGACCAGCACAGGACAATGACGCCGAAGCAGGCGTTAAGGGAAGGGGCGGATTATATTGTTATGGGAAGGTCGGTGCTGAACCACAGCGACCCTCTCAAGGCAGTAGAGTTAATATCGCTGGAGATGCTCACTGTTTAGCAGAGTTGTCAGGTGTTAAACTCCAATACTAATTTTTCTGTAAGCAAAGTGGATTTTCTGAGAAAAGTTAAAGTCAGCGGGATTCCGCCCCTTGCCGCTGAAATTCCCTATATCCAGCCTAATATTTTGTATCCGGTATTTTCAGGTGCAAACAGTTTTCTTCTTGAGAGCGTAAAAGGGCCTGAAAATATTGCCCGCTATTCTTTCATAGGGTTTGATCCATATTTAACATTCAAGGTAAAGGATGGCGCTGTCGAGATAAAGACTAAAGACAAAAGGGCTGTATCTTCCGCTAATCCGCTTGCCAGACTTAAATCGCTTGTTGATGCATACAGGCAGGCTCCACTGAAAGCACTACCTCCTTTTCAGGGAGGCGCAGTCGGATTGCTTAGCTATGACTTTGTCCAGTACATCGAGAGGCTTCCTAAGACAACTAAGGATGACCTGAAGATTCCTGACGCACATTTTCTTATGATTGATAAGCTGATAGCATTTGATCATCTAGATAAGAAAGCATGGATTGTTGTATGTCCCGGCGCTCGAGATACGGAATTGGGTTATGGAGATGTGGATGTTGACTGGGCTGAAAAGTATGATGAAGCTGAGGAAACGCTAAAGAATATTAGATACAGGATACAGTCTCCTCAGGCGACTCGCCGAGGCGAGGATGCAGGATGCAGGATAGAAGAAGAGAAAAATCGTGCATCGTGCATCGTGCATCACGCATCATCAGTCTGTCATGAAATGTCCAAAGAACAATATATAGATATTGTAAAAAGGGCAAAAGAGTATATTGCTGCTGGAGATATTTTTCAGATAAATCTTTCAGTCAGGGTATCAGCCGATATAGGAAATATTAAGCCATGGAGTCTTTATGAGATACTTCGTTCAATTAATCCATCTCCGTTTGCGGGTTATATTGATTTTGGGGATTATCAGATTGTCAGTTCTTCTCCTGAGAGATTGTTAAAAGTCAAAGACGGTGTTATTGAGACAAGGCCGATAGCAGGCACAAGACCAAGAGGCAGGGATGTGAAAGAAGACGAACTCATGCGCGCCGAGCTTCTTCTGAACGAGAAGGAGAGGGCGGAACACATAATGCTCATTGACCTTGAAAGAAATGATATCGGAAGGGTTTCTGGTTACGGAAGTGTTCATGTGGATGAGCTTATGATAACAGAGGACTATTCCCATGTGATACATATTGTCTCCAATGTAAAAGGCAATCTCGCTTCAGGGAAAAATTGCTTTGATGCGATAAAAGCGGTGTTCCCCGGAGGGACGATAACAGGCGTTCCTAAAGTGCGATGCATGGAGATAATCGATGAGCTTGAACCTGTCTCAAGAGGCCCCTACACAGGCTCCTTTGGTTATATAGGGTTCTCAGGCAGTATGGACCTGAATATTATAATCAGGACGTTTGTTATCAAGGATGGATTTGCGTATGTTCAGGCAGGAGCAGGCATTGTTGCAGACTCTGACCCTGAAAAAGAATATTATGAAAGTCTAAAAAAAGCAGAAGCTTTGTTAAGGACACTGGAGAGGCTATGAATTTATTTTGTGAGCCAGCCTTTTTCCCTTTTTCTTTTATTCTTTCTATTGTCTCATGTTTGGTTGTCTTTCCACTTAAGCCGGGCCGTAATAAACGATTTTGAGCGTAACTTCCTTTGCAGCGTAATTAAAGAGAGCCATCAGGCTATGCTATAGAATAAACCCCGTTTCTGGTGGTATATTTCACCCTGTACATTGCTTCATCTGCGAGGCGAATCAGGTCTTCTTTGGTCTTTGCGCTTTCAGGATAAGATGCAACGCCAAAGCTTGCAGTCATTTTAAGAACATAACCTTCTTTTTTAAGGAATGTGTTGCGCTCAACTGACTTTCTTATTCTTTCGGCTATCTGTACTGCTGCCTTAGAAGGTGTCTGGGGAAGCACGACTACAAATTCATCTCCGCCATATCTTGCAACTATATCAATGCTGCGCAGACATTTTATGATTAACTGCCCCAATTCAACAAGGGTTTTGCTTCCTATAAGGTGTCCGTACTGGTCATTTATGTTTTTAAAATAGTCAATGTCTATGAATATCAATGATATGGATGTCTTATATCTGTTTGAACGCTGTATTTCTGTTTCAATGGTCCTGTTCAGGTATCTCGTATTGAATAGTTTTATGAGGTCGTCTGTTACTACAAGTTCTGCCATTTTCTGGTATAGTGTTGTGCGCTCTATAGTAAGCGCTGCCTGATCAACAAGTCTCATAAGCAGGTTTAGGTCTTCTTTTGTGAAAGGTTCTCCTGTTATTTTGTTTACAACCTCGAGCACTCCAATGACACGCCCCTGGCTTTTTATGGGCACACACATTAACGATCTTGTCTTGAAACGCGTCTGCTTGTCCACTCTCGATGAGAATCTTTTGTCAAGCGAAACGTCAGGCACGATTACCGGAATTCCCTCCTGAGCAACCCAGCCTGCGATGCCCTCACCTGGTTTCAATCTGTATTTTTCCACCTTTTTAGTGTCTGCTCTTTCAAAGACAAGGTCTCCGGTTGTTTCGTCAACGACAAGCACAGACCAAGCCTCCGCGCCTATAATTTCCTTTGTCTTTCTCATTACAGCAACCAGTATTTTATTAAGCTCAAGAGAAGATGTAAGGGTTTTTCCGACATCTTCAAAAAATTCAATCTCCTTCTTGGCAGTATCCAGTTCCTGCCTGAGTGTCTTGTTTTCCCCCCGTGTATTTTTTTCTTTCAGGATTAGTCTGATAAAATATAACAACTCCTTTCCTGAGGGATTGTAGGCAGGGCGGGTTAATGATTCCTTTAACCATACGGCAAAGCCGCGGAAAGAATAATCAAGCGATACTATAAGCTTTGGTATTTCGGCGGATGCCTTTAGGAATTTTTTAAATGATTTATTTTTGTATTGGTCCTTCCCAATTATCAGGATGTCTGCTTTTTTGCTAAGCCGTGAGAGGGCAGTTTCAATAGAGCTGAATTTCGAGACCTCAAACCCGTTGCAAGACAGGATATCATCAAAATTCCTTTTGTGAAGACCTGGACCTATTAAAAAAACATTAGGCATTTACACCACAGCATTTTTTATATTTTTTCCCGCTGCCGCATGTGCATGGGTCATTCCTTCCTGTTTTTTTCCCTTTTTGGACCGGTTGCTGCATTTCACCTGTCTCACTCGTATTGTAAATCAATTGCTGTCTTCTGTGAATCTCTTTTATGTCTTCCTCTTTTTTAACCTGAATCTTGAAAACCCTGTTAAGCACCTCAATAGATATCCTGTCTGTCATTTCGGCAAAGACATCAAAGGCCTCTTTCTTATATTCGGTAAGCGGGTCTCTCTGTCCATAGCCTCTGAGCCCTATGCCTTCTTTTAGGTGGTCCATAGCAAGGAGGTGGTCCTTCCATTGAGTGTCAACCACCTGAAGCATGATAGTTTTTTCTATGTATCTCATCATCTCGCTTCCAATTTCTGTTTCTTTCTTTTCATAAGTCTCTTTTATGGCAGACATGAGAGATTCCCTTGTCTCTTCTGAAGATTTTGAGGCTGGAGAATATGTTAAAGAGAATGCGCCGAATACAGCGTCATGAAGTCCTTTTATGTCCCATTCTTCCTTGTGTTTTTCTTCCGGACAGTATAAAGACAGAAGTTCATCAACAGTCTCTTCAGCCATATAATATATTCTTTCCTTTAACCCTTCTTCTTGGAGTATCTCACGCCTGAATGAATAGATCTCTATCCTCTGCTTATTCATGACATCATCATATTCAAGCAGATGCTTCCTTATGTCAAAGTTATGCGCTTCAACTTTCTTTTGTGAGTTCTCTATTGCCCTTGACACAAGCTTATTTTCTATTGGCATGTCTTCTTCCATACCGAGCCTGTTCATCAATCCTGAAATCCTGTCAGAGCCGAATATCCGCATAAGATCGTCTTCCAATGATAAGTAGAATCTTGAAGAGCCCGGGTCTCCCTGTCTGCCGGAACGCCCCCTCAGCTGATTGTCAATCCTTCTTGCTTCATGTCTTTCTGTGCCGAGGATGTGCAGTCCTCCAAGGCTGACTACCTTTTCCCTGTCTTTCATGCAAATCTCGGCTGCTTTTAACAATGCCTGCCTGTAGTCTTCATCAGTGTAATCTTTTTTATCCCTTAAAAATTCCTTTGCAAGCCCTTCGGGGTTGCCTCCAAGGACTATGTCGGTGCCTCTTCCCGCCATATTTGTTGCAATCGTGACGGCGCTGCTTCTTCCTGCCTGTTCGATTATCTCTGCCTCTTTTTCATGGTATTTCGCATTCAGGACAGAATGAGGTATGCCTTTCTTTTTGAGCATATGGCTAAGGACTTCTGATTTTTCTATTGATATCGTTCCGACAAGGGCAGGCTGTCCTTTCTTGTGCAGTTCCTCTATCTCTTTTAGCGCAGCGTTAAATTTGCCTTTCTCAGTCTTGTATATTGAATCCGGGGAATCTTCCCTTATCATAGGCTTGTTCGTGGGGATTACAACAACGTCAAGGTTGTATATTTTCCCAAATTCTTCGGCTTCCGTGTCAGCGGTTCCTGTCATGCCGGCGAGCTTGTTGTACATTCTGAAATAATTCTGAAATGTAATTGTAGCGAGCGTCTGGTTTTCGCTCTCTATCTTTACTCCTTCTTTTGCTTCTACTGCCTGATGCAGTCCGTCGCTCCAGCGCCTTCCCGGCATTAATCTGCCTGTGAACTCGTCAACTATAATTACCTCTCCGTCTTTGAGGATATAATCAACATCTTTTTTGAAAAGGGAATGGGCCTTGAGTCCCTGAAGCACATGGTGGACAAATTCTATATTTGAAGGGTCATAAAGATTGCCTGTGCCGAGGAGCTTTTCAACTTTTATACTTCCTTCCTCTGTAAGTATTACGGTTTTTGCCTTTTCGTCGATCGTATAGTCAGTGTCTCTCTGGAGTTTCGGGATAATCCTGTCTATCTTGTAATATTTGTCAGTTGATTCTTCAGACGCCCCGGAAATTATGAGAGGGGTTCTTGCCTCGTCAATAAGAATACTGTCCACCTCGTCAACTATTGCATAGTTAGGTTCCCGCTGGACATACTGTGAAATATCGTATTTCATGTTGTCCCTGAGGTAGTCAAAGCCGAACTCGTTGTTCGTGCCAAAGGTTATGTCAGAGCTGTAGGCGACTTGTCTCTGTTCGTCGGTAAGTCCGTGTACAATGACACCCACGCTCATGCCGAGAAAATTGTAAATAGGCCCCATCCATCTGGCATCCCTTCTTGCAAGGTAGTCGTTTACCGTAACGATGTGCACACCCCTGCCTTCAATGGCATTCAGATAAACAGGAAGGGTAGCAACAAGCGTCTTCCCTTCACCTGTTTTCATCTCTGCAATCTTGCCTTCATGAAGTATTATGCCGCCGAGGAGCTGGACATCGAAATGCCTCATCTTAAGCGTCCTTTTTGAGACCTCTCTTACAACAGCAAAGGCCTCTGGCAGTATATCATCAAGCGTTTCGCCGAGTTCAAGCCGTTTTTTGAATTCAGGGGTTTTATCCTTTAGCTGGCTGTCGCTGAGGCTGCTTATCTGAGGCTCAAAAGAGTTTATCTGCTCAACAAGCGGCAGGAGGCGTTTTATCTCTCTCTCGTTTTTTGTGCCAAATAGTTTTTTAAGTAATCCGCTGACCATTGTTTATAGTAAAATTAAATGCTGTCGGATTTCAAGGAAGCCGTTCCCGCCTCTTGAATAAATGAACGAATATCCTTTATGATTAAAAATAATATTAGAGCTAATAACGGAGGGGATTTATGGTATCAAAGGAACAGATTGAAGTTGTTCTTGAAAAGGTAAGAGCAGGTCTCAGGTCTGAGGGCGGAGATATAGAGTTTGTGGATATAAAAGATAATGTCGTGTATGTAAGGCTGAAAGGCGCATGCGGGACATGTCAGATGTCCACGCTTACGATGAAGAACTGGGTGGAGGCAACTATCAAGCGCGAAATCCCTGAGATTACTGCTGTTCAGGCAGTATGAGAGGGGATGCAAGAGACAGGATGCAGGATATACATGCATCTTGCATCGCGCAGCGTGCATCCTGTCTCCTTTTATTTTTCCTTGTAATATTATCGCCTGTCATAAGCAGTTCTGAAGATAGAATTGAGGTTCTCGATCTTAAGCATTGGACGTCTAAGGGATATACGCGGGTTGTTGTTGACCTTTCCGCTCCTGTTGAATTCTCCAAAAATCGCATTGCAAATCCTGACAGGCTTTATTTTGACCTAAAAAACAGCAGAATTTCAAAAGAGATAAAAAACACCCTTCCTGTCGGAGACGGGATATTAAAGACAGTCAGGGCAGGGCAGTTTAATCAGGATACTGTGAGGGTAGTGCTGGATTTGGAGGAGATAAAGGAGTTTAAGGTATTTATACTTGAGGACCCTGCAAAACTTGTCATTGACGTTTATGGCTATGAAAAGACTGCTAATACTCACGATCTGGCGTCTGCTGTAAAGACCATTGTGCTTGACCCCGGACATGGCGGATACGACCCCGGCGCAGTCGGGCCTAACGGTCTTTATGAAAAGGACATTGTTTTAGATATTGCCTTGAAAGTAAGAACGATTCTTTCAAAGAATAAGAACTTCAGGATATTGATGACAAGGGATAAGGATGTGTTTATCCCTCTGGTAGAGAGGACTGCTTTTGCAAACAGCAAGAATGCAGATCTGTTTATATCAATACATGTTAATGCAAGCCCCAAGAAGACAGCGAGAGGCGTTGAGACATATCTTCTTAACTGGACAAACGATGAGGAATCCATAAGGGTCGCGGCGAGAGAGAATGCAATTTCTTTGAAGAAGATGAAAGAACAGATGAAAAAGTACAAGAGCGACGTTGATATAATGCTGAGTGATTTGAGAAGGGACCTCAAGAGAGATGAATCAATAAAACTTGCCAATTATGTTCAGGGATCGATAGTGTCAACCCTTGGTGAAAATTATAATGACATAAAAAACCTTGGCGTTAAAAATGCGCTTTTTTATGTGCTTTTCGGTGCAAGAATGCCCTCTGTTCTGGCAGAGGTCTCATTTATAAGCAATCCTGCAGAGGAAAAACTGCTTTCAAAGGAGGATTACAAAACTCATATTGCAAAAGCAATGGCTGAAGGCGTTAATACCTATGCGGCTGCAATGCCCTCAGAGCAGAAAGTAGCAGGGCGTCATATATCCGTCGGGGCGGAAAAATAACCTTGTCTTCCGAAACAAAAATCATTCTGTACGTAGTTTTTATTATTACCCTGTTTTTAATGGAAAGTCTTCCGCTCTATGCCTTAGTACTGTTTTTCATTTTGCTTTTGCTGATAAGGATCCCTTTTGCGTTAATAAAAAAAGGATGGGTAACTGTAACCTTCTTTCTTCTATTCACTTTTCTTAGTAATGTGTTTTTCAGCCATGGAAAGATTTTATACAGCATCGGTTCTATAGTAATCACAGAGGAAGGACTCCGTCTTGCCGCAGTAAGGACGCTGCGAATATTTTTTATGGTCGCAGGAGCAAAGATACTTACAGCAACAACACCTATTGATGTTATGGTAGAAGCTCTCAGGAAAACCCTCAGTCCTCTTGAAAAGATAGGCATGCCTGTTGGTGATTTTTTTTCCGTAATGGGGTTAACCCTTAAGTGTTTTCCAAGGCTTAAGGACTATATGGGAGAGAATTACAGGAATCATAAGAACAATACTGAATCAAAGGGCTTTTGGGGAAGGGTAAATATCGTATCGTCTTTTCTTTTGCCTATGTTTATACAGAGTATACAGTCACCGGAGATGTTCTTTCAGGAGAAGCAGGGAGAGGAACATCAGGATACGACGACATGTGTTTAACGTCCCAGTTGTAAAAGAAGCCCGAAGGGTAGTGTTTTCACTCCCATTCACCGATTAATATGAAAGGCGCCCAGAAGAAAGGGTGGTCGGTGCTGGCCTGAGTTTTCTTGTCCCGTCCGACTATCTTCACGCCACGGCTGAGATCATCTGATATTAAACTTTGATTTTTTAATTCCTGCTTGGCCAGCCTGAGAGCCTCTTCCTTGGACCTTCCGGGTTTCATCAGATGAGAGTAGAAGCTCTTCATCAAGACTGCCGTGGAATTCGATTCCACGCTCCAAAGGCTCACGATGACCGATTTGGACCCTGCAAGCATAAATGCGCGGCTCAGGCCCACGACACCCTCTCCTGCGATTTCTTTTCCAAGGGCCGTCTTGCAGGCCGACAGGACGACCGTATCGGCATTCAGCTTTAATTCTAGGATTTCGCTCATCTTCAGGAAACCGTCATCAGGATTGCGGTTTCCAGGCTGGGTAAGTACCAGCGCCGGTTCCAGGATATAGGGTATGTCGCCACTCAAAATGCCGTGAGTGGCAAAATGGATAAAACGATAATTGCCGAGATTGGATTTCAGGAGTTCGCTCTTAGTGGCGTCCATATCCAGTTTGATATTGGGATTATTTGTTTTGTACCCGAAGAGTTCCCCGATTCTTAAGACCTCGTCCCTGGTTTCGGGAAGGCGGGGCAGAGAGAAGCCGCTCTTGATTACGGCACTGCGCAAATTTAGACCGGGCGTCTTATCTGCTGCAGCCAGGGCAATATTTCCGGACTCTTTCGGGCTGTAGCGTAAATCCGAATCATCGTATACCGGGTCGCCGAGCGCAAACAGGGGGTTTGATAATTTGGGGCTCTCTTTGAACCGCCTCATGGTCGCCATTACCGAGGCGGAAGGATAATAGCTGATCTTGTATTTCTCTCCCAGGTATTGACCCGTGTTTGAAGTTTTACCGACGGTTAATGCCTCGAAAGGAAGAATGTTAAGCACACCGTCGGGCGTTATTATTATATTTTTGGCGGGGTCAATCCGGCTGAGAGCCTCTCCAAGCAAGAGCCTGCCCAGGGCATGCCCTTTCTCAGGGTCGTATGCTTCTAAACTGCCAGGATTTTCCAGAAATCCCCTGAATTCCCCGACTCTCCGGATGAGTTCCTCTCTGCTCACGGCAATTTCGATAGCAGACGTTTTCTTATCTTTTTCAATTATCCAGAGATATGTTTTCCCGGGATTCACCTTATACGCCAAAAGCACCTCGTTGCCGCGCAACGGAATATTCCCGGCCGTGACCGGTTCCGGATAGCGAATGGATGCATAATCCGGATAATCTTTCCGTAATTTTACGATCAACTCATCAAGTTCCCTTTTTGATTTTTTCAGGAGCTCTTTCTGGGATTTCGACTGGTCGCCTCCAGCAGCCTGGATAGAGGCAATGATGTTGAGTAATTTCTTTTCCTGTTCGGCCAATTCCTTGGGGATTCTGTCTGCCAGTGTTCCCGTTTTGGTTTTTGAAAGAAGTTCGAGAAAGGATCTGGCCTTTGTGCTTTCGGCGTAAAAGAAGGCTAATTCTGCAGGGGATAAGCCCGCTTTGTGGAACATTTCATTAAGGCGACTATCATCAAGAGTTTGGCCGCCGATAGTGAGCAGAATATCTATGGCATGTTCATAGGCAGCTATTTTGTTGGCAAGGAAAAATGATCTGAACTCTGTTGAGCTCAGTTTTCCTCTCAAATCTTCAATGAATCTGATTGCGGTGTTGTAGTAGAGAAGTGCCTGGGTATTCCTGTTTTGCTCTTCGTTCAAAAGCCCCAGCCCATAATTTGCATACATCTGTTTTTCGGGATAATAAAGGTCCATGACCGCTAATAGGCCGAGCCCTTCCTTAAAGGCCATGGCGGCATCGTCGTATTTCTTCAAAGACACCAGACAAAATCCAATATTGTTGAGAAGATCCACAACATCTGCCGTGTTGAAACTTTTCCGGGCGAGGTCAAGCGCGTGTTGATAATTGGCAATCGCCTCTTCATATCGGTTAAGGCCAAGAAGAGTTGTACCCAGCGATGAATATACCGACTGCTTAAGCTTGTCATCTTTGTAGCTTTTAATGCCGGAAAGCAATTTGTTGAATATTGCAAGCGCTTGAGATAAATCGCCCTTTTGTGCGAAATTCTCCCCTAAGCTAAGCGCAACAAGGGGGTGGTCGCTGCTTGCATCGTTATTTTCCTTTGGGGCCGCCGCCAGAATCTCTATGGCCTTATCTGGATCACCGATTTTTTTGTAGCAATTTGCAATTCCAACGGTAGCCAGAACGATTCCCTGATGGTATCGGCTTTTTTTTGAAGCGGATAGAGATTGGTTAAAGTAATCAAGCGCCTTGTCGTATTCGTTTTTTTCGAGATACGCATTGCCGATATATCCGTAAATATCAGAGGTTTTTTCCCCGTCAGCAGAATAAAATATCAATGCCTCGCGCATGGAGGACAGGAACTTGTCGAAAGAACCTTCACGCAGGTAGTCCAGGCCTTCCTGCGTGAGGATATCCCCCTTGCTCTTCGTGGCGGTCAGTAAGAGGGGGTGGTAGTTGGCAAGACCTTCAGACTTGGTTAGCCCTTGCGTGAGTCCGCAACTGCTGGTGCAGAGTACCAGGACAATTAACAGCCATCGTCTCATACCTATCTCGTGTTCCTAATCTTAATCAATAAAGTTCATCAAGCTTCCTGGAAAATTCCTTAAGGAGCTTGTCTATGGCCTCGTTTACCGCGTAGTGCGCCATATCATAGTTCGTTTCCATCTTGAATTGATTTAACATGCTTCTGCTCCCATCAGCCTCGACGATGAAACTGCGCTGCCGCCGTCCATCCCCGGCGAAGATTTCCGTTTCCAGTTCCACAGCAGCGATATGAGAACCCATCCCGGTAAAAGGGGGCGAATACTTGAAGGATTTGATCCGGGGAACAAAATAAAGGTCGACATCGTGGATTTCGCTTACATCGCGAGCAACGGCGACGTTTCCGAATTTGCTGGAGACAATCCCGTAAAGGGCTTGGGACAGATTCTTGCCGACATCTATTTCTCCCTTCACATTCGCCATCAAGAACACTTGTTTACCCGTCTCAAATGCGTACTTGTAACTGGTGAGCCGGTCATTGAGAAGAAGCCCCGCTTTCAGGGAACTTTTCTTCATATTCTCCGTCGAGATTTTTGGCTCAACCGAAATTTTCCGCATATCAATGGTGCCACATGCGGAAAGGAGTAACACTGTGATACATAAAAAGAGAGTGAATTTTTTCATGAAAACCCCTTGGTATTTCTTGATAAAACATTTTTTATTCAGATTGATAATATCTTGCAGGATATGAATTGTCAATGAGAAATTTCCTTGAAAAAATGACGTGCAGGTCTTGCAAATTAGAGATATGATAAAATAGTACAGCCGAGGGTTTTGGTTAAATGAAAAAACTTGATTTGCTTATTAAAAACGGCGTTGTCTATGAC
>JAPLLK010000077.1 GCA_026387575.1 Nitrospirota bacterium | reverse complement strand
TTTTCGGCCTCCTTCTGTTCAAATGTCTTTTGCGCCTGTTCTATGAAACTGAGCACATCGCCCATCCCGAGAATTCTTGAAGCAATCCTGTCAGGATAAAACGGCTCGAGCATATCAATCTTTTCACCACTTCCTATAAACTTTATCGGCTTGCCTGTTATTGCCCTTATAGAGATTGCGGCGCCGCCCCTCGCATCGCCATCCATCTTTGTGAGTATTATCCCGTCAACGCCAATCTGCTCGTTGAAATTTTTTGCTATATTCACAGCATCCTGTCCTGTCATTGCATCAGCAACAAATATGGTCTCCTTAGGTGGAACAGCATCTCTTATGCGCCTGAGTTCTGCCATCAGGTTGTCATCAATATGGAGCCTGCCGGCTGTATCAAGTATTAATACGTCCCTTGCATCAATCACAGCTTTATTAAACGATTCCTTACAGAGCGCCGCAGGGTCTTTTATATCCCTTGAGTGAAAAACAGGTATTTCTAATTGAGAACCAAGCGTTATGAGCTGGTCTATTGCCGCGGGGCGCTGAAGGTCAGCGGCAACAAGCATTGGCCTTCTGCCCTCTTTTTTAAAAAAACTTGCAAGTTTTGCCGAGGTTGTAGTCTTTCCCGAACCATGAAGGCCCACCATCATAATAACTGTAGGAAGATTCGGAGAAAGTTGTATCCTATCGTTTGTTCCTCCCAGAAGAGAGCAGAGTTCATCATTGACTATCTTTATGACCTGCTGTCCGGGAGTAAGACTTTCAAGAACTTCTTTGCCAACTGCCTTATCTTTAACTTTAAGAATGAAGTCTTTTACAACCCTGAAATTTACATCAGCTTCAAGAAGCGCAAGACGGATCTCCTTTAAGGCGGCTTCAACATCTTCCTCTTTAAGAAGTCCCCTGCCCTTAAGTTTCTTGAATATTGATTCGAGTTTTTCAGTAAGTGAGTCAAACATGGTTTTAAAGAAGTTTTTCTATCTCTGATGAAAGCTCTTGCATAATATCCCAAGTTACGCCCAAATGCTTCTCTGTAACCCTGCCATCCCTGCTTATCAGAAAACTCGCAGGAATGCTGATTACGCCATACCGTCTTGTTGTTTTCATGTCAGTGATTAGCACGGGGTATGTTACATTGTTTTCTTTTATGTAGGACTTTACCGTATTTGTACTTTCTTCCGGTGTTAAGGCAAGCACTACAAATCCCTTATCCTTATAGTTTTCATAAATCTTATTAAGCACGGGAGTAAGTTCCCTGCACGGGCCGCACCATGTAGCCCAGAACTCAATCAGAACCACCTTGCCCTTATAATCGGAGAGCCTTACGGTATTTCCATTCACATCCTTTGATATAAAGTCAGGCGCTATATTTCCTATAGACAGAGGCCCTGCCTCAACTCCAGCTTCTTTTTTCTTGCATGCTGCAGGAGAAAACACCAGAAATGCGATGACAATAAGCATAAGAATATTTCTCACTGGATTTGTTCCTCTTTGAATCAGATTTTTCCGTCCCGAGTTGCTCGGGACTAAGCGGTGAGCAAAGAATCTATCTTGGATTTAAGCTGTGTCTTAGGCACTGCCCCTACAACCTGGTCTACTCTTTCGCCGTTTTTAAAGAACATGATTGTCGGAATTCCCATTATTTTATACCTGCTTGCAATATCAGGGTTTTCATCTGTATTCAGCTTTGCTACCTTTATCTTTCCGGCATACTCCTTAGCCAGTTCCTCAACTGTGGGCGCAATCATCTTGCAAGGCCCGCACCATACTGCCCAGAAATCAACCATAACCACCCCCTGACCCTGAAGCACCTCTTTATCCCACGTAGAAGTCGTGAGTTCAACTATGCCTTCTGCCATTTTTAGCCTCCTTAAACTCTCAATAATTTATTAATTATATTGTTTAGCCGCAATCTTTGTCAACGTTACAGCCCTTAGATAAACAGCCCTTACCTCTTAAGATTTTCCCCGTTGCCGCACCGGTAAAATTGCCTTTCCACAAAGCAGGCAAACCATTTACAACCACATAATAAATACCTTCAGGCTTCAGAAACGGTTTATCAAAAGTAGCTCTGTCAATTATCCTCCCGGGATCAAAGACAACAATATCCGCAAACGCACCTTTCTTCAGAACTCCTCTGTCATTTATCCCGAACGTTCTGGCAGGAAGCATTGTAATCTTATGAACAGCGCTTGTCATGCTCATTAGTTTATTATCTCTCACATATTTTCCGAGGAATCTCGGGAAACTTCCAAACCCTCTTGGATGCGGCTTGCCGTCATAAGTAATGCCTGACATACTCCTTGCAGAACTGTCAGAGCCTATCATTGTATATGGCAGAGAGAGAAACCTTCTGAGGTTATCCTCGCTCATTGATGAAAATATCGCACCAACCCTCAGCTTTTCCTCTATCAAAATCTTAAAAAGCGCATCAACCGCACTTTTATTAATCTTCCTTGAAATATAAGATAAAGTCTTGCCTTCCATCCACTTATTTTTTTGTGATGATACAGAAGATACGCTGACCTTTGTCCAATAATCATTATCCGGATGCCCATGCAGTATCTCTTTTTTTATCTTTTCCATGACTTGCGAATTCTTTAACCGCCTTAATTCCTCTTCTGAGCCGCCTTCGTAAGTCCATGACGGCAGTATCGTATCAAGGTCTGTGCTTGATGCTGTATAAGGATACCTGTCGCATGTAATCCGAATTCCTTTTCTCCTTGCATCTTCTATTAACGATATTGCCCCATCTATCTTATCCCAGTTTTCTTTCCCGCTTGTTTTAATATGCGATATGTGAACTTTGATATTTGCTTCTTTGCCTATGCGTATTACTTCCTTTATTGATTCAATAAGATTCTTGCCCTCGCTCCTCATATGGGATGTATAGATTAATCTGTCATTAGAAAAGCTCTTTGCCAAACTTACAAGTTCTTCAGTATCGGAATAAATTCCCGGCGGATAAATCAGTCCTGTTGAGAAGCCTATTGCTCCGGCATCAATCGTCTTCTGCAATAGAGCCCGCATCTTCTTTAATTCAGAAGCGGTTGGCTTCTTATCTTTATAGCCTATAACGGATGCTCTGATATTCCCGTGTCCTGCAAGCGTGACAAAGTTTAAAGCGCTCTCTCGGCCTTCAAGTATCCTGAAATATTCCTCAAAGGTTGACCACCGCTCTTTTATTCCGAGTTCAGCGAGGTCTTTTTCACGGTGTTCAAATGCCTCTCCGTAAAGCGGCGCAGCAGAAAGCCCACAGTTGCCGTTTATCTCTGTTGTTATGCCTTGAAGCAGTTTTCCTTCTGCGCGAGGGTCTGCAAGGAGGGTAAACTCAGAATGTGCATGCGTATCTATAAAACCCGGAGAGACAGCCATCCCTTTTGCATCTATCACTTTTTCTCCTCTGGTCTTTGACACCTGACACCTGACACCTGACACCTTATTTATGAATGCTATCTTATCTCCGGCAACACCAATATCAGCCTCAAAAGGCTCTGCACCTGTGCCGTCATAGACAACGCCGTTTTTAATAAGCAAATCAAGTTTTTTCATCTAATCAAAACCCTCGGCTGGACTATTTTATCATATCTCTATATTTGCAAGACCTGTAAGTCATCTTTTCACCCAAATTTTCTCACCCAAATTTCTCATTGACAATTCATATCCTGTCTTGTATAACATTAACAATCTGCATAAAAAATGTCTTATCAAAAAAATATCAAAAGGGTTTCATGAAAATATCAACATTTTTTTTATGTATCACAGTGTTACTCCTTTCCGCATGTGGCACCATTGATATGCGGAAAATTTCGGTTGAGCCAAAAATCTCGACGGAGAATAT
>JAPLLK010000097.1 GCA_026387575.1 Nitrospirota bacterium | reverse complement strand
TCCGATTTCAGGATACCGGCTGACTTTGAATCCATCGGCAAGCTTCAAGACATACTGGACAAGGGAACGGATAAATATTCCAATATCATCATTGATGAAGCGCACCGCTTCAGGACAGAAACAAACATCACCTATGAAATGCTGGCTGAGATATGTAGAGGCAAACGGGTAATACTTGTTACCGCAACCCCGTACAACAACTCTCCTAAAGACATCCTGAGCCAGATAAAGCTCTTTCAGAAATCCAAAAAGAGCACTATCCCCAATCTGCCTGACCTTGAGGCATTTTTCAGCAGGTTGGATAAAAAGCTCAAGAACCTTGACCGCCAACGGGATTATCCTGAATACATCAGGGTTGTAAAGGAGAATGCCCGTGAAATCCGTGACAAGGTGCTCAAATACCTGATGGTCCGGCGCACAAGAACAGAGATAGCAAAATATTTCGCCGATGACCTTAAACAGCAGAATCTTAAATTCCCTGAAGTTGAAAACCCGGAACCGCTATTTTATGAGCTCAATGATGTTGAAGATGAAATTTTCAATAAGACAATTGAATTAATTGCCCAAAAGTTTAAATACGCGCGCTACACGCCGTTGCTTTATTACAATGGCCCTATACCCATAGATCAACTCGAAAAACAATCCCAGAGGAACATGGGCAAATTCATGAAAATCCTTCTGGTAAAAAGGCTGGAGAGCAGCTTCTTTGCCTTCAAAAATTCAATTGACCGTTTCATTTATTCTTATGAGATGTTTATCAAGGAATTTGAAAAAGGGAATGTGTATGTGAGCAAAAAACATACTAATAAGATTTTTGAGTTATTAGAAAATGACGACGACCAGGCGATACAGCAATTAATTGATGAGAAGAAAGCTAATAAATATGATAGCAAGGAATTTACAGATGGGTTTATCAAAGACCTGCAAAGCGATTATGTGATTCTAAAACAAGTGAAGACCTTATGGCAGAAAGTCGATCGGGACCCAAAACTGCTTACATTCTTAGATGCACTCTCAAAAAAACAAACCCTGAAACAAAACAAACTCATTGTCTTTACCGAATCAAAGGAAACCGCCGAATACCTTAGCAAAAACATAGATGTGAAGTTTCCCGGCAAGAGTATTTGTTTTACAGGCGGCTCAGGTGAGGCAACACGTGATAAGGTGATTGAAAACTTTGACGCCAAAGCCCGGCATCCAAAAGATGACTACCGTATTTTGGTTTCAACCGAAGTTCTCTCTGAAGGAGTTAATCTTCACCGCTCAAATGTGGTTGTCAATTATGATATCCCCTGGAATCCGACACGCATGATGCAGAGGGTTGGGCGTATAAACAGGATTGACACACAGTTTGACAGGATTCATACCTTCAACTTTTTCCCGACAAAGCAGGCCAATGACCAGATAAAGCTTAGAGAGGCGGCTGAAGCAAAGATAAACGCGTTTCTTACCCTACTTGGCGGCGATGCGGCACTTCTGACAGAAGGCGAGCCTGTGGAATCACATGAACTCTTCAACAGACTAATATCCAATAAGGCAATCATCGGAAATGATGAAGAAGATACCTCGGAGCTTAAATACCTTAGAGTAATAAAGGACTTGAGAGACAAAGACCCGGATACCTTTGAAAAAATAAAGAACCTTCCGAAAAAGGCGCGGTCAGCCAAATCAAATTCCGAAATACACGATTCTCTTATAACCTATTTCCGCCGGGGGAAACTCCAAAAGTTTTTTATGACGGGTGATGCAAAAAATGCAAAGGAGCTTGATTTTATTTCTGCTGCCGAAATCCTTGAAAGTGGATTAGAGGACAAAAAGCTTAAACTGCCGGAGGGGTTTTACGAACTTCTGGATATGAATAAAGAGGCATTTGTTTTTGCCACCACAGACGGCATGCCGGAAGCGCACGGCAGGGCAGGCAGGGACAGCGCAGGCAGGATACTCGGAATCCTCAAGGCAACAAACAAAAATACAAAGCAGATGACCGATGAGCAGGAACTTTATCTTAAGAGAGTCCTCACCCAGATTGAAGAAGGCGGCATTCCCAAACAGACAGCAAAAGAGACTCTCAAGGCATTGGATGAGCTCAAAAAAGAAATAATGAACCCGTTAAAAGTTCTGGCAGTCCTTCAAACGCATATACCTGAGCGCTTCCTTACAGGGCACTATGCGGAGCGCCATCCACAGTCTTTTGGCAAACGGGAAGTTGTTCTATCGCTATATTTGGCCTGAGGATAAAGAGGGATAATGGCATTTATTTTTATGGACGAGTCAGGAGATTTGGGATTTGATTTCACAAAAAAGAAGACTTCTAAATTTTTTGTTATTACTTGTCTATTTGTTGAGAATAAAGGACTGTTGGAAAAAATAGTAAAAAAGACTCATTCTCAGTTGCAGAAAAAATATAAAAGAAAATTTGGGAATCTACATTGTGTAAAAGAAAAGCCTGTTACCAGACAGAGACTGTTAAGGCTAATGACTGAAAAAGAGTGCTTTGTGATGACAATTTATCTTAACAAGAAGAGAGTTTATACAAAACTGCAAAATGAAAAGCAAGTTCTTTATAATTATGTTGCAAATATTTTGTTAGATAGAATCTATTCAAAAAAGATTATTCCCATAGGCAGCGCCGTAAAGCTTATCGCATCGAGAAGAGAGACAAATAAGTTTTTGAATGAAAATTTTAAGAATTATCTCAATAGTCAGGTAGAAAACAGGCATAAAGCAAAAATAGAAGTTTTAATAAGAAGCCCTCACGAAGAAAAGTCATTGCAGGCAGTGGATTTTGTGAGCTGGGCTATTTTTAGAAAATACGAATATGGTGATGATAGTTATTACAATTCAATCAAAAATAAAATAGTGGAAGAAAATCCACTTTTTCCCTAAAAATGCAAAACCCCGCGTGCTATTTACGAGCAACCATCCGGAAGCCCACACACGAGGATTTACTTGCTTAATATTATGATAATAAAGGAATAGATTAATGTCAATTAAAATATGAAATAAAAAAGAGGCATTACCTCGGGACGAAACCCTTTGGATAGCCTCTCATCGTGATTCTGATATTAATATAACATAAAGGATCCTTTAGTCAAGCATTAAAATATCATTACATTTATGGAAAAGCAGGCGGTAGCAAGACTAATTAAAGACGCCCTCCAGAACCCCTTTGACAGGGAGCGCTTTGTATATTTCATAAAAAATCTCCTTAATAAAATTGATGAATCCAAGGCCTTCCATGCCAGAGGGTATGTGCCTGAAATATTTAAAGACCATGTAAAAACATACGAGCGCATAGGCACCTACACAGACCCTGAAGGCAAAAAAACAGACATCCTCGTTGTTTATCTCCAGAAAGAGGCTGCCCTTGACAGGGCTCGGACAACCCAGCGCAATTTTATAGCCCGCTACCTGAAAGACAGGGGCGAAAAAGACGCGGGACTCATCGCATTTGTATCGCCTTACGAAGAAGACTGGCGTTTTTCCTTTGTGAAGATGGAGTATAGACTTGCCGAGACTCCGACAGGCAGGATTAAGGCTGAAGAAGAATTCACGCCTGCAAGGCGTTATTCGTATCTTGTCGGCAAAAACGAGAACAGCCATACAGCACAGAGCCGCCTTCTGCCGCTTTTAATTGATGACAAGCAGAATCCCCGGCTGAATGAGATAGAAGAAGCCTTCAGCATCGAAAAAGTCACAAAGGAATTCTTCGAGAAATACCGCGACCTGTTCATGCGCACAAAAGATGCATTGGATGAAATCATAAAAGATAACGAGAAAGTCAAAAACGACTTCCGGCAAAGGGGTGTGAACAGTGTTGATTTTTCAAAGAAACTGCTGGGACAAATTGTTTTTCTCTATTTTCTTCAGAAGAAAGGCTGGTTCGGTGTTGCGCGTGATGCAGCATGGGGAACAGGGCCCAGAAATTTCCTGTGCCTTCTTTTTGAAAAAAGACTCTCAAATTATCAGAATTTCTTTAATGACATACTTGAGCCTCTTTTTTACGAGGCGCTGGCAATAGAGCGGCAGGCTGATTTCTACAGCCGGTTCAATTGCAAAATCCCTTTCCTGAACGGCGGGCTTTTTGACCCCATCAATAATTATGACTGGGTGCATACAGATGTGCTTCTGCCTGATGAGCTTTTCTCAAATGATATTAAAACAAAAGAAGGCGACACAGGAACGGGAATTCTGGATGTTTTTGACCGGTACAATTTCACAGTCAAGGAAGACGAGCCTCTGGAAAAAGAAGTAGCTGTTGACCCTGAGATGCTCGGCAAGGTCTTTGAAAACCTGCTTGAGGTCAAAGACCGCAAATCAAAAGGCACATATTACACGCCGCGTGAGATTGTCCATTATATGTGTCAGGAAAGTCTTATCAACTATCTCGACAATGTCATCAATACAAGCAAAGAGGTAATCGCTGCGCAGAAAGCAGTTCAGAAAAAACTGATCGGCGAGGACGACCCTGAACAACTCGGCATCATGGAGCAGAAACAAAAGACAGTAATTCCAAAAGAGGATATTGAATCATTTATCAGGCACGGCATCTCAGCCATTGAACATGACAGAAGGGTTGAGGCAAAGGGACGTGAAACAGAGACCTACAGTTACCGGATGCCGGACTCAATCCGCCTGAATGCGCGGCTTTTTGATAATGCGCTTAAGACTGCGAAAATCTGCGACCCTGCTGTTGGTTCAGGAGCTTTTCTTGTTGGGATGATGCACGAGATTATAAGGGCAAGAGAGACCTTAACCACTTATATCGGTGACAGCGAAAAGAGGACGCCTTACAATTTCAAACATCATGCGATACAGGACTGCCTCTATGGTGTGGATATTGATCAGGGCGCAGTAGAGATAGCAAAGCTCCGGTTAT
Organism: Nitrospirota bacterium; assembly: GCA_026387575.1. GTDB lineage: Bacteria > Nitrospirota > Thermodesulfovibrionia > Thermodesulfovibrionales > UBA1546 > UBA1546. The sequence goes on along the minus strand of JAPLLK010000097.1, from coordinate 17,106 downwards.
GGCTTTCCTTGATGGTTGATGAAGAGGATATAAAGCACATCAAACCCCTGCCGAATCTGGATTATAAGATTGTCTGCGGGAATTCGCTCCTCGGCATCAATGATCTTTTTCATCATGCACAGCTTAAAAAATTGGAAGAACTTAAAGGCAGATTTTTTGAAGAAACAAATTCAAAAAAGAAATCTCAATTAAAAGATGATATAGACCATCTTATCAGAGAAATAACTCATGACGATAAGCATTTTGACTTTAAGGTCTATTTTAGCGAGGTTTTTAGTCGCGGCGGATTTGATATCACAATTGCTAATCCGCCTTATGTGCGTCATGAAACCATCAAGGAGCTAAAACCGGAACTCAAAGAGCAGTTTGGAGATTTCTTCTGCGGAACTGCTGATATATATACTTATTTCTATCATCGGGGACTCGACATCCTTAAGCCCCATGGTCATCTCTGTTTCATCGCGCCTAACAAGTTCATGCGGGCGGGATATGGAAAAAATACGAGAATTTTATTTACGACTGCGGCAGCGCTTAAGATTGTTATGGATTTTTGCGACTTGCCTATCTTTGATGCAACAACATATCCTTCAATCATTCTGCTTGAGAAAAGACCGCCTCTTTCGCAGGATAAGGCTCTCGCTGCAACCTTTACCGATGCAGCCCAGCTTGAGCGTGTTGAGGAGACCCTTTCTTTAATCGGTTTTCCCATGCCGATATCTTCATTGAAGAACGAAGGCTGGAATCTGGAGCAGCCTGATGTCATGGCATTGATGGAGAAGCTGCGCAAAGCAGGCAAGCCCCTCGGGGAATATGTTCAGGGAAGGTTCTATCGTGGCATCTTAACTGGACTTAATGAAGCATTCGTTATTGATGCAGTCACACGCGAGAGATTGATTTCCGAAGACCCCCAAAGCAAAGAGCTTATCAAGCCGTGGTTGCGCGGAAGGGATATAAAGAAATGGAAGGCTGAATGGGCAAACCTTTATCTTATTAATATTGCAAGCAGTGCAAACAAAGAATGGTCGTGGTCGGATGAGAGATCAGAAGCTAAGGCAAAAAAAATATTCAAGGAAACTTACCCTGCAATTCATGACCATCTGATACAGTGGAAAGATAAATTACAAAAGAGAGATGATCAGGGGAAATTCTGGTGGGAATTGAGGTCATGTGCTTATTACGAAGAATTTGAACAACCAAAGATAATATATCCTGATATTGCCAAAGGTCCTGAATTTACGTGGGATGAAAGCAAAGCATTTCTTGGAAATACAGCTTATATTATTCCAACAGATGAAATTTGGCTATTAGGTCTTTTAAATTCACAATTAATCTGGTGGCTATACCTTCATATTAGTTCGACTATTCAGGGAGGTTTTGTTAGGTTTATTGCTCAATATATGGAACAGCTTCCTATTCCCTTTGCCACCAACAAACAAAAAGCCCCCATCATCACCCTCGTTGACCGAATCCTCGCCGTCAAAGAAAAAGACCCCAACTCCGACACCTCCGCCCTCGAAAAACAGATTGACGAGATGGTCTATGCCCTTTACGGCCTCACGCCGGAGGAGATTGCGATTGTGAAGGGATAAGGGATAAATGCCTACATTATCATCATCTCTTTATTAAAACCTTTTTTTGTGGTAAATTGTTCTTAGTAATAATCATGTGCTATAAAAGAGATTGTCATGGAGGTAAAAATGCCTGAAAAACTGAGCATTGATGAACTTTACAAATGCTGTAATCAGGACATATTTAAGTTCAAAACTACAGACGATTTGCCGCTTTTTGAGGAAACAATAGGGCAGGAGAGGGCGTTAAGGGCGCTTGATTTTGGAATAGGCTTTAACAATAGAGGATTTAACATATTTATCCTCGGAGAAAGCGGAACAGGCAAGATGACCACAATCAGGTCTATATTGTCCAAACAGGCAATAAATGAACCGGTTCCGTCTGACTGGTGTTATGTCTATAACTTCAAGGATGCCGATGCTCCGGTAGCTGTGTCGCTTGAACCGGGCAGAGCGGTAATCTTTCAAAAAGACATGGATGAGCTTATCAATGTGCTCAGGGTTGAGATACCAAAGGTCTTTGAGTCTAAAGAATATGAAAAGCAGAAAAATCTTATTCTTGAGGAATTTCAAAAGAAACAAAAAGACCTTTTTTCTCATCTTGAAGATGAGGCGCAGGCAAAAGGATTTTCTATAAGAAAAACTGTCAGCGGCTTACTGATAGTTCCTGTCAAAAAAACAGGAGAGCCGCTAAAGGAAGATGAATTTGAAGCCCTGGATGAAAAAACCAGAAAAAAAGCAGAAGAGCTGGGCAAAATGCTTCAGGACAACCTCGATGATGTTGTCAGGACCTTGAGGGACGGAGAAAAGCTTGTCAAGGACCTCCTTGGCAGGCTTGAGAGAGAGGCCGCGCTTTCCGCTGTTGGACATCTGATAGACGAATTAAAGAATAAATACCATGACCATGAAAGAATAACAGCTTATCTTGAAGACGTTAAGGAAGACATACTTGCGCACCTTGATGATTTTAAAACAGCAGAGGAACAGGCGCCGGCACTGTCATTTATGAAACTCCCAAAAACCGAACCAACATTCACAAGGTATATAGTTAATGTGCTTGTGAACAATAAAGAAAGCAAGGGGGCGACTTGCGTCTTTGAAAGCAACCCCACATATTTCAATCTCTTTGGAAGAATAGAGCATAAGATACAGTACGGGATTGCAATAACGGATTTTTCAATGATAAAAGCCGGCTCCCTGCACAGGGCAAACGGCGGCTACCTAGTCATCAATGTCCTTGACCTTCTGAGAAATATCTTTGCCTATGATGCGCTGAAACGCGCCATAAAGAACAAGGAAGTGAGGATAGAGGATGTATGGGAACAATACAGGCTGGTATCCACAACAACCCTCAAACCAGAGGCAATTCCTATTAACATCAAAGTTATACTTGTCGGCAACCCCTATCTTTATTATCTGCTTTACAGCCTTGATGAAGAATACAGGGAACTGTTTAAGGTCAAAGCTGATTTTGACAGCAGGATGGACAGGACAGATGAAAACATACAAAAATACGCATCCTTTGTTGCTGCGAAATGCAAAGAGGAAAAGCTGCTTCCCTTTGACAGAACAGGCATTGCAAAGGTTGTGGAGTACGGCTCAAGGCTTGCAGAACATCAAGAAAAACTTTCCTCAAAGTTCAGCGAAATAAATGATGTTATCGTTGAGTCAAACTATTGGGCATTGAAGGTAAAAAACAAGGTCGTTACAAATGAACACGTAGAGAAAGCAATAAATGAAAAAGTTTACAGGAACAGCAGGATAGAAGAGCGGATGCGTGAGATGATTGCAGAGGGGACGCTGATAGTTGACACTTCAGGAGAAAAAGCCGGACAGGTTAACGGCCTTGCCGTCCTTGACCTTGGAGATTACAGCTTTGGCAAACCATCAAGAATAACTGCCGCGACCTATACGGGCAAGGCAGGAGTTGTGAATATAGAAAGAGAAACAAAGATGAGCGGCAAGATACATGAAAAGGCAATACTAATAATAACGAATTATCTCGGGAGCAGGTATGCATCTAAAAAGCCAATAAGCCTCTCGGCTTCAATAACATTTGAACAGCTCTATGATATGGTGGAGGGGGACAGCGCTTCATGCGCAGAACTGTATGTTCTTTTAAGCAGTATTGCGAATGTGCCGCTAAAACAGAGTATTGCTGTTACAGGCTCTATGGACCAGAACGGAGATGTTCAGCCCATTGGCGGCGTAAATGAAAAAGTAGAGGGATTTTTTGATTTGTGCAGATTGAGAGGACTCGACGGAAGCCACGGCGTCATAATACCGAGACGAAATGTAAAACACCTGATGGTAAAAAAGGATGTGGTTGATGCTGTTAAAGCAGGCAAATTCACAATATACCCGATAAGCAGGGTTGAAGATGGTCTTGAGATACTCACAGGCATGCCTGCGGGCGAGTTAAAAGAAGACGGGACATATTCGGAAGGCACAATCAATTACCTTGTTGCAAAACGCTTTGAAGAAATAAGAGAGGCATTGAAGGGAAAGAAGGAAAAAGAAGAAGAAGAAAATGAGAAGGGCAAAAAAGAAAATAACACATGAAACGGACGGCATGGTTTCTTGAGGCTTGTCTTTATGTTGCGCTGTCCGTACCATTAGCAATATTTCCGCTTAAGTTCGGAGAATTTCTTGGTATTCTGCTTTTTTATTTCTGGAGGAGCAGAAGAAATATCGCAATAGAAAATCTCCGGAAGTCAATATTATCTCATGCGCTTAGCATTTCAGAAACACCCCAAAAGGTAATCAGAAATAACTTCAGGAATTTAGGAAGGTCTCTAAGCGAGACAATCAAAATATATTACGGTGCAGGCAGAAAGATAATAGATACTGTGGAGATTGAGGGAGCGGAAAATGTATACAAGGCCAAATCAGAGGGCAGAGGGATATTGTTTATAACAGGACACTGCGGGAACTGGGAGCTTATGGCAGTTGCAATGTCTGCAAAACTTTTGCATTCTTCTGGAATAGCAAGACAGATAAACAATCCATATATAAACAAATTCATAGAAAGAGTAAGACAGAGATACGGCAACAGCGTTATCTATAAAAAAGGGGCGCTGAAGGCAGTAATGAAAGTATTAAAAAAGAATGGTTCTGTCGGCATTCTCATGGATCAGGCTGTGCTTTCAGATGAGGGGTATGTGATAGATTTTCTCGGAAGAGGGGCGTGGACAACAAAGATGCCAGCGCTCATAGCAAGAAAAACAGGGGCAGCAGTCCTGCCTGCATTTATTCACAGAACAGGTACGGGCCACAAGATAAAAATATATCCGGCAGTAGAATTATCCGATGCCGGCGATAAGGAAACTGTGATACTTGAAGATACCAAAAAGTTTTCCGGCTTTATAGAAGAGTATATAAAAGAACATCCATCAGAATGGCTCTGGATACACAGAAGGTGGAAGAGGGTTAAATCTTAACTAGGTTTCTTCCTGCTTCATACGCATCTTTGAGGGCTGAAGGGTGCCGGAGGATTGCGCTTTTTGTGTTAAAACCAAGAAAACTCAATGTCTTATGTTCGGGCACGCTGATGGTTCTAAAAAATGCCTTTGCAGTTGCCTCGGAACACTTAATTCCTGCCTCTTTTTCCATGCCTCCTACGAGCAGTAAAAGTCCCTTCCTTCCATATTCGCCTGAGGGAATCGGTTTTTTTAACAGGTACTTTTCGCACCAGAATGCCTGACACCTGTCAATCATTATCTTTGCCTGCGCACTGAGCCCGAAGAAAAAGATCGGCGATGCGAGTATGATTCTGTCTGCAGTTTTTATCGCATTGTATATCTGAGACATCTCGTCTTCAACAATGCATCTGCCTGTCTCGTCACATCCTCCGCAGTCCTGGCATGGAGATATCTTCATGAGATTGAGGTTAAAGACCTGCACAACAGAACCGAAAACCTTAATCCCTTTTATTGCTTCATTTAGCAGAAGCTCTGTATTGCCATCCTTTCTAGGACTTCCTAAAAATGCGATAACCTTCATAGTCTTACCGATTACTCCTCAGTAACGGTTATTGCCTGAACCGGACAGATGTCGGCAGCTTCTTGGCAATTGCAGGTATTGCACTTTTCCAGTCCGACAACCCATGCCTTATCATCTCTAAGCTGAAAGACTTCCGGGCAGACCTCTGCACATGCGCCGCAGCCTACACATGCATCCCAGTCCACAACAGGTTTCAACATAAAAACATCTCCTTTGTGTGTGTAAATGCTCTTGTTTATTATAGACAAGATTTGCCGGCAACTCAAACCGAGAAGAATTCACCTGTTAAAGCCATTCAACTCTGTCTCTTCCGCTGTTTTTTGCTTTATACAGTCCTTCGTCCGCTCTCTTTATGATATCGTCTATAGAGCTGTCCCCGTCTGTCATGCATGCAATGCCTGAACTGATCGTAATATGAACATGCAAAGGCCTATCTGTCGCTAAAAACATATCTGCTTTTACATTTTCCCTTATTCTTTCAGCAAGACTCTTTGTATTATCAAAATCAGTGTCCGGCAATACAATCAAAAACTCTTCCCCGCCATAACGGCCTAAGACGTCATAAATTCGGATGGCATTCTTTATGCGGACCGAAATTTCTATCAATACCTTATCTCCGACAAGATGCCCAAACTTATCATTTATGGATTTGAATTTATCTATATCAATCATTATGCATCCCAGATATTTCTTAAGCCTTCTTGCTCTTTCGAATTCCTCATTAAACCGTGACATTATGTGTCTTCTGTTAAATATTCCTGTCAGCCCGTCTGTAATAGCCAAGTATTCTAATCGCTGCTGAATTAACGAAGTTTTCTTTATTAACTGCAGTGCAAAGAAAACAATAAGCCCTAAAAGGAAAGATGTGGACAGCAAACCGAAAATGATTGCATAGATAGTGTTGGTTTCTAACTTACTGCGAATATTCTCAATATCAAAGGTTATACTAATGCCGCCTCTCACGTCGCCTATCTTATAGTTCTGAGTTGAATGGCACTGAAGACATTCTTTTTCTATATAAAGCGGAGCCATATATCTGAAATATGTTATGCCGTTCTTCTTTTCGGTATGGGAAATCTCTTTTATCCCCTTTTCAAATAATGACAATGCCCTTGCCTCAAAATCGTCAGGCTTATTTACAGGGTTGAGGAGCTTCAGGCTTGTTGAATGAAATTTAAACACCCCCTCCTTTTCAGCATATTCAGAAATTTCGCGGGTCATCAGGGCTGGATTCTTTTTTGTATAAGCTTTTCCGTCAGTTGTTTTGATATCAGGGTCTGTTAAATATGGATTAGACTTATCCTCTTTCTTCTTTTCAACATAGACACCGCCGTGATTAGCATTCCATTTTCTTATTAAAATTATACTGTTTAATAATGTCCTGGCCCTTATTACATTTTCTTCATTTATTAACTGCGTGGTTCTTGCAGTTGTAATAAAAAAAATCCCTAACAGGACTGCAATAATAGCCAGACTTATGGAGACCATAAATGTTTTATAGATTTTCGTTTCTCTGGTTAAGGGCATCTTATTAACATTTTACATGATATGCGGCCTGAGTTACACAAAAAACTGCAAAAGGTATCTAATTGAGAGAAAAATAATGATTAGGCCCAATATTATCTTGATAAGCTGCTGCGGAACAAACTTCTGAAGCCTTGCTCCAATATACATCCCGGCAAAACCGCCTACTCCAAACAGAATGCCCAGCGGCCAGTCGGGCATTGAAGATATATTATTCACTGTTAGCGGGATGCTGTAAAACAATGCGCCTGCGATTGATGTAATAAATGTTCCCATTAAAGTAGCACCTGCAATGGTATATGCAGGCAGATGCAGCAATGAAATACAGAAAGGCGCAATAATTGCGCCTCCACCTATGCCATAGGCGCCTCCGATAATCCCTACAACAAATGACAGAATAAATACGACAATAGGGTTAAACGAGAAAATTTCGCCCCAGAACTCGTATTCAATCTTTTTTAATGCTACATGTTTTATCTTTACAACAGCATGAGAAGGGATGCCTGCCGTTAATCTTGAACTTTGCTGATGTTTAAACTTCTCTTCAAGGGCATTTGCAGCGGAAGGTTTTATTTTGCCTTTACCTGCAAGCTCCTTAATCAGGCGGCTTCCGATATAAAGCAATACGCACCCGACAAAAAACTTAAACGCTTTGGGGTCAGGGAGATACAAAACCCTCACATGGAAGCCGAGAAATACGCCGGGCAGAGTGCCTGCAATTATTACCCATGTCAAGGGCCATGCCATTCTACCTTCCTTAATATAGCGATAAACACCGCTTGGAATCGCAAAGATGTTAAAGACATGATTTGTTCCGCTCACTGAGGGAGCAGTGTAATTAAGCACACTCATCTGGAAGGGAAGGATAAGAAATGCGCCTGATATGCCTGCCATTGAGGTGAAGAATGAAATAAACATCGCAATAAGCGGCGGCAATAGAATGTTAGTCTTCACGCCGGAAACAGGAAACAGTATATTCAAAAAATCCATGGAGTATTATAGGTCAACGGCTTTACAAATGGAAGCACTTCAAATTATCATTTAGTTGTGAAGACAATCAAAATTGCCCTTGCCCAGATTAATCCTACTGTTGGCGGCATTGAAGGCAATGTCTTAAAGATTTGCGATTACATCCAGAGGGCAAGGGAAAAGAAATCTTCTCTGGTTATATTCCCCGAACTATCAATTACTGGTTACCCCCCTGAAGACCTTCTCCTTAAAAGGCATTTCATAGGCGACAACCTTGAGGCATTAAGCAGGGTTATTGAAAATACGAAAGATATAGCGGCTGTTGTCGGCTTTGTTGACAGAAAAGACAGCATTCTTTACAACGCTGCTGCGATAATCCAGAACTGTAAGATGATTGGCGTGTATCGCAAGGTATTTCTTCCAAACTATGGAGTCTTTGACGAATACAGGTACTTTAGGGCAGGGACCGAAACCCCTGTTTATAGAATTGAGGATATAAATATCGGAGTGAATATCTGTGAGGATATATGGTACCCCGAAGGCCCGGCAAAGTATCAGGCTCTTGCAGGTGCTGAGGTCATCTTGAATATAAATGCTTCCCCGTATCATATGGGCAAGGCGCATTTAAGGGAAAAGATGATTTCTGAAAGGGCATCTGACAATAAAATAGTAATCGCATATCTAAATACAGTCGGGGGGCAGGACGAACTTGTTTTTGACGGGGGAAGCTTCATAGCCGATACAACAGGAGAGATTATAGCCAGGGGAAAACAGTTTGAAGAAGATATGATTATCTCGGAGATAGTCCTTGACGGCTTAAGTCAAACAGATAAAAAACATATTTCACCACGGGTAAGTCCGCTTGAAGAAGAGGTTTATAAGGCGCTTGTTTTAGGCACGAGAGATTATGTTATTAAGAATGATTTTAAACAGGCTGTCATAGGTTTGAGCGGCGGGCTTGACTCTTCGCTTGTAGCCGCAATTGCAGTTGATGCCATAGGCAAAGAAAATGTTTCAGGTATCTTTATGCCGTCTCCATATACATCAAAAGAAAGCAGGGAGGACGCCTATCAACTCTCTAAAAACCTCGGCATTAATAAAATAATTGAAGCGCCGATCAGCAATATATTTGAAGCCTATCTCAAAAATCTGCGAGCGGAATTCAAAGGGCTTCCGGATGACAAAACAGAAGAAAACCTTCAGGCAAGAATAAGAGGGAATATACTTATGGCATTCTCCAATAAATTCGGATGGCTTGTTCTGACAACAGGGAATAAGTCCGAAATGAGCGTGGGATATGCTACACTTTATGGAGATATGGCAGGAGGTTTTGCTGTTATAAAGGATGTGCCCAAGACCCTTGCATATGAACTCTGCAAATGGAAAAACTCTGAAGAGGGCAGGGCAGTGATACCCGTGAGGGTTCTCTGGAAAGAACCTTCGGCAGAGTTGAGGCCTGACCAGAAAGACACGGACTCTCTGCCTCCTTATCCTGTGCTTGACCCTATACTCAAGGCATACGTTGAAGACGACAAAAGTTTTGAGGACATATTGTCTTCAGGGTGTGAGGTTGAGTGCACAAAGAAGATCATAGAGATGATAGACAGGAGTGAATATAAAAGAAGGCAGTCTCCTCCAGGAATAAAAATAACACCGCGGGCATTTGGCAAAGACAGGCGATTCCCCATAACAAATAAGTACCGGAGTTATTAGGATAGGGGGTAAAAAATGAGATGTATATGAAATTAAGACCGGTTGCACTCGGAGTTGCGCTTGGAACGGTTTGGGGCATTTTGCTGTTTATTACAACATGGATTTCCTATTACACAGGCTACGGTAAACTTTTCCTTGAAGTTCTTGCGCAATCCATATATCCGGGTTACACCATAACTCCGCTTGGGAGTTTTCTTGGGCTGCTTTATGGTTTTGCTGACGGCTTTGTAAGCGCGGTGCTGATTGGCTATATTTATAATAAACTTGTGAAGCGAGGCTGAGATGTCAAAGGTATATTTTGCATCAGCAAGAGTAAAAAAATGGAAGTATGCTGACAGCATGCCCGGCAAACTCGAACGCATGCTTAAGGAAATTAATCTTTCGGCACATTTTGCTAAGGATGAATGGATAGCAGTGAAAACTCATTTCGGCTCAGAAGGCGCCCATAGGGTTGTAAGGCCTGTGTTTTTAAGGAAGGTTGTTGATGCTTTAAAAGCTATAGACGCCAAGCCATTTGTGACAGATACCGTACGTATAAAAGGGCTGGATTACCTTGAGGTCGCGAACCAGAACGGAATAAATTCACTCTCAGTTGGTGCGCCTGTTGTGCTTGGTGACGGACTTTACGGCAATGATAATATAATGGTGAAAGCAGGCGAGATTCTTGGTGAAATAGCAGTTGCAAGCCTTATCTATGATGTTCCCGCAATGATCGTTTGTTCGCATGTAAAGGGACATATTCAGGCAGGCTATGCCGGTGCAATTAAAAACGTTGCAATGGGAGGTATAAGTTCCAGTCATAGACACGGCGGATGGAAGTGCGGGAGGGGCGCAATGCACACAATAGGCGAGGGCAGATTAATATGGGATGAAGAAAAGTGTGTGCTCTGCCTTCAATGCGAAGAAATCTGCCCCCTTGAAGTGATAGAGTTCGAAAACGAAATGTTTGGCTACAGCGAAGATGACTGTTTTAGGTGCGGCAGGTGTACAAGGGTTTGTCCTGAGGGCGCGCTGACGCAGCCTGAAGACGATGAAAGATTCATGAAGTCTCTTTCAGAGGCTGCTAAGGCTGTTTTGAGCACATTCAAGCCTAATAAGGTTCTATATATTAATTTCCTCACAGAGATACAGCCTGAATGTGATTGCATGCCTGCTGCTGATGTGCCGGTCATTCAGGACCAGGGGATTCTCATCTCCGATGACATTGTTGCGGTAGAGCAGGCAACGATAGATATCCTCCTAAGGGCAAAACCCTTACCACAATCAGCCGCAGACGAGACTGAAAGGCAAACAGACATCCTTTTTGACCTCACAAAAAAGCCATATCTTATACAGATAGAAGAGGCTGGCAGGCTTGGGCTTGGAAGCAGGGATTACAAGCTTATTGAAATTTAAAGCAATTTCAGATACTTCCTTAAAAAGACAGTAGGGCTTCAGCTCTCCCTATGCCTAAGAAAGCCAATAGACACCGCCATCTCATAGTTTTGCTTATTTACTGATTTAACATAATATATCTTATCGGACATACTCTATAAACAAGGGTTGTTAGTAAGTTGTTATTAATGCAACATGTAAAGAGGCTCAGGCCAATGTCTGTATAGGTTTCTACGGATTTGAATGAGTTTTAGGCAGACTGAAATATCTTTAAAATCAATTAGTTATGAGAAAAGATTGGGATACTGATAAGCTTGCTGTTTTGAACACCCTCAATCCTTACAGTAATAAGGGATTCGCTAGAATGTTTATTCGTGGGCACTATAAACTTTCAAGTGATTACTTGTTATCCCAGAGCATGTATGAGATTGGAAGGTGTTCAAGTAATGTGTATGTGCTTTGAAACCACGTCCCTTCGCCAGGAAAGCCTACAATTACATCTGTGCCGATTGAAATCCCCTGCATTCTTTTTGAGATACCCTTGATTTTAAAGGAAATTTGGCCTGAATTATGTGTCCTGTTCATTAATTCCAGTATCCTGTTGTCTCCACTCTGGAGAGGTATGTGCAAATGATTGCATATCCTCTTGTCTGGAACTCATCATCTATCTCGTATCTCGCTGACCTCTATCGAGCTTAGGTGTATCCTCATAATTGTCGTTTGTTTTAGAATAGTTTTAATACGTTCTGAAAGTTTTACTTTAAGTTTTAAATCAAGGCTGTAGTGCCCAAATTAATGCCTGTCAGGACTATGATGATACCGCTTCACCGACCTGACGGACAACTGTATCAGGGATTATGCTTTTTGAAGCTCCTCTTGCTTTCGGGGTAGTACAATAGGCGCATGAATAATTATATCCGTCCTGTATTTTAAGAAAGAACCTGCTTTTTGGGCTGTTGGAAAACATGAAGAAGTATCTAAGGTTTTATTTGATAACTTACTGATAATGCTAAGTTTATTGGCTGTTATTATTGGCTTTGACTTGTGAGCCTGCCTTCGAGAGAGTGCCTCATTGCCATTCTAATCTCAACATTAACTAACCTGCCAATGACTGACTCATTACCCTCAAAATTAACTATTTTGTTTGTCCTTGTTCTGCCTGTTATTTTCCCTTTATCTGTTTTACTCGCACCCTCAACAAGCACTTCCTGAAGTGTTCCCTTGAGCGCCTCATTCTTCCTTAAAGTAATGTCGTCCTGAAGTCCGAGGATCTCACTGAGCCGTTGCGACGTTATCTTTTCAGCCATCCTGCCGCCCTCCCCGTCCATCTCTGCGGCTTTTGTCCCTTGGCGCGAAGAAAATTTAAAGGCAAATATGCCATCAAATTCAATGCTTCTTAAGGCTTTAATGGTTATGGAATGGTCATTGTCTGTTTCAGAGGGAAAACCTGTAATAATGTCTGTTGTTATTGCAATGCTTGGGATACTTTCCTTGAGTTTTCTGACCTTTTCAATATAGTCCTCATAGGTATATCCCCTGTTCATAAGCTTGAGTATTCTGCCTGAACCCGACTGGAGCGGCAGGTGAATATGTTCGCAGATTTTCGGAAGCTCTTTAATGCATGAAATAAGTTCATCAGAAAGGTCCCGTGGGTGTGATGTGACAAACCTTATCCTCTCAACCCCTTTTATGGCCTCTATTTTTCTCAGGAGTCCGGGGAAATTAGTATCGCTGTTATAAGAGTTAACATTCTGCCCGAGAAGAGTTACTTCCTTAAATCCTTTGTCAGCCAGCTCATGTATTTCTTCATATATATTTTGACTGGGCCTGCTCCTTTCTCTGCCCCGCGTATAAGGCACTATGCAATAACTGCAAAAATTATTGCACCCGTACATTATGGATATCCAAGCCTTAAGATTTTCCTTTCTCTCTGCGGGAAGGTCGGTGTGTTGAATCTCAGGGTTATCTTCAATGCAAACCATAGCATTTGTTGTTAACATAGCGCTTAATTTGTGGATATTCTGGGGGCCAAACACATAATCCACATGAGGGTTTCTTTTAAGTATATCCCTCCCCCTCTGCTGTGCAATGCAGCCCGCAACAGCTATCTTAAGCAATGGGTTTTTACTTTTTAATAATTTTATCCTTCCGAGCTCACTTCTGAATTTTTGTTCTGCCTTCTGCCTTATACTGCAGGTATTAAAGATTATCAGGTCTGCATCTTCTGTATTTGCAGCCTCGGCATAGCCTTCAGCCTTAAGAATGCCGGACATTTTCTCAGAGTCATGGACATTCATCTGGCATCCGAATGTATGAATATGAACCTTTTTCTTCATCTTAAAATTTAACATGCGGGATGCGCTTGCGGCAAGAGCCTGAAATTGCAATATGCCTGCCGAACACTTTGTCGGTGCATTTTTCAATATCAGGCAGCTTTTTTAACGTATATCTCTTTTGCGATGTCAGGGTCTATTGCGATTGCCGTCTCTTCAACCTGAATAACAACTGAAGGTTTTTTCTGCAGAAGCTTTATTACGCTTCCGGCAATTATGCCCATAGAGCTGAGCCTGTTTAGCCTTGGTGTTTCGGCTGATACTATAAAAACTATCCTTCCTTTCAGCCCAACTTCAAAGTCAGTCAGCCTGACAACCAGCGGTTCTATTTCTATTTTATATTTCTTGCAGCATTCACCCCTTGGGATCGGCTTTCCATGAGGGCATTTCGGAGGATGTCCAAGAAAAGTGCAGACGCTTTCTGTCAATTCTTCGCTAAGGATGTGTTCCATCTTGCATGCGTCAGCATCAACAGCGGTCTCGGTAAGCTCAAAAACATCAGTAAGAAGCTGTTCTGCAAGACGATGCCTGCGGATAAGTCCTTTTGCGAGCATACGGCCTTTTTCTGTGAATCCTACCTTATCTTCATTAAGAAGGATAAGATTATTTTTTATCATTTCGTTAACCATCTCGTCAAAGTTAACATCGTCTGAGTTTAATTTAAACCTGTTGAACTCTGTACGCCCCTCTTCTTCAAGCAGCCATATAAGCTCTAATGCTTCATCTATTCTTTCCTGCTCCATCAGTATGCTCCTAATCGTTGTTTTTAAAAGGCAGAGCTAAATCCATTACCTTATCAAAACTTTTTCTGTGAATAGGGCAAGGCCCATAGCTGAGTAATTTTTCCATATGTTCTTTTGTACAGTATCCTTTATGTTTCTCAAAACCGTATTCAGGGTAGATTTTGTGATATTGCTGCATCAGCCTGTCCCTTGTGACCTTTGCAACTATTGACGCCGCTGCTATGGAGGCGCTGACAGATTCCCCCTTTATCGGAGAAATTTGCTTAATATGCACATGGGGCAGCTTCACGGCATCTATAAGTAAAAGGTCAGGTTCTGCTGAGAGGGCTTTTATTGCCTTTTCCATTGCATGTTTTGTCGCTCTGAGAATGTTAATCTTGTCTATCTCTCCGGCATCTACTACTCCTACGCCGATGTCAAGGCAGCAACCCAATATATCGTCAAACAGGCTTTCTCTTTCGGCTTCAGGCACTTTCTTTGAATCCCGCAGGCCCTTTATTGTTTTACCATCATCAGGCATGACCACGGCAGAAGCCACAACCGGACCTGCCAATGGTCCCCTTCCTGCCTCATCTATCCCGGCAATCCTGCAAAACCCCTTTTGCCTCAGGGATTTATCATACCGGAAGATATCCATTAAGCCTCTTGCTTTACAAATTCTCTTTCTTTCTCTTTTATGCGTGTGCCCTTGCCTTTTTTACTCCTCAGGTAGTAAAGCTTAGCCCTTTTTACCGAACCCTGCTTAATTACTTCGATCTTATCTATGTTTGGAGAATACAGCGGAAATATCCTTTCAACTCCAATACCAAAAGATATCTTTCTGACCATAAAAGACTCTCTTGTTCCGCCGCCGCGCCTTGCAATAACAACGCCCTCAAAAGGCTGTAGCCTTTCTTTGTCTCCTTCAATAACTTTTACGGATACCTTGACCGTGTCACCGACATTGAATGCAGGGACTTCTTTCATATATCCTCTTTCAATTGATTCAATCATATTCATGGTTTTTCCCTTCCTCCTTTATTTCTGAAACCAATTTATAATCCTCGTCTTCCAATGGAATCCTCTGCATAAGATCAGGCCTTCTATCAATGGTTAACCTTAAGGCCTCTTTTCTTCTCCACTGAGCTATTGCCCTGTGATTTCCTGACAGCAAAACCTCTGGCACCTTGAGCCCTCTGAAATCAGGAGGCCTTGTGTAATGCGGATATTCAAGTATCCCACAGGCAAATGATTCTTCTTCAGCAGAGCGCTCATCTCCAAGCACGCCGGGGATAAGCCTAACAATGCTGTCTATTATAACCAAAGCAGGCAGTTCTCCGCCAGTCAATACATAATCGCCTATGGAAATCTCCTCATCAACAAGACTTCTTACCCTTTCATCTATAGCCTCATACCTGCCGCATATAAGAATCATATTTTGATTTTGTCTGGACATAGAAAGCGCCATGTCCTGATTAAAAGTTTTCCCCTGCGGGGCCACCATAATAATGCGTCTCGGAATTCTATCGGACTTAATATGTTCCACAGCGCTGAAGAACGGCTCAGGCTTCATCACCATGCCTGCGCCGCCGCCATAGGGAGAATCATCTACAGTTCTATGCCTGTCAGTTGTAAAATCCCTCAGATTATGGACATTTACTTCAATAATGTTTCTTTCCGCTGCTCTCTTAAGGATGCTCTCATTAAGGTAGGCATTAAAAATCTCAGGGAAGATTGTAATTACATCAAATTTCATCTCTACGAGTTTCCGACTGGCATCTATTTCTTTTTCTCTTTTTCCATGTCGGCTTTCTTTTCTATCATTTCCTCTGCCTTTTTCTCATTGCCTGATTTCCGGTATGCATCTGACATGGAATCCAGCGCCTCTGAAGTCCCTTCCGTATCCCCAGCGCTGCTACTGACATCATAAGCCCTCATATAAAAAATTACGGCATCCTGAAAATGCCCCTGTTTTAAAGAAAGCATTCCTATTCCTCTGAGAGTTATGGCAATTTTTTTGCTGTCTCCAAGTTCCTTGTCAATCTCAAGTGATTTCTTGTATAGCTCTCTTGCTTCTGAATAAAGACCTTTTTGTGCATTTATATCCGCCATCAGCCTTAAAGAATTAGACTCCTCAGCCCTCTGCTTGTTTTCCCTGTTGAGACTAACCGCAGTGTTTGCCATTGCGGCAGCTTCCTCGTATTTGCCTTCTGCAAAGGCAATTCTTCCCATCAGATTCCATCTGCTTCCTTCGCGAAGCCCTCTATTAAGAGACAAAGCCTTGTCAACCCATTCTTTTGCTTTTGCAGTATTTTTTTCCTTTAAATAAATCCTTGCCTTCTCATACGCTGCATCTGATCTGATTTCATTGCTTATATCTGGCATGGAAAAGGCTATATCAAAAAATTCATGTGCGTTTGAGGTATTGCCTTTTTTCTGATATAGCACAGCTATGTTTAAAAGGTTAACGGCTATTCCCTCTGTATTTTCAATTGAACGGTTTACCTTCAGGGCTTCCATGTAATAACCCAAAGCCTTTTCATAATCGCCATTCTCTAAAGCCTTCGCTGCGTTTTGGTTGTATTCAATTGCCTTGAGATGAAATGAAGACAGTGTTTGGGTTTGAGCTCCGCCGCAGCCGATAACAATGAACAGTGAACAGCAAACAGCCTTAAACTTTAAACTTTTAATTTTCAACCTTAAACTCTTAACTGCTGCCTGCCGGCTATCACTCATAGCTGTCTCCGTGAATAAGGCTGTCCTTTGGCTTTTCGATAAAGAGGCGTATAGGCCATATTTGCTTTAAAGACTTTACAACTTCATTGGTGTCCCTCAGCGTGTCCTCGCCTTTATTTAAAAGCGGCGGCACTTTTGGGACAGCTTTTTCTACCGCATCCTTGA
>JAPLLK010000033.1 GCA_026387575.1 Nitrospirota bacterium | reverse complement strand
TCAATATCTATCCATACAAGTTTTGGCTGGTAGAATGTGCCTATCATGTTCTTGCCGAGCTTGTGATTAACGCCTGTCTTGCCTCCAACTGAACTGTCAACCTGAGCAAGCAGTGTTGTCGGAATCTGTATATAATCAACCCCCCTCATGTATGTTGATGCAACAAAACCTGTTATGTCTCCGATGACTCCACCGCCGAGCGCAATGAGTGTAGATTTTCTGTCAAGACTGTGCCTGAGGAGTTCTCCATAAATCTTCTGAACTATACTTATGTCCTTGTATCTTTCTCCGTCAGGGATTATCACAGGGATGGCGTCAAATCCTGAAGACTTTATGGAATTCAAAACTTTTTTGCCGTAAAGTCTATATACGGTCGGGTTGCTAATGATTGCAGTTTTCGGGCTTGTGTTTAAAGATTTCAGCTTAGGACCAATCTTTTCGAGAATCTTGCTTCCTATGTAGATGTCATAGCTTCTTTCTCCTAATTCAACCCTAATTTTTTCACTCAGTATATATCCCTTCCAAATGTTTTTCATTTATTAACCTTCTCTATTATTTCTTCCGCAATCTCAAAAGGCGTCTTATTTTCTGTATCTATCATTATATCCGCTTTTGCATAATAAGGCATTCTGAATTTAAGAAACTCCTGAATTTTCTTTAAAGGGTCTTCCACCTGAAGCAATGGTCTGTCATTATTATTGCCTGTCCGTTTAAGTATGGTCTCGGGTGTGGCTGTAAGGCAGATTATTACTCCATTTTCTCTCAAGGCGTCCATATTCTCCTGCCTTAAGACAACTCCACCCCCTGTTGAGATAACAACATTTTTGTTTTTAGAAAGGGTTTTTATCATTTCCGCCTCAATGTCCCTGAACTTCGGCTCTCCGAACTGCTTAAATATCTCGGTGATTTTCATCCTCTGAGATTTCTCTATTTCTGTATCAATGTCAATCACCTTCCAGCCGAGAACTCTTGAAAGTTCTCGGCTTACCTCGGATTTACCGGTTCCCATAAAACCGGTCAGCACAATATTTTTCATGCCGATATTTTTCCTCATATTTGAGATTATGTCAATCGCATTTCCAGAATAATGCAGACATCGCTCAAAAATTTCTTTAACTCGATGATGATTTAAAATGCTTGGTTCAGGATTAATGATACATGATAAAAGGTTTTTTGTTATGCATTGTGCATCATGTATCTTGCATCACGCACAAGGTATCAAAAAATAAATTTTCTCTCAACATCTGCATTATTTAAGTGGGTTTTTGGAAAGAATATGTCTGCTAAGATAAAAAATTTGCTAAAATTTTGAAAGATACTTTAGATAAGAGTTGTAGTTTCTCTTAACCTCTGCCATGCAGTCACCGCCGAACTTTTCTAAAAAAGCATCAGCTATAACAAGTGCTGTCATTGCCTCGCCTACAACCCCTGCAGCAGGCACAGCACATATATCAGAACGTTCGTAAGCTGCCTTGAACGGTTTTTTTGTGGTTATATCAACAGAACAAAGGGGTTTTCTTAAAGTAGGTATTGGTTTCATTGCCGCCCGTATTATTATCGGCATCCCGTTTGTCATTCCGCCCTCAATACCGCCGGCATTGTTTGTTTTTCTATAAAACTTTGAGCTTTTATAAAATATCTCATCCATTACTTCTGAGCCTGATTTTCTGCTCATTTCAAAGCCCATGCCGATTTCAACCCCTTTGATAGCCTGAATAGACATCAATGCCTGAGCAAGTTTTCCGTCAAGCCGTTTGTCCCACTGGATGTGACTGCCGAGGCCGGCAGGAACGTCTGTAGCAAAGACCTCAAAGATTCCACCAAGAGAATTTCCTTCTTTTACCGCCTTGTCTATCAGTTGAACCATCTTTTTTGATGAGATTTTATCAGGACATCTCACGGGAGATAGTTCAGCCTCATTAAAAATCTTCAAAAGTCCCTTTTCTGAACTGTGAGCCGTGAACTGTGAACTGTGAACTGTACCAATCTGTATGACACAACTGCCAATTTTAACGTTAAACTCTGACAAAAATCTCTTTGCTATTGCTCCAAGAGCTACCCTCATTGCTGTTTCCCTTGCACTTGAGCGTTCAAGAATATTTCTCATATCATGGGTGTCATATTTAACTGCGCCGGCAAGGTCAGCATGCCCGGGCCGGGGACTGGTAACAGCCTTTACCTGTGAGTTGTGAACCGTGAACTGTGAATTCATTATATCCTGCCAGTTCAGCCAGTCTTTATTTTCTATAAGGAGAGCGATAGGGGAGCCTATTGTTTTGCCGAAGCGGATGCCTGACAGTATTTGAGCATGGTCAGTCTCTATTTTCATTCTTCCACCGCGGCCGTGGCCTCCCTGTCTTCTCCTGAGGTCACTGTCTATGTCACCGGCAGAAACAGGAAGCCCTGAGGGAAACCCCTCGAGAATTCCTATAAGGGCTTTGCCGTGCGATTCTCCTGAGGTAAGGTATCTGATAGTCATCGCAGAATAAATTTTTACGGCTTAGTTACGATTGTTGGAGTTATAAAGATAAGCAATTCTGTAACATTAGGTCCTGTCTGGGTCTTTGTTTTAAACAGCCAGCCGAGCAATGGTATCCTGCTCAGAAGCGGTATCCCCTCTTCACCCTCTGATGTGTTTGTTGTATAAATTCCGCCAACAACTAATGTGTCGCCGTTCTTTACAAGTGCTTGAGTGTTTACGCTCTTTGTCTCTATCGCATAACCCTGGGGCGTAAGAATACCAAGGGCATTGTTTGTTGCATTTATCTTTAACTGGACATAACCATCAGGCGTAATCCTTGGTGTGACTCCAAGGCTTAGGGTTGCGTTCACATATTCTGTTTTTGTCCCTTCAGCGCTGACAGTCTGAACAGGGATGCTTACACCCTGCTGGATAGTGGCTGCTTCATTGTCCATTGTCATTATTTTGGGGTTAGACAGCCTCCTTGATTTCCCGACTGATTCCAGAGCAGAAAGTGTTAGATCTACCTTTACAGAGTTTGCGCTGCCAAGACTTAAACCCAAGACACCGCCAGGATTTGTAGCAGCGGCTCCTGCGGTTACTATAGGAGTATTCACAGAAAATGTCCCGCTATTAATGGCAATTTCGCCGAAGCCAACCCGAGGACTTGCGGTTCCAAGATTTCCTCCCCATCTTATCCCTAATGATTCACTATAACTGCTCCCTACCTCTACTATCTTTGCCTCTATCATCACCTGTGGTTTTGCGACATCCATTATCTTTACAAGCTCTTTTATTTTGTTAATGCTCTTCTGCGTATCCTTTATGATAAGAGTGTTCATCCTGTTATCTATTGTCACAGCGCCCCGTGAACTGAGCAGTTTGCCCTTATCAATAGCGCCGCTAATCTCGCTGGCAGTGGCATAATTTATAAGTATTATTTCCTGCATAAGTTCTTCTGCTTTTTCCTCCACATCTTTTGCCTTTGTTTTTTCGTCTGACATCTTGGCGAACATGCCGACAGGGGCAATCCATACTATGTTGCCTTCCACGGATTTCCCAAGGCCGAAGGTCTGCAGTATTATGTCAAGCGCCTGATCCCACGGCACATTCATAAGTTTCAACGTAATTTTTCCTTTTACAGAAGGATCAATCACAAAGTTGTATCCGCTTATATCAGCAAGAAGCCTGAATATCGGCCCTATATCTGCATCCTGAAAATCAAGAGAAATTTTCTGCCCCTTGTATTTGCCTTCTTCAGCAGGCTTTTCAGGCATTGCTGTCTCAGTTTTTGTTTCCACTGCGGCTGGTTTTTCTGCTTTTGCAGCGTATTTTTCTTTTTCAGGGAGTTGGAATGCTACTATTATAGAATCCTCTATTGAGGTGACAGTAAAGCTTGTTTTTTCTTTCATGTCAAGCACAATTCTTGTTTTGTCTTTATATTTGCCTGACCTGATGCCTTTAAGCGGCGACTGTGTTTTGGGTAATGGCGCCTCAAGTGTGACATTAGGCATATCTAAAACTGTCCGCTTGTCAAGTTCAAAAACATTAGGATTCAGAGAGCCGTTGCCTTTTATTGTCAGCTTTAAGACATCCTGCTCTTTTTCAATATTTACCTTTACAATTGATGTTGCAGGCGCAAGATATTTTGGCACAGCTGCTTTCGGCGCTGCCGGTTCTTCTTTTTCTGCTGTCTTTGGTTTTTCTTCTGGTTTAGCAATCTCTGCTGTTTTGGTTTCTTTGGGTGATTCCTCTGACTTTTCCACAGGAGTTTTAACTTCCTGAGTTTTTTCTTCTGTCTTTTGCGTTTCAGCCGCTTTTTCAGTTGTCTTTGCTTTAAGTCCTTCTTCCGGATTAATTATATTGAGTGTCAGCAGGGTTCCCTTGTAGGTAGGCACGATACCAGCAGGTGAGGAGAGGAGTATCTCAAGCTTGGTTAAGGGCGGCGCATCTGTTTGAGACGGCATAATCTCTGTTATACCCGCTTTCTCTGATTTGATTTTGCCTGCAGCAATGCCAAGTCTCATATCCGGAAGCTCCACAATTGCTTTATACGGGTCAGAAGGCTTGTATATTGTATATTTGAATGGCTTATCAGCATTGATGTTAAGCGTATTGTCTGTTATGTCTATTGCAGTCAGCGTGGCGATTTGCCTTTCTTCCTGCACGCTTGTTGTAGTTGCGCACCCTAAAGCGAGTATGAGAGCTACCAACAAGAAGGCACAGATAACGGACGACAGAGAAGATGCCACCGCCCATTTTTTTATATTTTCCAGTTTCTGTTTCCTAATTTTTAATTTTTGTCTCATTCTTCCTCCCCTTCACGGAGTTTCAAAATTGTTTCTTTTGATTTAAGTTGTCCCTTGTAATCTTTTATTTTTTCTATGATAACGATATTATTCTTGTTTATCTTTTGGATCTTCCCTTCATGTATTCCGATCGTCATGCCTTCTCTTAAAGTATACGCCTTTCCATCAGGTAAAACTGCTGTTGCAAAGTTACCATTGTCAGTCCATACAATGCCTAAAATCTTGATTGCGCCAATATCATAATTTTCAAGAGGGATCTGGCCCTTCTTGGGTTTTTCTACCGCAGTTACAACGAGAGAAACAAACGGATCTCTTTTCCCCCTTTTCTCGTAAGTGATTACTTCTTCCACTGCCTTAGTCTCTTTTACGTTGGCGCTCTGTGGAGCAGCCTCCTGAGGAGCTTTTGTGGCAACTGACTTGGAAGGAGCAATTTTTTTATCACACGCCCCTAGAAAGAAAAGTGATGTGAGAATGAGGATAACAATAAGGAGACTATTTTTTTGATTCTGTATCATTTGCCCTTCTCTTTCACTGCCGAAAAGGTTGTTGCCTTTAGCGATATGCTTAATGCCGCCTCTTCTTTTTGTGCCTTTGGATTCCCGAGTTGTATATCAGAAACATTGACAATCCTGTTTAATCGTGTAAGGCTGCTGAAGAAGGAGCCGAGGTTATTATAAGTTCCGGCAAGGGTTAAGGAAAATGGGATTTCCTCAACTATACCGCTTGGATGCGCTTTTTTTGCCTCTGGTTTCCAAGTCAATATATCTATATCCGCTTTTACAGCCATCTCGGATAGCTGCTGAATCAGCGTAGAGACACCTTCTTCTTCCGGAAGTTTTTCCTGAAGTTCTTTGAGCTCTTTAGTGAGCTTGTCATTTTCTATCTTAAGAATATCCAGTTTCGCAGCCTTTGTTTTATTTTTGGCTATCTCATTTTCCTGTGCAGACATGTTAGCGTTTACTTTTTTTATTTCATTTGTTTTAGGAAAATATGCAAGCATTACAAACAGTATCGCGATGATTGCTGCCGGTGCAACGGCTATGGCTATCCTTGCGCCTTTGGGCACCTTTTTTAGATCAAATTTTATGTCAAGTTTAAGGGCCACGTTATCCTTCCTTTACCTTGCACGTTATATTAAACTGATAAGTTACGACTTTGCCTGTGGTTGACTTCTGTGTTCCATGAAGTTTTACATCTGTAAAAAGCGTTGACTTTTGAAGATTCTTTTCGTAGTTGACAACATCTTCATTTGTGAATCCGGTACCGCTTATCTTTATTTCATTGCCTGATACCGACATGGACTGAAGCCAGACACCGTTTGGGAGTATATTGCCCATCTCTGAAAGGATTTTCACAGGCAAGCCTTGCTTCTTTCTAAGCTGTTCTATTATGCCTTTTCTTTTTTCAAGAGTTTGTTTCTGGGTTTCAAAGTTTTCTACTTCCCTTATCTTGTTCTTCAGGTCCGCTATTGTTGCTTCGTTAGTCTTTTTTTGCTGTTGGAGCGAGGCTAATTGGGAACTGTAAAAGTAAAAAAGATACCCTGATGCAATGATTGCCGCTAAGGTGAACAGAACGCTATTGATAATAAATACCGGAACTGCCCTGGGCTTTTTCTTGCGCTTTACTTGCAGGAGGTTTACTCTTATCATCTGTCGTCCGGCCTCCTTAGTGCAAGCCCTACAGCAACAGCTACCATAGGCGCCATTTCCTGTATATATGAAACATCAAATTCTGTTGGGATGAAAATGTTCTTAAACGGCTCCGCTACCTTTGATTCAATCCCGATTTTTTCCGAGAGGACCCTCGGAAAGTCTTTTATGAGTGCGCCACCGCCGCTCAGCATTACCTCATGTATGTCCTCATGCAGTGTGGTGCTTTTGTAATAATCTAACGAGCGTCCTATTTCATTGATTAAATCCTCAGAGGTATTCATAACTACCGAATATGCGTCTCCGGGAGACACACCTTCTATGGCTTCTCCCCTTTTAAGTCTTTCAGCATTTTCATATGTAATGCTGAATTCCTTTTGAATGGCTTCTGTGTACAGATTGCTTCCAAGAGAGCTGTCTCTTGTGAAAACGGAAACCCCGCCTTTAAGGATGTTTATATTTATTGTGCTTGCTCCGATATTGACCAGCGCCACATTTCTGTTCGGTTCAATCTCGTAATTGATTTCATACATGTTTTCAAGAGCAAAGGCAGCTACGTCCACTATTATCGGATTCAGGCCTGCCTCTTTTACAACTGCAACATATTCATTGATTATGTCTTTTTTTACTGCAACGAGTATAACGTCCATCTGCCCGGGCTCTTCTCTGGGGCCGAGTATCTGAAAGTCAAGGTTCACATCCTCGATGTCAAACGGGACATACTGTTCCGCCTCAAATTTTATTGATTCGGCAAGCTCATCCTCTGACATCTCATGAAGCGATATCCGCTTTATAATCACTGAGGCATGCCCTGAGATTCCTATTACTGCATTTTTTGTTTTTACGCGGGCTTTTTTTGTAAGTTCCTTGAGGGCTTCTACCAGCCTGAGCGAGTCTATTATGGCTCCATCAACTATAATCTCAGGCGCAATCTGAAGTGTATCAAAAAGTTCCAGTTCGTAGCCCTTCTTAGTGTCTTTGACCTGCACTAATTTGAAATAGCTGGAACCTATGTCCAAGCCTATAGAGCCTTTGCTGCCCAAAATCATAACTTAATAAATATCAGAAAATACGTAACTTGTCAAGTTATTTTTATGTGAATTTTCCAGATATATCAAAAGCTTTCGCAGAATTTTTAAGATATTGGTTTAAGAATTGGCGATTCAGCCATACTGCTAAAGGATGTGTAACAACCGCTCTATTTTTATCCCTGAGCCTGTTGGCTTGCCTATTGCAAACAATTTACCGTCAGGATTTTTAAGTCTAAGATACAAATCTGCCGGTAATTCAGGCAAATTCTCGGATGTAATCATGGCTCCATTTGCCATCCTGATAAAGTCACTGCTGCTGAGGATGATATCTTTAAGATGGCTGAGTGAAGCATCAATGGAACAAACAGATTTTTCTTTATTAGGCACTTCGTCAAAATTTGCTGAGTCCTTAAGCATAAAATCTCCTATTTTTGTCCTCTTAAGTTCAACGACATGTGCTCCTATTCCAAGCGCTGTTCCTATGTCATCACACAGCGTGCGGATATATGTTCCCTTGGAGCATAACACTCTTATCTCCAGAAAAGGAGGGGCAAAGCCGGCTATATCAAGCTTATATATATTTACGCTTCTAAGTTGTCTTTCTACTTCTATGCCTTTGCGTGCAAGCATATAAAGAGGTTTGCCTGAAACCTTTATTGCAGAATACATAGGAGGAATTTGTTCAATATTGCCTCTGAAGCGCTCAAGGACGGTTTCTATCAGATTCTTATCCACAGAGAAATGCGGCGCTTTATAAATTATTTTTCCTTCGGAATCTAAGGTGTCTGTCCGTTCGCCGAGTTTCATCATGGCAAGGTATTCTTTGTCGGTGTCTGCAAGGAATCTTGTTATTTTTGTCGCCTCGTTCGTGCATACAAGCAAGATGCCTGTAGCAATCGGGTCAAGCGTTCCAGCGTGCCCGGCTTTTCTCGCAGCGAAGAGCTTTTTAACCTTTGTGACCGCCTGCTGTGAGGTCAGTCCTTTTGGCTTGTTGAGGTTTATAACTAAATTTTTTCCGTCCATTTGTCAATGCTTAAGGATTTAGTGAATTAGAGGGATATCCCTCTGGATTTATTGTGGATCAATCATATTCAGATCAGGTTTCCCCGAGCAGGCATACAGCGTATGCTGCAATACCTTCGCCCCTGCCTGTAAAACCCATTCCTTCGTTTGTCTTTGCTTTTATATTGATAAGTTCTGGAGGAATCCCTGCACTGCTGAGAGCCTTTTTCATGGAATCAATGTATGGCGAGAGCTTTGGTTTTTCTGCAATTATTGTTGAGTCTATCCACAGGACCTCAAACCCGTTCGTGGCGACCATTTCAATAACATTCTTAAGCAATGCAACGCTTGATGCGTCTTTCCATCCCGGTTCTGTGTCAGGAAAGTGTTTCCCTATATCTCCGCGCCCGAGGGCGCCGATTAGAGAATCTATTATTGCATGGCAGAGGACATCCGCATCCGAATGCCCTGCCAGTCCCTTTTCAGAAGGTATTTCTACCCCTCCGATGATGAGTTTGCGCTTGTTAATAAGCCTGTGGGAATCATAACCAAATCCTGTTCTCATGATGCGCTTTCTGCCCTCTTTCTTAAAAGGAGTTCTGCTATATCCAGGTCTTCGGGGGTTGTTATTTTTATGTTGCTGTAAGAGCCCATTATTGCTTTTACTTTGCCTCTGTATTTCTCTACTATTGCTGAATCGTCTGTTGAGTAGAACCTCTCCTCCATCGCTTTTCTGTATGCCTTCATCAGCACAGAATATTTA
>JAPLLK010000025.1 GCA_026387575.1 Nitrospirota bacterium | reverse complement strand
GGCAATATTAAACTACCCTTGTAATACTGCACACGTTGGTTCGCTATATTATTACATTGCAATTTCTCAGGCGGGGCTATCCGCTCCATTTCATTGCGACTTCAGCCCCTATTCTGACAGACCCGTGAATCTTGCCTCAATACAGTCCCAGCCTCCTATCATAGTCCATAACTATTTTGGCAGGCATATGGGCTGAAAAAGCTTTACGGCAGCACCTTTGTGGAATATTTATGATAATGAAGAAGGATTCATGCTTGAATCCCAAAGGATTTAAAGAACCCATACAATAAAATCTCGCTGCGTCGCAAAGGTTTTGAGGCGCATATGCCTGCCAGACAGTTTAGCCGATACAGGTTTCGGGTTAAAGTAATAATTGAATCAAACGCCTTTGAGAAAAGCCGGAATCCGCACATTTCTTAATATATCTTTATACGTTTCCCTTTCCCTTATCAAAAAATGCTCCTTACCTTTAACCATTACCTCTGCAGGCCTTGGCCTGCTGTTATAATTTGAACTCATAGAGAAACCGTATGCTCCGGCTCCCATCACAGCAAGATATTCCCCCTGTTTCACTGCCGGCATTTCTCTCTCTTTGACAATAAAATCTCCTGACTCACATATCGGGCCCACAACATCGGCAAATATTCCGCTTCTCCTCCTTTTTCCCACAGGCAGAATGCGGTGATAGGCGCCGTAAAGCGAAGGCCTGAGCAGGTCATTCATCCCTGCATCCACTATCACAAACTCCTTTTCGCATCCCTCCTTCAGGTAAAGGGTCTTTGTCACGAGTATTCCTGCATTGCCGGCTATAGACCTGCCTGGCTCCATTATCAAAGTCATCTTTCTTCCCTTAAGCAAAGGCAGAAGGTTCCTTGCAAGGTCTGAAGGCACAGGCGGCTCTTCATCCTTATACGAGATGCCAAGCCCGCCGCCTATATCAAGGTATTTGATATTCACTCCCTGAGCGCTGAGTTCGTCAACAAGAACCAGAATCCTTCTAAGCGCATCAACAAACGGAGACACCTTTGTAATCTGTGAACCTATGTGCTTGTGTATGCCGATAACAGAAACATTTTTAAGCCTGCTTGCAGTTCTGTAATGTTCAACTGCATCCTCAATCGGAATGCCGAATTTATGCTGTCTGAGCCCTGTGGAAATATAAGGATGCGTCTCAGGGTCAATATCAGGATTAATCCTCAATCCGACAGGCGCCTTTGTTTTCATCCCGCCTGCAATACTGTTTATCGCCTTCAGCTCATCTTCAGACTCCACATTAAACATAAGTATCTTTGACTTTAGCGCAAACCTTATCTCTTCATCTGTTTTTCCGACTCCAGCATACACAATCTTTTTCGGAGATATGCCTGCATTTAAAGCCGCGTATAACTCTCCGCCTGAAACAATATCAGCGCCTCCTCCGTTTTTTGCAAAGAGCCTTAATATAGCCGGATTTGAATTTGACTTAAGCGCAAAGCAGATTATATGCGGATAACCGTTAAATGCGTTTTCATAAGCCTTGAGATGCCTGAGGAGTGTTTTGTAACTGTATATGTAAAGAGGGGTGCCATATCTCTCTGCAAGCCTTTTTACAGGCACATCCTCTGCAAACAGTTCATTCCTCTTATATCTGAAAAAATGCATAATTTTACTCTGATTTGCTTTCATATTTTTTAACACAGTCCACCAGACAAAGTCAAAATAATAACCCGCGGCTTAGAGAGGGGGAAATATGGATTCATGCGTTTGCAGGGATGACAGCAAAACAATACTTTTGTTCTATTATCTTATGCCTGTTCGTGATAGACTATATTTTTATGAGTTGAATGGCAGATGTGTTTACGAAGAGGCAAAAAGGTAAGGGAGGTTCTGGATCGATGACAGAGATAAATGAAGGCTCTATCCTCATTGTTGACGATAACCAATATGTCCTTGAATCTGTTTCAGTGCTGTTAAAAGAGTATGGATATTTCATTTCAACATGCTCAAATGGCGGTGATGCTATTGATATGTTCCTTGAAAACAACTTCGATGTTGTTTTAACAGATATAAATATGCCTGTAATGTCAGGGATTGAATTTCTTGAAAAAATCCGTGAAACCAATAAAGATATCCCTGTAATCATGATAACTGCACACTCAGAAATAGGTGCGGCAGTTGCAGCGATAAAAAACGGCGCATTTGATTTCATAATCAAACCTTATAAGCCCGAATATCTCATCCATTCAATAGAAAAGGCAATTAAGTATAACGGGCTTCTGCAAATGGAGAAAAACTACAAGAAGATGCTTGAGGATACAGTTCAAAAGAGAACAAAGGAACTCGCAGATGCGCTTATTATGGTCAGACACATGACCAGCGAGCTTATCACGCGTCTGACAACAGTGGCAGAATACAGGGATAGCGACACCGGAGCCCATATCACGCGAGTAGGCCTTTATTCAAATAAGATTGCCGAAGCTCTGGCTATGCCTATGGAGTTCATCGAGACAATCACATTTGCAAGTTCCATGCATGATATAGGCAAGATAGGAATATCCGACAACATCCTCTTAAAACCCGGGGCTCTCACAGCCGAGGAATTTGAAATCATGAAGAAACATACGATACTAGGAGAAAAAGTGCTTGCAGGTTCAAACTATCCGATGATCAAGACAGCTGCGTCTATTGCATTAAGCCATCATGAAAGATGGGATGGCACAGGGTATTCGAGAGGTTTAAAGGGAGAAGAAATATCCATTGAAAACAGGATTGTCCTGCTTGTTGATCAGTATGATGCTCTGCGCACCAACAGGCCATACAAAAAAGGGTTTACGCATGAGAAAACATTCAAGATAATAACAGAGGGAGACGGCAGGACAATGCCCGAGCATTTTGACCCAAAGGTATTAAAGGCATTCATTGAGGTTGCACCTATGTTTGACGAGATATGCGAAACCTTTAAGGACTAAATTTAAGCATCAGATATTCGGGCATCAAAGTTTATAAACTATCTCAGCATAATTACATCGCCTGCGCTTATCTTCTTCAAACCGCCTGATGGCAGCCTTAATATAAGCATGCCTTCATCGTCTATATCCTCTGCTATCCCTGAGATGGCATCTCTTCCGGAAATAATCTTAACCTTTCTTCCAAGAGTTGATGAAAGTTTTTTCCATTCGTTGATTAATTGAATTTTGCTACCTTTAATCAAAACCTTAAACCATCTTTCTAATTCATTCAGTATTGCGGCAATAATTAATGTCCTTGATATTTCCTGAGAACAATCTTTGATGCCTTTCCCTTCTCTGAGTTCTTCTATTACCGATGCTGCAACAGCACGGACATCAACCGGAAACGCATCAAGGTGAGCATTCACATTTATACCGATACCGATAACAGCAAAAACAATCCTGTCCTGATCGGATTTCATTTCTGTGAGTATGCCGCCTAATTTTCTTTCGGATACCATCAGGTCATTGGGCCATTTTATCTTCACTTCGATGCCTGTTGAATTCCTTACAGCTCTGGCGCACGATATTGCGCTCATGATTGTAAGAAGGGTCGCATCTTTAGGTTCAATCTCAGGTCTGACAATTACACTCATATAAATATTGCCTTTGGGCGGCGAGAACCACGTCCTTCCGAGCCTTCCCTTGCCTTTTAACTGGTGATTTGCGATTACTATTGTTCCGTGAGAAATTCCTTTATCTGCAAGCTCCATCGCAAGCGTATTGGTAGAATCAAGGCTTTCATGGAAAATTATCTCTTTCCCGAAATCACCTTTAACAAGAGTCTTCAGTTCTTCAACTGAAAATTCAGGAGTTTTTATAAGTCTGTAGCCCTTTGCAGTGGAACCCTCAATCACATAGCCTCTCTCTCTCAATGCCTTTATCTTCTTCCAGATTGCCGCCCTTGTAATGCCGAGCCTCCTGCTCATCTCCTCTCCTGAGACAAAACCATCCTTTTCCTTGAACATCCTGATTATGCCTTCAAACATTTAAATTCTCTCCTTATTCTTCTCTGGCCATCCGCATTCATCATAAAGCACACACGCACCGCACCTCGGCTTTCTTGCAATACAAGTCTCTCTTCCGTGAAGTATCAGGGCAAGATTAAATTCCGTCCATTTGTTATCCAGTATCTGCTTCATAAGTTCTTCTTCCACTTTATCAGGATTTTCAGAATGTGCAATGCCAAGCCTGTTGGAAACTCTCAATACATGGGTATCAACAGCAATCGCCTGCTTCCCGAAAGCGCTCCCCAGAATAACATTGGCTGTTTTCCTTCCAACCCCGGGAAGGGTTGTAAGCTCCTCGATGGTTGACGGCACTCTGCCTTTAAATTCCTTTATAAGTTTCCGGCAACAGCCTATAATCATCTTAGCCTTGTTTCTATAAAATCCTGTTGATCTTATCTCATTCTCAAAAGCATTCAAGTCAGCGCCTGCGTAATCCCCTGCATCCCTGTATTTTTTAAAAAGCGTCTTTGTCACCTCGTTCACTCTCGTATCCGTACATTGCGCCGAGAGAATTGTTGCAACAAGAAGTTCAAGCGTATTTGAGAAATTGAGGGCAGTCCTCGGATTCGGATATTTCTTCAGCAAAAGAGCTGTTATCTTTTTAGCGTCAGGCATTTGGGGAATTATTTATTTTTAAGCATTATTCTTCCTGCATTATTACCGCTTCAATTTTCCCCTTGAGGCCTTCCGCAAACTTCTTGGCATCGTTCTTGTCCCCGACTATTGAACCGTAATGCATCGGGACTGCAATCTTAGGCTTTATGTCAAGCGTTGCCTTTACAGCTTCATCAGCAGTCATTACATAGGTTCCTGAAACAGGAAGCAAGGCAATATCTATATTTTTGAATGTCTTCATCTCTGGGATATGGTCAGTGTCTCCTGCTATGTAAATCCTCTGCCCTTTCACGGTAAATATATACCCTACCCATCCTCTTTCTTTTACATGAAACTGCTTGTTCGTGTTGTAAGACGGCACTGCCTCAATCTCAATGCCCTCAACATTAATCTTATCGCCGGGCTTGACAATCTTTATTTTACCTGAGAGCTTCTTTGCACAGTCTGCGGTTGCAACAATCACAGTATTGGCATTCTGAATTTTCTTTACATCTTCAGGCGAGCAATGGTCATAATGTTCATGCGTAATCAGGATTATATCGGCGCTGTCTGCCTTCTTAATCTTGAAAGGGTCGGTATAGATTATCTTTTCTCCCATAATCTTAAATGTATCGTGGCCGAGCCAGTGAATATCTTTCAGCATACCATTCACCTCCTTAACTTCTGCATTTACAGCAAAAGGGATCAATAACAAAAAACCTAAAAATATAAACGCTGTTTTCCGCATATCTCCTCCTCATATTTATGCAACAGGACAAAAGGGCTTCCTGTGAAAATTATATCACAATTATTCCTTTATCAGTGCAAATAACAATGGCGTCAATATGCTGATTTCTGTTAATTTATTAAACATGCAATACACTCAAATCACAAGCGCCTCAAATCCCAAAATCAAAGAGGCTTTGGATATTAAAAACAAGCGGAGCAAATACAAACACGCCGCATTTATTATTGAAGGCCCGCATCTTATAGAGACAGCTATGGCGTCAGGCAATAAAATAAACACGGTCTTCTTCACAGATTCATTCAGGGCAAAAAAAGACGGGCAGAAAATATTAAAAGAGATTGCAAAAAAGATAGATGCGATATTTGAGGTCACAGAGAAGATAATGAACAAGCTCGCTGACACAGAGACCCCTCAGGGGATTATTGCAACAGCATCATATGACATAAAAAGCCTTGAAGAAATTAAATTCAAATCAGCTCCATTGATTGTGGCAGTTGACAGAGTTCAGGAGCCCGGCAACTTAGGGACAATAATAAGGACTTCTGATGCCGCAGGCGCAGATGCTGTGGTAATCCTCAAAGGCGCATGCGATGCCTTTATGCAGAAAACGATAAGGGCAACTGCCGGAAGCATATTCAACATCCCGATAATTTATACCGGCACAGATAAATTCCTTGAATGGCTGAAATCAAATGGCATAATGTTCATTGCAACAGCACTGGATTCAGGCAAATCAATCTTTGATTCAGACCTGAAAAAACCGATTGCCTTTGTATTCGGCAACGAGGCGCACGGTGTGAGCAATGAGATTAGGAGAAAAGCAGACTTGATTTTAAAGATTCCAATCTTCGGAAAAGCGGAAAGCCTTAATGTCTCTGCCTCGGCAGCGGTATGCCTTTATGAGGTTGCAAGACAGCGTCTTTAACTACTTAGGAATCCTCATCTGTGATATCTGAATCCTTGTCGCTGCCCTCTCAAGCGATGCCTCAGCGCGGTGAAAATCACATTCCTCGCATTTTCTAAGGCGCTCTTCAGCCCTCTTCATCGCTTCCTTTGCCCTCTCAACATCTATCTCCTCAGACTTTTCAGCGCTGTCAGCAAGAATCAGAACTTTGTCAGCTCCGATATCTGCATATCCCCAGTTAACAAAGAAGATTGCTGGCTCCTTCCCTGTCTTGCACATAAGCATCCCTGCCTTGAGCGTTGTCACATAAGGCACATGCCCAGGAAGAACGCAGAATTCTCCCTCGCTTCCGTTAGCGGTAACCTCATCAACCTCTTCGCTGTATATCAGGCCGTGAGGTGTGACTATCTCCAGCAATATCTTATTTTCCACTTTTTTATTCCTTAACCTTCAATTTTCAACTTTGAACTTCTAACTTTATTTTTCATGCCTGTCTCGACCAACCAAGCTTCTTTGCGTTTTCCTCAACCTCTTCAATAGTCCCTGTCATATAAAACGCCTGTTCAGGAACATCATCATATTTCCCATCTACAATAGCCTTGAAGCTCCTGATTGTGTCTGCAACCTTAACGTATTTACCTCCCCTCCCTGTAAACACCTCTGCAACATGGAACGGCTGGCTTAAAAATCTCTGCATCTTTCTTGCCCTTGATACTATCAGCTTGTCATCCTCTGAAAGCTCTTCCATCCCCAAGATTGCGATAATATCCTGAAGCTCTTTGTACCTCTGGAGTATTTTCTGAACACTTCTTGCAACCGCATAGTGCTCTTCCCCTATAACCTTTGGATCAAGAATTCTTGATGTGGAATCCAGAGGGTCAACTGCAGGATAGATTCCGAGCTCCGATATCTGCCTTGAGAGAACGACTGTCCCGTCAAGATGCGTGAATGCTGTAGCAACAGCAGGGTCTGTAAGGTCGTCAGCAGGAACATAGATTGCCTGCATTGAAGTGATTGCGCCTTTCTTTGTTGTTGTAATCCTCTCCTGCAAAATTCCCATGT
Organism: Nitrospirota bacterium; assembly: GCA_026387575.1. Lineage (GTDB taxonomy): Bacteria > Nitrospirota > Thermodesulfovibrionia > Thermodesulfovibrionales > UBA1546 > UBA1546. The sequence continues at coordinate 45,953 of JAPLLK010000025.1, read as the reverse complement.
CGGTTCCGAGTGTCGGCTGGTATCCGACAGCGGAAGGCATTCTTCCAAGAAGAGCTGAAAGCTCTGCGCCGGCAAGCGTATATCTGAATATGTTGTCTATAAATATCAGAACGTCCTGCCCCTCATCCCTGAAGTACTCTGCGCATGTAAGGGCTGTAAGCGCAACCCTTGCCCTTGCTCCGGGAGGCTCGTTCATCTGTCCGTAAATAAGCGCGACTTTTTCGAGAACGCCTGAATGCTTCATCTCGCCGTAAAGGTCATTCCCTTCTCTTGTCCTTTCACCGACACCTGCAAAAACAGAAACACCGCCGTGTTTCATTGCAATGTTGTGAATCATCTCCATGATAACAACTGTCTTGCCGACACCTGCGCCGCCGAACATTCCCATTTTACCGCCTCTGACGAATGGGACAAGGAGGTCAAAAACCTTAACACCTGTCTCAAAAACCTGTGTAGTCGGTTCCTGTTCGCTAAAATCAGGCGCTGTCCTATGAATCGGCAATCTCTGCTCTGCTTTTACAGGACCGAGATTATCAACACCTTCCCCTATGACATTAAGTATTCTTCCCAGTACTGCCTTCCCAACAGGAACAGTGATAGGCTGGCCTGTGTCAACTACAGGCATTCCTCTTACAAGTCCGTCTGTTGCTGACATTGCAACTGTTCTGGCCTTGTTGTCGCCAAGATGTGATGCTACCTCCAATGTTATCTTAATATCAGGGATCCCCTTTGAGGCATCCCCTTTCTGGTCCACTGTTACCGCATTCAGGATTTCTGGCAGTTTCCCTTCAAATTCAACATCAACGACTGCACCTATAACCTGTGAGACTTTTCCAATATTACTCATTCTATACCCCCGAATATAATTTCAAATTTCAAATCTCAAATTACCCTTTTAAAGCCTCAACGCCGCCGACTATATCCATAAGTTCTTTGGTAATTGATGCCTGTCTTGCCTTATTAAACTGCAGCGTCAGACTGTTTATCATATCATTAGCAGCCTTTGTCGCATTCTCCATTGCGGACATCCTTGCAGCCTCTTCCGATGCCTGTGATTCAAGCAATGCCCTGAAAAGCTGTATCTCAACATTCTTAGGAAGCAGATTATTGAATATATTTTCCTTTGAAGGTTCATATATGAAATTAAAAACAGGCAGTGTTCCCACCGCTGCCTCTATTGACGCCAATGGGAGAAGCCTAGTGACAACAACCTTTTGTGCAGCAACTGATTTAAACTCATTGTATGCAAGAATAATTTCATCGGTGGCCTCATTTGTATAGCGCTCGATAATATCCGTTGCTATTTCCTGGGCATTTGCATATGAAATTCTTCCTGAAATCCCTACCCAGCTTTTTTTCAGAGGGACATTTCTCCTTTTGAAATAGTCAACCGCCTTTCTTCCGATAGCGCTGACATTAACTTCAAATCCCTCTTTCCTCAGATGCGATATGTGTTTTGAAGCAACCCTCAGTATATTAGAATTAAAGGCGCCGCAGAGCCCCCTGTCGCTTGTAAGAACAATGATGTCCACATTCTTTCTGGGTCTTACCGCAAGCAGAGGATGTATCTCGCTCTCCGCGCTGCCTGCAAGACTTGAAAGTACAGCGCTCATCCTGTCAGCATATGGCCTCAGCTCAAACATCCTCTGCTGTGCCTTTCTGAACTTGGAAGCAGCAACCATCTTCATAGCCTTCGTTATCTTGCTGGTGCTATGAACAGCCTTTATCCTTCTCTTGATATCTCTTAAAGTCGGCATTTTACGCCCGGAATCCTTTCTTGAAATCTTCCACTGCCGCGATTAGTTTTGCCTTGAGGGCATCATCAATAGCCTTCTTTTCTCCAAGCTCCTTCTTGATATCCGCCTTGCGGTCATTCATATAGCGCAGGAATTCCTGCTCAAACTTCTTGACTGATTCCACGGGGATATCATCAATGAATCCCTGTGTCGCGGCAAAAAGAACCAGAACCTGCTCTATCATTGTCATAGGCACAAACTGGTCCTGCTTCAGAAGTTCGACCATCCTTTTGCCTCTCTCTATCTGTGCCAGTGTTGCCTTGTCAAGGTCGCTTCCGAACTGTGCGAATGCGGCAAGCTCCCTGAACTGCGCAAGGTCAAGCCTGAGTGTGCCTGCAACCTGCTTCATTGCCTTTGTCTGTGCGGCACCGCCGACACGGCTGACAGAGAGGCCTACGTTAACAGCAGGCCTTATGCCTGCATAGAAAAGCTCAGGCTCAAGATATATCTGGCCATCTGTGATAGAGATAACATTTGTCGGGATATAACCTGAAACGTCGCCGGCCTGTGTCTCTATTATAGGAAGCGCTGTCAGCGAACCGCCTCCTAGTTCTTTGGAAAGTTTAGCAGCCCTTTCAAGAAGCCTTGAATGCAGGTAGAAAACATCTCCGGGGAATGCCTCACGTCCTGGCGGACGCCTGAGAAGCAGTGACAACTGCCTGTACGCTGTAGCCTGTTTGCTTAGGTCATCGTATATTATCAATGCATGTTTGCCGTTATCCCTGAAATACTCGCCTATTGAGCATCCTGTGTATGGAGCAATATACTGCAATGGTGCGGGCTCGCTTGCTGTTGCGGAAACTATGATTGTGTGCTCCATCGCACCATTTTCTTCCAGAGTCTTCATGACACGCGCTACATTTGAACGCTTCTGGCCGACCGCAACATATATGCATGTAACGTCTCCGCCCTTCTGATTTATGATTGCATCTATTGCTATAGCCGTCTTTCCTGTCTGGCGGTCGCCAATTATTAGCTCTCTCTGCCCTCTTCCAATAGGTATCATGGAATCAATTGCCTTAAGGCCTGTCTGCATAGGCTCGCTTACAGGTTGTCTGTCAACTATTCCGGGAGCAACCACATCAACAATCCTGAAATCTTTTGTGTTAATAGGTCCTTTTCCGTCAATCGGCTGTCCTATAGCATTGACAACCCTTCCCCTCATTGCCTCTCCTACAGGAACAGACATAATCCTGCCTGTGCGTTTAACAATATCGCCTTCATGAATAAACGAGTCCTCTCCGAAGAGAACCGCTCCTACTGTATCTTCCTCAAGGTTGAGCGCCATTCCCATAACATTATTCGGAAATTCGAGAAGCTCCGAAGACATGCATTTGTCAAGCCCGTAAATTCTCGCTATACCGTCGCCAACTGAGACGACTGTGCCAATCTCGCTGACATCAACCTTCTTTTCAAAATCTGTTATCTGTTTTCTTAGAAGTTCACTTATCTCATCTACTTTGATTTCCATTCTCTCACCTCACCCCTTTATAAGCTCATTCTTTAAAAGCCTCAACTGGCCTTTTATACTTGTGTCATACATCGTGCTGCCTACCTTTACAAGGATTCCTCCAAGCAAAGCAGGCTCCATAACAAATTCTATGTCCACATCCCTTTCCGTCAATTTATTTAATGAACGCTTAAGCCTCTCCTCATAATCTTTGCTCATCTCTATAGAAGTTAAAACAGTAGCCTTCGCACGCCCTTTCTTTTCAAGATAAATGGCAGTGGCTATCTTAATTATTTCAGACAGAGCAGCAATTATCCTGAACTCTGAAAGATGCATCACAAACCTGACGACCTTTTCAGAAAACCCCGCGCTCTCTGCCATCTGCTTCAATGCCTTTTCCCTGTCAGACTGAGAAAATGCGGGGTTTAACAACAAGCTCTTAAAATCAGAGCTCTTAAGCATCATGTTTTCTATCGCGGCAAGCTCGGCCAGTGCCTGAGGCATGCCATCAATGCTTACAACATTTATAAGAGTCTTTGCGTATTTTTTAGCTTCTTTTGCCGGCTTCAATTTTTGCCTTCTATCTTTGCTATAGATTCTTCAAGCAGCTTAAGCTGCTCTTCTTTAGTAAGTTTTTCTTTAAGTTTTTTTTCTGCAAGTTCTATTGCAATGGCAGATGCCTCTTCCATTATTGTTTCCTTAGCCCTTTTAACCTCATACGCTATATTAGTCCTTGCCTGCTCAAGTATCTTTTCTTTCATCCTGCTGCCTTCTTCAATAAGCCGCCCTTTCTCCTTTTCTCCCGACTCTTTTGCTGATGAAACAATTTCCCCTATTTCTCTGTCCCTTGCTTTAAGCCTTTCTTCAACCTCTGCGAGGGCTTTCTGGGCTAGTTCCTTTGCCTCCCTTGCTTCCTTGAGGCTCTTCTCTATAAGTTCTGTCCTCTTTTTCAGAAAATCCTGTAGAGGCTTTTTGCCGAATTTGAAAATGATAAAAAACAAAATTCCAAAATTTATAATCTTCCAGAGGTAATCTTTCAGTATTACAGAAGTGCCTTCTTCACCTCCGCCGCTTGCATGAACAACCGCAGCAGATGCAAGATACAGGATACAGAATGCTAAAATGATTAACGAGTGACGAGTAACAAGTGACGAGTTGTCAGTTTTTGAACTTTGAACTTTTCTCATACCTTTAACAATTTCCTTACGATTTCATCTGAGAATTTATCTACATCAGCCCTTAGCGCCTGCCTTGCCTTTTCAGCCTCTGCCCTAAGTTCTGTCCTCGCCTTCCGAAGCATTCCTGTTGCCTCTACCTCGGCGTCTGAAAACAGTTCCCTCTGCTTATTTCCGCCTTCTGCCCTAAGGGATTCAAACGCCTCTTTCGCCTTATCTCTGGCATCAGTTAAATCTTTATTCAGCCTTGCAAGAGTATCGTCTTTCTTTTGAGACATATCCTTTGCAGAACCAAGCGCGCCATTTATGCTGTCTTGCCTTTCTTTAAAAAGTTTGAGGAGCGGCCTGAAAAGAATTTTATTCAGTATATAGAGCAAACCAAGAAAGTTTATGAGGAGGACAAAAAACCATTTATTCAGTTCTAACATTGCTATGCCCTGTTCTTTCTGATAAAAAATTTATTTGATAATCAAAAGTGGAAACGATGCAATTTATCACATATTTTTTTCTTTTGTCAAGGAAAGGGCTTAAACCTCAGGAAGAATTTTTAAAATCGTATTATACGTTTTCCTAATTTGTGAGGTATAATAGCAGAAATGTTCTCCGAATCACTCATCCGCCTTAAAGAAAAAAACCTCCTGCGTGAGATTAAAAACCACAATTCTCCACAGGGTTCACGAATATCAATGAACGGGAAAAACTACATAAATTTCTCATCAAACGACTATCTCGGACTTGCAAGCCAACCCCGCTTGATTGAATCCTCAAGGAAAGCTATTGAGACATTCGGTTTCGGCTCAGGCGCATCAAGGCTTCTCTGCGGAGGAAGCATCCTTCACGATGAACTTGAAAAAAAGACAGCAGAATTCAAGGGAACAGAATCAGCCCTTATCTTCAATTCAGGCTATTCGGCAAATACAGGGATAATCCCTGCAATTGCTGATGAAGGAGATGTTATATTCAGCGATGAACTCAACCATGCAAGCATAGTTGACGGATGCAGGCTGAGCAGGGCAAAGAAAATAATTTACAGACATAAAGACATAGGGCATCTTTCAGAATTGATAAAAAAAGAAAAAGTAAAAAGGGAAATAATCATCACAGATTCTGTGTTTAGCATGGACGGCGATATCGCTCCGTTAAAAGATATTTATGAGCTTTGCTTAACTCTTAACTCTACACTCTCAATTCCTAACTTTCTGCTCTATATAGACGATGCTCACGGCACAGGCGTTCTTGGTCAGGGGAAAGGCGCACTCGCGCATTTTGGCATAAAATCAGAGCCGTGGATTATACAGATGGGAACTTTCTCAAAGGCACTGGGTTCATTCGGAGCATTCGCTGCCGGAAACAAAGACACTATAGAGTGGATACTGAATACTGCAAGAAGTTTTATATTTTCCACAGCCCTGCCTTCATGCGTTGCCGCAGCCTCAATTGCCGCATTAGAGGTTATAGAAAAAGAACCAGAACTCGTTAATAAACTGTGGACAAACAGAGAACAGGCTGTTCACGGAATTACAAAACTCGGGTACGATATAATGGGAAGCGAAACTCCGATTATCCCTGTCAGGACAGGAACAGTTGAAGAAGCACTGCAAATATCGCAACATCTTATGGAAAACGGCATCTTAGCCCCTGCAATAAGACCACCGTCTGTAAGAGAGCCTCGGATAAGAATAACAGTAACAGCCGCTCATACTGCTGAAGATATTGAGAGCCTTATAAAGGCATTATCGTTGTGATATGCTTATAGTATGCCTGAACTCAGATTAAACCTTATAACAAGAGAGTGGGTAATAATCGCAACCGAGCGGGCAAAACGGCCTGATGAATTCCGCCAGAAAAGAGACAAAAAATATCTGCCTGACCATGACAAAAGCTGCCCTTTCTGCCCCGGGAATGAAGACAAAACCCCCGGAGAAATAATGAAGGTGTCTTCTGACGGGAGCTGGAAGATAAGGGTAACGCCTAATAAGTTTTCCGCGCTGAGCTTTGAAGGGGAAAGAAAGCGGATAAACGAAGGATTGAAGCATCTTGTCACTGGTGTCGGAAAGCACGAAGTAATAATAGAGTCAGCCCTCCACAATACACCAACAGCACTTATGCCTGCAGAGGATGTAGCTGATATTTTAAGGATTTACAAAAACCGTTTTCTTGACATCTATAACGATCCCAGAATAGAGCATGTAATAATCTTCAAAAATAACGGAGAGAAGGCAGGCACATCAATCGAACATCCCCATTCACAGATTGTAGGCACGCCTGTAACACCAATGCAGGTAAGGGACAGAATAGATGAGACAACAAGATATTTTGACAATACAGGAGAGTGTCTGATGTGTGCGACTGTGAAGTCCGAGTTTGCAGAGGGCAGGCGGATAATATTCGATACAAACCATTTTGTGACATTCATTCCATATGCGGCGTTGTCTCCGTTTCACACATGGATATTCCCTAAAAAGCATAATGCATCTTTCGGAGACATAAGCGATGAGGAAATAGCTGACCTCGCATACAATCTAAAAACAGTGCTCTCTAAGATTTATCATGGGCTGGATAACCCGGACTATAACTATGTCATACGCTCTGAAAGCCCGAAGGAAAGCGGCTCTGAATATTTCCACTGGTATCTGAGCATTGTGCCGAGAGTAATTCAGACAGCAGGGTTTGAACTCGGCTCAGGCATGTATATCAATACATCTCTGCCTGAAGAGATTGCAGAGTTTTTGAGAAAGGTTAAAACTGATTCCTAATGCCTGCCTTTATCTACACAAATTTACCAAGAATATCGTAGACAGTTTTTATGGCAGGTGAATCTCCCGGCAGTTTCACAATTGCTTTGCCCTGAAGGTCGTATTGAAAAACATTCTTATCCTGAGGAACAACACCTGCAACTTCAAGCCCGAAAGACTCGGCAAGTTTTTTAAGATCATCGCCCTCATCGCCTGTTACCCTGTTGATTATCAGCATATGCTTATCAACATCGAGGTCAAGCTCTTTGACAAGGTCAGCGATTCTTTTTGCTGTTTTAATTCCTCTCACTGTCGGGTCGCTTATTATCAGAAGGAGGTCAACCTTATGAGTTGTACGCCTGCTTAAATGTTCCATCCCAGCCTCATTGTCTATGACAACATAGGTATAAGTCTCTGAGAGTTTGTCTGTGTATTTTCTGATTATATTGTTAGCAGCGCAGTAACAGCCAGGGCCCTCAGGCCTTCCCATTACCATCAAATCAAAACCCTTTGCCTCTATTACTGACTGCTGAACCTGATAGTCAAATAGCTGTTCCATTGACATGCCGCCGGGCCTTTCTGTCCCGCCTCTTATTGTCTGGAGCGATTCCTCCCTCAGATGTCCGATTGTTGCATGGACATCAACACCCAATGCCTCATTCAGGCAGGAATTGCTATCAGCATCAACTGCAAGCACAGCCTTCTTTCTTTTTTCAACAAGATATTTTACAGTCAGGGCAGATATGCTCGTCTTTCCTGTCCCGCCTTTTCCTGCAAGTGCAATCACAAACGCCATATTCTCTCCTCAATTAATCTTTTTATGTTTTATTTTAACACATATTTTTGTTTTGGAATTTCTACCTGTTGCCTCACATAAGAATCTATTCTAAATGATATACCATTGATAAATGTTGATAAATGGGGTCATACAAAACAAATACAAAGATACAAATATGACCCTACGCTCGCAATGACAACAATGTGCCCTGTAGCAAGACTACAAGGAAGAATAAAGTTGAATATTTTTCAATGAACTGATGTGAGCGTTGAGAGAAATGCCTTGCAGGTCTGATAAATCCCCTCTTCATCAATCCCGTATTTCTTCCTCAATATAGCCTGTGAGCCCTGCTCTACAAATTCATCAGGTATGCCGAGGATTTTAATCTTTATATCAGGAATATCCATGCTGTTCAGATATTCGAGGACTGCACTTCCGAAACCTCCGGCAATCATGTTCTCTTCAATTGTTATTATCCGCTTTATATTTTTTGCTACTGAAAAGATGAGTTCCTTATCAATGGGCTTTATGAATCTTGCATTTATGACTGATGCCTTTATCCCCTCTTTTTCAAGCCTGTCTGCTGCACCAAGCGCAGGATGGACAGCATTGCCTATTGCTATCAACGCTATGTCAGAGCCTTCTTTTAATGCCTCTGCTTTTCCAATATCAAAAGCTGATGGTTGATGGCTGATGGTTGATGGCTGTATCTTCCCTTTTGGATATCTTATTGCCGAGGGCCCGTTGTGTTTTAAAGCAAGTTCAAGCATGGCTTTGAGTTCCAGATCATCCTTTGGCGCCATGACAGTAAGATTAGGGATATTCCTTAAATAAGAGATGTCAAAAACTCCCTGATGTGTCGGGCCGTCCTCGCCAACTATGCCTGCCCTGTCAATCGCAAATACAACAGGCAGATTCTGGAGGCAGACATCATGGATTATCTCATCGTAACCGCGCTGAAGGAAAGTGGAATATATTGCGACCACAGGCCTCAATCCCTGCGCTGCGAGCCCTGCGGCGAATGTTACTGCATGAGGCTCTGCTATGCCAACGTCATAAAATCTGTCGGGAAATTTTTTTTCAAAACATTCAAGCCCTGTGCCTTCTCTCATTGCCGCTGAGATGGCAATGACTCTTTCGTCGTTTGCGGCAAGCTCAGTAATTGCTCTGCCGAATATTTGACTGTATGAAAGCGCATCTTTATCGCTTACAGAATACCCGGTTTCTATTTCAAACGGCCCTACTCCGTGAAATATGCAGGGATCTTTTTCGGAGAACTCATATCCCTTGCCTTTTTTGGTGATGACATGGACTAAAGTGGGCTCTGTTGAGTTTTTAATATTTCTGAAGGTCTCTATCAGCAGTTTAATGTCATGTCCGTCTATGGGGCCTACATAGTTAATGCCAAGTTCTTCAAACAATATTCCCGGAAGGAATAGCCCTTTCAGTGTTTCTTCTGCCTTCTGTGCAATCTTTGTAACCTGATCGCCAAACTTAGGAATGCCCTCAAGAAATGATTTCGTCTGCTTTTTAAATCGCTGGTATAGATCTCCTGTAAGTATCCTGTTTAAATACGCGGACAATGCCCCTACGTTTTTTGAGATTGACATCTCATTGTCATTCAGCACTACGATGAGGTCTTTTTTCAGATGTCCGGCGTGGTTCAGCCCTTCAAACGCAAGGCCGGAAGTCAGTGCGCCGTCGCCTATAACAGCCAGAACTTTAAACGCCTCATTTTTTTTATCACGCGCCTCTATGATTCCTAATGCTGCCGATATTGATGTTGAGCTGTGTCCTGTTCCAAAGGCATCGTAAACGCTCTCATCTATCTTAGGGAATCCTGAGATGCCTTTATACTTTCTGATAGTTTCAAATTTTTCATACCTCCCCGTGATAAGCTTGTGCGTATATGACTGGTGACCTACATCCCATACAATCTTGTCAACAGGGGAATTGAATACATACTGAAGCGCCAGTGTAAGCTCTACAGTGCCGAGGTTTGATGCGAGATGTCCGCCGTTAATTGATACGCGTTCTACTATTATTTCCCGCAGTTCTTCCGAAAGGCTGTTCAGCTCCTCAACTGACAGAGTTTTCAGGTCATCAGGGGATTTTATTTTTTTTATGAGTTTCAACTTCTTCTCTCAAGCATGTATCTGGCAATCTCTCTTAAAGGCTCTGCCTTAGCTGAGAAGTCTTTAATGGAAAAGACTGCCTCTGCTATCAACTCTTCAGCCTTTTTTCTGGAATTTTCAAGACCGTATATTGATGGATAAGTCATCTTCTTTCTTCTTGCATCAGAGCCTGTGGTCTTGCCGAGTTCATCCGTGCTACCCTCTACATCAAGTATATCATCTATCACCTGAAAGGCAAGCCCGATGTTTTCTCCATATCTTGTGATTGCATTAAGGGAAGGCTTGCCGCAATTTGCAAGGATTGCGCCTGCCCTTAAAGAGCCTGATATAAGCGCTCCTGTTTTATGTTTGTGAATAAAAGAGAGAGTCTCTTTGTCAGGCTCTGCATTTTCAGAGAGGAGATCCTGCGCCTGGCCTCCGACCATTCCATGAATGCCTGCTGTAAAGGCAATATCTTTTATTGCCCTTATTAATGCCGTGTTTTTGATGTTTTTGTTTGAGAGCGAATTTGCCATCATATAAAACGCCTCTGTAAGAAGGCCATCTCCTGCAAGTATCGCCATGCCCTCTCCAAATACCTTGTGGTTTGTCGGCTTGCCGCGCCTTAAATCATCATTGTCCATTGCAGGAAGGTCATCATGTATCAATGAATATGTGTGAATGAGTTCTATTGAGGATGCAAAGGCAAGTATGTCCTCAGAATCTCCATCGCATGCCTCATGCGCAGCAAGGCAAAGTATCGGCCTTATCCTTTTTCCTCCCGCAGATAGGGAATAAGTGATGGAGTCTTTTAAGACAGTCGGAATAAAATTCGGAGAAAAGTATTCTTTAAGAAATGAATCTATAAGTTCCTTTTTCTCTCTGAGATAGGTCTTGATGTCCATAGTTTATTCCCATTCAATTGTGCTCGGTGGCTTGGAGCTTATGTCATAGACAACCCTGTTTACGCCTTTGACTTCATTAATTATCCTGTTTGATATCCGTCCCAGAACTTCATAGGGAATCTGAGCCCAGTCAGCGGTCATTCCGTCAACGCTCGTAACAGCCCGGACAGCAATGACATTGTCATACGTTCTTTCATCTCCCATTACGCCGACGCTTTTTACGGGGAGGAGCACTGCAAATACCTGCCAGATTTTTCCGTAAAGCCCTGCCTTTTTTATCTCATCCAGAACTATCACATCCGCTTTTCTTAAAATAGCAAGCCGTTCTTTTGTGACATCACTGATGCATCTTATCGCAAGACCGGGCCCGGGGAATGGATGGCGGTTTATAGTCTCAGCCGGCATCCCTAACTCATGGCCTAGGACTCTGACCTCGTCTTTAAACAATTCCCTCAGAGGTTCAATCAGTTTCAGCTTCATCTTCTTAAGCAGTCCGCCGACATTGTGATGGCTTTTTATTGTTGCCGAAGGGCCTTTGAATGACATGCTCTCAATCACATCAGGATATAATGTACCCTGCGCAAGGAAAGCGACATTTTTTATCTTCATCGCCTCATCTTCAAATACCCTTATGAATTCATTGCCGATAATCTTCCTCTTTCTTTCCGGGTCTTTTACGCCTTTGAGTTTTTTCAGGAATCTTTCAGAGGCATCAACGTATTTTATCTTCATGTGAAAACTTTTCTTCAGCATGCGCTCAACTTTTTTCGCCTCGTCCTCCCTTAAAACACCGTTGTCAACAAAAATGCAAGTGAGCGCATCGCCTATTGCCTCATGAACAAGCACAGCAGTGACAGAAGAATCAACGCCTCCGCTTATTCCGCATACGACTCTTTGATTCCCCACCTTTTCCTTTATCTCATGCTTTGCAGTCTCTATAAAGGATTTCATTGTCCATGTTAGGTTAGCGCCGCATATATTGAAAATAAAATTCTTTATTATCTCCCTGCCTTTCTCTGTATGGACAACTTCGGGATGAAACTGAAGCGCATAGAAGTTTCTCTTTTTATCAGCCATTGCCGCCACAGGAGAATTTTCTGTATGTGCTATCGGCATAAAACCTTCAGGATATTTCTCTATTCTGTCTCCGTGGCTCATCCATACAACAGCTTGGAGATTAGTACTGATACCTTTAAACAAATCAGAATCATCATCTATGGTGAGTTCGGCTCTGCCATATTCCCTTTTTGCAGCTTTTGCAACCCTGCCTCCAAGCAGATGAGCCATAAGCTGCATTCCATAACATATGCCGAGGATTGGAATGCCAATATCAAATATCTTTATACCAGGGATTGGGGAACCCTTGCTGTAGACGCTTGACGGCCCGCCTGACAGGATAATCCCCTTAGGCTTAAAATCCAATATTTTTTCAAAAGGTGCGTTATACGGGAATATCTCGGAGTAGACGCTGTTCTCTCTCACCCGCCTTGCAATAAGCTGGGTATACTGTGAGCCAAAATCTAACACCAGAATTTTATCTTTAAGCATAGTTGATAATTATAAAAGATTAGCGCAGCAAAAGTCTAAATCAGGGAAAAGCATGAAAACTGCCGCTGTCAACAATATATGCTTGACAATATATGCTTGACAATATATGCCAATGCTTTAATATATAGATTAGCTCGAATTTGGAGGTCAAAATGGATATCAAGCTGACAGAGCTTTCAAGCTGCGCAGGTTGAGCAGCAAAGTTCAGTCCATCGGACCTGTCCCACGTGCTGGGGCAGCTGCCTGACATAACAGACCCGAATGTTCTGGTTGGTCATGCCAATGCGGATGACGCAGGCGTATACCGTATTACAGATGACATTGCAGTCGTTCTTACAGCCGATTTCTTTACGCCTATAGTTGATGACCCATACTGGTTTGGCTCTATTGCTGCTGCGAATTCGCTCTCAGATGTATATGCAATGGGCGGAAAGCCTTTAGTGTCATTGAACATAGCAATGTTCCCTAATAATCCTGAGTTCTTCCCTTCGCTTAAGAGAATCATGCAGGGCGGTGTAGATAAGATGAAGGAGGCTGGAGTATCCATTATAGGAGGCCACACCATCAGGGATAAGGAGCCGAAATATGGATTTTCTATTATGGGAGTGATACATCCTGCGAAGATTCTTGACAACTCAAAAGCCCTGACAGGAGACGCATTAATACTGACAAAAAAAATAGGCACAGGGATTATCGCCACAGGAGTAAAGGCAGGCAAGTGCAGTGATTCTGTTATTGAGGAATTCACAGCCTCAATGGCAACATTGAATAAAAGGACAAGCGAGATTATGCTTGAAATCGGCGTAAGCACCGCAACAGACATAACAGGTTTCGGTCTTATAGGACATCTCCATGAAGTGCTCACTGCAAGCAAATGCCGTGCGCAGATTTATTCGGGCCGTGTCCCGTATTTTGAAGATGCAATAAAGCTCGCCGATGCCGGTGTTGTGCCTGGAGGAACAAATACTAATGTCAAAAATTACGAACCCTATGTCACGTGGGGCAAAGGGGTTCCCGAAGTAGAAAAGATTTTAATGAACGACGCCCAGACATCAGGCGGGCTTTTAATATTTGTGCCGGCAGAAAAAAAAGACAAGCTAATCAGCGCTCTTCAAAAAGAAAATATACTTGCAGCTTATATCGGAGATATTACCGATAAACCCTTTGATACCGGCAGAAAAATAAACGTAGAGAAATAAATGCCGTTTACGTTCAACATTTTTCTTTTCATTGTCGGAGCCTGAGTTGGGTTTCTGTCCGGCCTCCTTGGATTAGGGGGTGGAATTATCATGTTCCCGCTCTTGTTTTATGCGCCTCCGCTGCTTGGGTTTCAAGGCATAGATGTTAAAAGCATTACAGGCATTACGATGATGCAGGGTTTTTTTGCATCTCTTTCAGCAATGTTTTATTACCATGAAAACAGGCTTATTAATAAACCTCTTGTGTTAACGCTTGGGACCTCGCTGTTTGCATCCTCGCTTGCCGGAGCGCTTATATCAAAACTTGTCCCTGACAAACCCATACTTTTTATTTTTGCCATGCTTGCGCTTATTGCTGCCATAATGATGCTTATTCCAAGGAGTTATGACTGCGATGAGCTTACGGAAGAGAAGGTTGTCTTTAATAAGCCGGCAGCTATCTTTATAGGAATCATCATTGGCTTTTTAATAGGTCTTGTAGGACAGGGAGGAGCCTTTATAACAATACCAATACTCTTATATGTGTTAAAAATTCCTTTGAGAGTCGCTCTTGGTAGCACGCTTGCAATAGGCCTTTTCTCTGCAACCGCAGGCTTAATCGGAAAAGCGGCAACAGGGCAGGTGCCGTTCTACATGTCTATAGCCCTTCTTGCCGGTGCAATTCCAATGGCAAGATTAGGCGGAATTGTAGGCAAAAAGACCAAAATAGAGACTTTAAGATGGATTCTTGCGCTGATTATCTCTGCCACTGCGATAAAAGTCTGGCTGGATATTTTCTCTTGACAATATATTCAAATATAATAATATTTGAATATAAAAGGAGGGAATATGGGAAAAACATTTACATTACTTCTGTCAACGTCTCCATATTCGTATGAAAACACATTTAACAGTATTCCCCTCCCTTCCATTTTCCGCCTCTGCTGTAATATAATAATCGAAAGTTGCGGCTTATAACTCTTAGAGAAAATATTGATAGCGATGCTTGTCGGTTATAATAATAATGTAACCTACAAGGGAAAGGTTTATCATGTCCAGACAGAGGACAGCGGATTGAACAACCCTATTATAGTTACACTTCTGTATTTTAAAGGCACAATTCTTGCCTCAAAAAAAACAAACTATTCTCACCTAATCGGAATCAAAGACATCAAAAAAAGCGTCAGAGAGATGATGAAGGAACAGCACAAGGCAATACTCAAAGAATTGATTGCAGGGAAGTATCCAGTTGATGGAGAAGAAGAGGAGAAAAAAGAAGAAATGGTGAGCGTTGCAAACATGGCTGAACCTGAAATGAAAAAAAACAAAGACAAGACACTGGATGATATTCTTCTGGATTACATCATGCAAAGGGAGAAGAAAAGGTGAGTCAGGTTTCCAGAGCGGATGATATTGAATTTCTGAAAGAGCAGGCGAAGACAGTAAGGATTGGAATCCTGAAGATGCTTGCAGAGGCAGGGTCAGGGCATACAGGCGGCTCACTATCAGCAGCCGATGTAGCAACTGCGCTGTATTTTTCCAAGATGAAGCATAATCCCAAGGACCCTGCATGGAAAGAGAGGGATAGATTTATACTCTCAAAAGGACATGCAGCTCCTCTCTTATATACGGTTCTTGCTCTCTCAGGATATTTTGATAAGTCATTGTTAAAGACATTGCGCAAGATCGGAAGCCCGCTTCAGGGACACCCATGCTCAAAACTATTACCGGGCGTAGAAATATCCACGGGTTCATTAGGGCAGGGGCTGTCCATTGCGAACGGGATTGCAATGGGGCTTAAGATGGACGGCATGAATTCACGCGTTTACTGTATGTTAGGAGACGGAGAAACTCAGGAGGGACAGGTGTGGGAAGCAGCAATGACAGCAGCCCATTACCGGCTTGATAATGTGTGTGCAATCATAGATAACAATGGTCTTCAGATAGACGGGCATTGCTGCGATATAATGGCGCTTGAGCCGATTACAGAGAAATGGAATGCATTCGGATGGCATGTAATTGACATTGATGGGCATGATATGAAGGCTATTCTTGGCGCCCTCGACGAGGCTGAGGGAATAAAAGAGAAACCAACTATGATAGTTGCAAGAACAGTAAAGGGGAAAGGAGTCTCCTTTTTTGAAGGGAAGGTGCAGTATCATGGCATGGCTCCCACGTCAGAGGAGTTGGAAAGAGCGTTAAAGGAGTTAGAATAATGGGTGAAAGAATAGCGACAAGGGACGCATACGGAGATGCGCTTCTTGAACTTGGCAAAAAAAGGAAAGAGGTTGTTGTGCTTGACGCAGACCTCTCAGGTTCTACAAAGACAGCAAAGTTTGCAAAGGTTTTCCCAGAGAGATTTTATAATATCGGAATTTCAGAGCAGGATTTAATCGGCACAGCGAGCGGCCTTTCGCTTACAGGCAAGCTGCCTTTTGCTTCTACCTTTGCTGTTTTTGAGACAGGCCGGGCGTGGGAGCAGATAAGACAGACCATCTCTTACTCAAGCCTGAATGTGAAGCTCGTTGCAACTCACAGTGGGATTACCGTTGCCGAGGATGGCGCATCGCATCAGGCAATAGAAGACATTGCCCTTATGAGAGTCCTTCCTAACATGACTGTGATTGTACCTGCAGACGGGATAGAGACAAAACAGGTCATTGAGGCAATAGCTGATTTTTACGGGCCTGTTTATGTCAGGCTTGGAAGGTCAAAGGTGCCTGTGGTTATGCCTGATGACTATAAATTCACAATAGGCAAGGCGTATAGATTCCATATAGGAAAAGATGCAAATATAATCGCAGCAGGCATAATGGTTTCTGTTTCGCTTGATGCAATGGAGATGCTGAAAAAAGAGGGGATTGATGCCGGTGTAATAAATATGCCCACTGTCAAGCCGTTGGACAATGATGCAGTTATTGAGGCTGCAAAGGCGTCAGGATTAATTGTAACAGCAGAGGAGCATTCTGTTATAGGCGGGCTCGGTGGAGCAGTGTGTGAATTCCTCGCGGAGAATTATCCTGTGCCTGTAAAAAGAATCGGGATTAAGGACACATTCGGCTGTTCAGGACCTTCTGACGAACTGATGAAATTATACGGGTTGACAGCAGATGATATTGTAAGGACTGTTAAGCAAGGATTGAAGAGATAAATTATGATACATTTTTCCAATGTCACTAAGTTTTATGAGCGGCAGGCAGCGATTAAAAATATAACTTTTTCCGTAGAAAAAGGCGAAATGATTTTTATGACAGGGCCGAGCGGCGCAGGAAAATCCACGCTCCTTAAGATTATCTATCTTTCGGAAAAACCTGATGAGGGCAGTGTAACCATAGCAGAATGGGATCTGAGCAAACTTAAAGAATCAAGCATCCCTTTTCTAAGGAGAAACATAGGGGTGGTCTTTCAGGACTTCCGGCTTCTTGACAACAGGAATGTTTTTGACAATGTTGCCATAGCCTTGCGCATACGAGGCATGCTGGACAGCGAGATACAGGATTGGGTTATGGAAATACTGAAGATGGTGAATTTAAGGCATAAGGCGGACAGTTTCCCGCAGGCGCTTTCAGGCGGAGAACAGCAGAGAGTAGTTATTGCGCGCGCAATAGTCGGAGAGCCGACCATCCTTCTCGCCGATGAGCCGACAGGCAACCTTGACCCAGACACTGCGGCAGGAATTACTCGCTTGTTTAAAGAGATAAACGCAAGGGGAACTACAGTTGTTATCGCTACACATAACAGGGAACTTTACAGGAATACAGGACGGAGAGTATTCAGAATTGACAGCGGCAATATAGTCGGAGAGGAGATAGGATAATGTATCTTTTATATTCGTTCAGACTTGCCCTCCAGAGTTTATGGCGTGAAAAGTGGATAAATCTCCTCTCAGTACTGACAATAGCGGCAGGGCTGTTTATGATTACACTCACGCTTTTTGTTGTTTATAACATAGACCTTGCAACAAAAAGACTTCCAGCAAGGTTCTCCGTAATGCTTTACCTGAATGACGGGCTGTCAGAGCAGGAAACAGGAAGCATAATTGCACAACTGAAAAAGAATAATGCCGTTGAACAGGCAAGATATATAGCAAAGGATAAGGCGCTGGAGGAATTAAAAGGCGTTTTAAAGAATGCAGATTATATTCTTGAAGGCATTGACGAAAACCCTCTCCCCGCATCAATTGAGATTAAGCTTAAGAAAGAATCTGTCAATATCGCAAGCGTTAAAAAGTTTGCCGCAGAGATTAAAAAAATAAAAAGCATTGCAGAAGTGGAGTACGGCGAACAATTCCTTAATTCCATCCACTCTATCAAAGGAATGGCAAAGGCAGGCAGTTTATCTCTTATTATCATAATGTCGGCAGGAGTGATTTTTGTATGTTACAGCACCATAAAGATTGCGTTTTATAGGAGAAAAGAAGAAATAGAAACATTTAAACTTCTTGGCGCAACAAGGGGATTCATACGTGCGCCCTTTGTTATAGAGGGGAGCGTGCTCGGGATGTTCGGCGGGATTGCAAGCATGGCAGCCGCGCTCGCATTTTACCATGTGCTGTTCTATAAGGTTACCGCTACTATCCCAATACTGAAAATCCTTGTGTTCCCATTTGAAACTTTTCCTGCCCTTCCTATTGTCGGATTGCTGTTAGGCATAGGAGGCGCTGTAATTGCACTGGGAAGAATAAGATTCTCCTGAAAAAAAATGCAAGATACAGGATACAAAGACACAGGACATCTTTTTATCATGCATCATGCATCATGCATCATGCGCCTTGCATTAATCTTACTGTTTACAATTCACTGTTCACTGTTCACTAATATCGCTTCTGCTGCAAAAGATCCGAAGGAAGAATTTAAGAACCTTCAAAAAGAAATAGATACCCACAAGGAAAAACTTGAGAAAGCCAAGAAGATGGAGCATTCGGTCCTTGAAGAACTCGACAGGACGAATAAGGACCTCAGCCAGACCCATGCGGAGTTAAGAAAATACATTGGAAAGCGGAAAGTTACGGAAAATGAGATACGCAAGGTTGAGGCAGACATATCGGTAAACAGAGCAAAGCTCGAAAGGCAGGCGGAGTGGCTTAAGAGGAAACTTCGCGTTATGCAGAGGTATGGGTATTCAGGCGATGTTGTGATTCTGCTTTCAACCTCGGAAGACATAGCTCAGCTGATGAGAAGGTGGAGGTATATAAAGGAACTGGCAGGGTACGACCATAAGATGCTTGACAGCTATAAAGAGACTATAAAAAATCTTGCGGAGCAGGAAAGCCGTTTAAAGACGCTGCACGCCGAACTAAAAAAGAGCGAGGAAAAGATACAGGCAAACGAGAAGACAATCGCAGAAAAGAAAAAGGGCAAAGAAATGCTTCTGTCCTCTGTAAGAAAGGAAAAATCTTCTTACGAAAAAATGCTGAAGGAATTAAAAGAGGCTTCCAACAGGCTTATGGAGATAATAAGGCATTCTGAGGAAGCTGAGGCATATGCCGCAAAGGGCTTTCATGATCTGAAGGGGAAGCTGGACTGGCCTGTCAACGGGAAGGTTGTAATCCCGTACGGGGCGCAGAAAGACCCTCAGTTCAACACGCCGGTATTCAGAAACGGCATACATATTAAAGCAGATGACAATACCTCAGCAAAGGTAGTGCATAGCGGTAAAGTTGTATTTGCCGATTGGTTCAAAGGTTACGGCCAGCTTGTTATAATAAGTCATGGGGAAGGCTATCATACCCTATATGCAAATTTAGCCGAGATTTTTTATAAGGTTGGAGATATAATAAAAAGACAACAGGCCATAGGCAAGGTCGGGGAATCAGGAACCCTGAATGCGCCGGGCCTGTATTTTGAGGTAAGATATAAGGGGAAACCGCTTGACCCTATGCAGTGGTTAAAGAAGAGATAGTTTTTTGACACCTGTAAGGGAGGAAATGGGGGTTAAGGAGAGAATGAAAAAGAAAAGACTTATTTTAACTTGGGTGATTATTCTGACAGTTGCCTTGAGCGGCGTTTTTATAGGCAGGCTATCAATCGGGAGCATGCGCGCCGAGGGCGACAGCTATGAGTATCTTAAGGTATTCACAGAGGTGCTTTCTATTGTTAAGAAGAATTATGTGGAAGAGGCAAAGACAAAAGATTTGATCTACGGTGCAATAAAAGGAATGCTTAATTCGCTTGACCCTCACTCAGCTTTCATGCCTCCAGAGGTATATAAGGATATGCAGCTTGACACAAAAGGCGAGTTCGGAGGAATCGGGATACAGATAGGACTAAAGGATGGGGTTCTGACCGTAATAGCTCCTATTGAAGATACGCCGGCTTATAATGCAGGGATAAAGGCAGGAGATAAAATAATAAAGATCAACGGAGAGTCAACAAGAGATATGGGGTTGCAAGACGCTGTCAGCAAGATGCGCGGGCTAAAAGGCACTTCCGTAGCGATTACAATTATGCGTGAGGGCTGGAAAGATACAAAAGACTTCACGATTATGAGAGATGTAATAAAAGTGAAGAGCGTGAAATCCAAGGTCATAGAAAATAATATCGGCTATGTGAAGGTAAGCCAGTTTCAGGAACGCACTGCGTATGATCTTGAAGCCGCCCTTTCTGACCTTGAGAAGAAGAATATAACTTCCCTTATCCTTGACCTCAGGAACAATCCGGGCGGACTTTTAAACAGCGCTGTCGATATTTCAAGTCAGTTTCTACCGGCAGGCAAGGTTGTTGTATCCATAAAGGGCAGGAACGGTGAAAAAGCAGAGTATCAGACAGAAGACAGCAAGGGTTCTGAGCAGGAAGCAACGAAGGCAAAGATGTTCAGCACTATCCCGCTGATTGTCCTTGTAAATCAGGGAAGCGCGAGCGCCTCTGAGATTGTTGCAGGAGCGCTTAAAGACTGGAACAGGGCTGTTATCCTCGGGGTGCAGACTTTCGGAAAGGGCTCTGTTCAGAGCGTTGTACCTCTAAGCGACGGCTCAGGGTTAAGACTTACAACAGCGCGCTACTATACGCCAAAAGGCATATCTATTCAATCAACAGGAATTACGCCTGATATTATTGTGAAGCTGGAACAGAAAAACGGGGCAAAAGAACAGACTGTGGTAAGAGAGAAGGACCTTGAAAGGCATCTAAAAAACGACCAGCTTGAGGAAAAGCAAAAGACACCCGAAGAAACAGCGCCGCTGGAGGTCGACGAAAAAGAAGACATTCAGCTCCAGAGGGCAATAGACCTTCTTAAGACATGGAAGGTTTTTAAGGAACTGCCCAAGGCAGCATAGCAAGAGTTAAAAGTTTAAAATTAGAAGTCAGGAAACTCTTAACTCTAAACTTTCAACTCTTAACTTATTAAGCAATGTCCCGCATAATTTTTGACATAGAGACAAGCGGCAAGGACTTTGATTCCCTTGAAAAGAGCACTCAGGAATACCTGCTTCGCTGGGCAGAGACAGAAGAAGATATCAAGGATGTAAAGGAAAGCCTTTCATTCTATCCCTTAACAGGCGAAATCATCACCATAGGCATTATTAATCCTGATACAGACAAAGGCGCGGTGTATTTCCAGTCGTCTGAAACACAAATCACTCCTTTTGAAGAGAACGGGATAAAATTTGAAACAGGAACAGAAAAGGAAATTCTTGAAAAGTTCTGGAATACAGTTAAAAGCTATAGAGAGATAATCACATTCAACGGGAGGGGATTTGACTGCCCGTTCATACTAATCCGCTCTGCTGTTCATAAGATAAAGCCTACAAAAGACCTTATGCCCAACAGGTACAACGGCGCTCACATAGACCTCCTTGACCAGCTTACATTTTACGGCGCATCAAGGCGCAGGTTCAGCCTTGATATGTGGTGCAAGACTTTTGGCATAAAGAGCCCGAAAGAAGAAGGCATAACAGGATATGAGATTAAAAACCTGTTTGCGGATAAGAGGTATCTTGATATTGCAAGATACTGCCTCGGAGACATTAAGGCAACAAAGGAACTGTTTGGTTACTGGGAGAACTACATAAAATTCGGGGCATGAGGATTTTTGTATTTTGAAAGCGTGAAAAAGGAATTATTTACAACCGCTCCCTTTCCCCCATTTTTTTGCCCATGATAGTGTTAAGCTTTGCGGGGTGGAGAAAGCCGTTCCTTCATATCTCTGTATTTTTCTTCTAGTAGATGCTCATGTTGTAATTCCACAACCGCTAAATTCTCAAAGAGCTTTTTTGCATCTGAATCTAAGGTGCTGGTTGCTGCGTTTTTGTAAAATTCATGAGCCTCATGTTCATTGTCTATTGCTATCTTAAAAATGTCAAAAAGAGTATCTATCTCCATAGTGCCTCCTCTACAGTCTATATCAGCTTCCTTTTAAAAGCATAACAAAAATAAATGTTGATGTCCAATAGAAAATTACCCCAAGAGTAATTAAAGGGGATAGTTGTTCATGCTCAGTAATTAGGCAACTCTTTTTAAAATAGTCAAAGGCAAAGACACGGAGCCTATTTAAATCTATAATAGCAACCTGCTCTTTATTTGAAACAAATTCAGTCAATAATGTATCATTCTTAGATGCTGCCAAAGCTATTCTCAACAACAGGAATCGGAAGCCTTCCGCACAAAGATGCCGAAGAAGCGTGCAGGCTCATCCTCAAAACTTTTGACATCCCTTTCTGGCCTCAGCTTCCCAAGATGTCCTTCAGGGAGTGGATGATACCTCAGTACTCCGAAGGAATGCCTTATATCAGGATAGATGCAGAAAAAGAACTGGTCTGGATTGAAAGAAACAAGAGCGATGAGCTTGAAAGGTTCTATGAGTCATGCACTGATGACAGCAGGATTGCAATCTCCGATGATTATGGAAAAGGGCTTCATACATTTCTCAAAATGATTAAAGCGCCTTTTGGGTTTCTCAAGGGACATGTAACAGGGCCTCTGACCTTTAGTCTTGGGCTAAAAGATGCGGATGGAAGGCCGGTTTATTTTGATGAGGAACTCAGGGAAATAGCGCTTATGCTTCTTAAGGCAAAAATCAGATGGCAGATAGGCCTGCTTAAGCAGTTTGCAGATAATGTGATTATATTTCTTGATGAGCCGATACTCTCTGCTCTCGGCAGCACAGCCTATCTTGGCGTAAACTCTAATGATGCAATGAGGCTTATAAGAGAGGCTTCAGATACCATAAAAGACAATGGAGGCATTTCAGGCATACACTGCTGCGGAAATGCTGACTGGCCGTGTGTGATGGGAACAGGCATAGATATCCTGAACTTTGACGCATACGGGTATTTTGACACGCTCCTGATGTATCGCAGTGATGTTGACAGATTCCTTGAAAGAGGAGGCTGCCTTGCATGGGGGATTGTGCCGACAACCGATGCGATAAGGCATGAAACTTACGATTCGATAAGAAAACAATTTGACCTGAAAATAGAAAAGATGTCAAAGGCAATCTCATCAGACCTTATTCTTTCAAGGATAATCCTTACGCCGTCATGCGGTGCAGGCTCAAGGAGCATTGAGGAGGCATTAAAGATATTCCAGATACTTATGCATCTCAAAGAGGCGTATTCAAAATGAAAGGCATAAAACAAAAGCTGGGAAGGGGAGTCTTTATATCCTTTGAGGGAATAGAAGGCACCGGCAAATCCACACAGGCAAGGCTGCTGTCCGAATATCTCGCAAAAAAAGGGCGCAAGACTGTTCTCACAGAGGAGCCGGGCGGCACTCCGATAAGCCTTCAGATAAGAAAGGTGCTGCTTTCAACCAAGCATAAGGAGATGGACTATCTTACAGAGCTTTTGCTTTATAACGCTGCCAGAATCCAGCATATAAAAGAAAAAATTACTCCTGCACTCGCCAAAGGGAACATTGTCATTACAGACCGTTTCAGCGACTCTACCGCTGCGTATCAGGGCTATGGCAGGGGCATAAGCCTTAAGCTGATAGACTCTCTTGACAGGATTGCAACAGGCAGGATGAGGCCGGATCTATCAATACTTCTTGACCTTGATGTTGAGACCGGTCTTATGAGAAACAAACATATCAATAAAGTGGACAGGCTTGAACTTGAGGATGTAAAGTTTCACAAAAAAGTCAGGGAAGGTTTTCTCAAACTCGCGGCCAAAGAACCGAAGAGAATAAAATTGGTAAAGGCATCAAGGGGCATTGAGGCAGTGCATAAAGAAGTAGTCAGGATAATTAACAGCATAGCATTAAATGAGTTCCGAAGAGAACATAGATTAGGGTGAAAAAGAATAAAACTATGGCAAAGGCAATAGCGCTTTTTTCAGGAGGTCTTGACAGCACCCTTGCAATCCTCACAATGCTCAGGCAGGGGATAGATGTCACTGCCATAACATTCCTCACGCATTTCGGATGAAACTCTGCCATCTCGGTGATAAGTTCATCAGCATTGTGAAAAATCCGAAATACGGGTACGGCAGAAATATGAACCCTTGCATTGACTGCAGGATTCTTATGCTCAAAGAGGCAAAGGAATTAATGAATATAACCGGATTTAATTTTATAATTACAGGCGAAGTGATAGGACAAAGGCCGATGAGCCAGATGAGAAATACGCTTGCCATGATTGATAAAAAAGCCGGCGTGTCAGGAATTGTCCTCAGGCCTTTGAGCGCAAAGCTGTTTGAACCCACCATTCCTGAAATAAACGGTATTGTTGACAGTGATAAGCTTCATGCGTTTAACGGCCGCTCAAGGAAACAGCAGATGGCGCTTGCAAAAGAGTTCGGACTTACAGACTACCCGATGCCTGCCGGCGGCTGTCTGCTTACAGAGCCGAATTACTCTTTCAGGCTTAGAGAGCTTTTGAATTATAATCCGAATCCCTCTTTGAAAGATTTGCACCTCTTAAGAGCAGGAAGGCATTTCAGATTATCTCCGTCATGCAAGGCAATTGTCGGAAGGGATGAGAAAGACAATGATAATATAGAGTCCCTTGCAGGAGAAGGGGATTATATCTTAAGCGTTGAAAACTTCGGAAGCCCGGTAACACTCCTCACAGGCGATGGCTCTCAAGATTTCATTAACCTTGCAGCAGCAATATGCGCAAGGTATTCTGACGCAAAACATCTTCCGTCCGTTGATGTGGCTTTTCATTTGAAAAGCAAGAAATTTAGCGTTACGGTAAGCCCTGCAACAGAAGGGATGATTGAAAAATATAGGATACAGATGCCAGAGAAGAAAAAAGCAGCGTTACCGGCTTAGAGCCTTACAGCTACGCCCTTTTGTTTCAGATACTCTTTTGCCTCTTTAATTGTATATTCTCTGTAGTGAAATATGGATGCTGCCAATACAGCATCAGCCTTACCAAGCACAAGCCCTTCGTAGAGATGCTCCAAATTGCCTGCGCCGCCTGAGGCGATAACAGGAATTGACACAGCCTCCGAAATCGCCTTTGTAAGCTCAATGTCATATCCGTCCTTTGTGCCGTCCCTGTTCATACTTGTAAGAAGTATCTCGCCTGCGCCTAATTCCTCCATCTTCTTTGCCCATTGAACTGCATCAATGCTTTTCATCTTTCTTCCGCCGTGTGTAGATATCGCCCATGTCAATCCTTCATTTAAATCTCCGAGCAAGACTCCTCTGAAAGATTTATCGTTAAACCATTTCTCTCCTTCTGTAAATGTCATCTCTTTTGTAACAAGCTTCGCATCAATTGCAACAACGATGCACTGGCTTCCGAATCTCTCTGCTGCGCGGCTTACAAAATGAGGGTCTCTTACAGCAGATGTATTCACAGAAACCTTATCGCATCCTGATTTCAGAAGCTGTCTTATATCATCAAGAGCGCCGATTCCTCCGCCGACTGTAAGCGGCATGAAGACATCGTTTGCAGTCCTTTCAACAACATCACGTATTATCTGCCTTTTCTCATGAGATGCTGTTATATCAAGGAATACGAGTTCATCAGCGCCCTGCTCATCATAAAAGATCGCATTCTCAACAGGATCTCCTGCATCCCTGAGATTGACAAAGCTTACGCCTTTTACAACCCTTCCGTCCTTAACATCAAGGCATGGGATTATGCGTTTTGCAAGCATCAGTTTTTATCCTTTCTTAATCAAATGCACGCCAATAAATCCCTTTCCATTGTCCGCATTTTCCTCTCAGCGTATTTGCTCCTTTCATGGTCATATCCGATCAGGTGAAGAATTCCATGAACAAGAAGCCATCTGAACTCTTCATTAAATGTAAGTCCATGCTTAGGCGCCTGTCTCTTTGCCGCCTGAAGGTTTATCACAACATCACCGAGCAATAGTTCCTTAGTCCCATAGTCCCCCTTCTTCTCATTTACTTTGGCACTATGCTGCGGAAATGAGAGCACATCCGTAGTCCTGTCAATGCCGCGGTATTTATGGTTCAACTCCTTCATCTGGCGGTCATTTACAAAAAGCATGCTTAGTTCTGCATCTTTCAGCCCGAGAAGCCGGAGCAATGCCGCTGAATCACGCTTTATCTTTTGCTGGTTTATTTTTGTCGGTTTTTGCCTGTTCTGTATTAGAACCTTCATTAATCTGCCGTTGTGCTTATTGAAATTTTGAAGAGCCGCCGTTAAAATTAAACCCCGGGTAATCTATTCTCTTGTGCAGGATTCCTGTGAGTATATATGAGAAGTGCTTCTTTATCTCTGAGATGTCTTTCAGCGTGAGTTCGCATTCGTCAAGCTGTCCTTCAAGGAATATATGGTTTATTATCTTGTCAACAAGCGCGGAAACTCTTGCAGGCGTAGAATCATTTAAAACCTTTGACGCAGCCTCAACAGCATCTGCCATCATAACGAGCGCGGCTACGCGTGTCTGCGGTTTAGGCCCCGGATATTTATATTCTTCTTCAGAAAGCTCGTTCTCACCTCTCTGTCCTTTTGCCTTCTGATAAAAAAAAGTCATAAGGCTTGTGCCGTGATGCTGCTCTATTATATCTATAATCGGCTGCGGGAGTTTATGCTGCTTTGCAAGCTCTACGCCCTCTTTTACATGCGAAGATATTATCATACTGCTCATGTGAGGAGCCAGCTGCTCATGTTTGCTCATAGAATGGCTCTGGTTTTCAACAAAATATTCCGGCATCTTGATCTTGCCTATGTCATGGTAATATGAGCTTACCCTTGCAAGCAGGGGATTAACGCCTACTGCCTCTGCTGCGGACTCAACAAGATTGCCGACTATAACGCTGTGGTGATACGTCCCGGGAGCAGTTATCATGAGATTTTTCATGAGCGGCTGTTCCATATCAAGGAGTTCAAGCAAACTTATATCAGTTGTGACTTTGAACGTGTATTCAAGAATGGGAAGCATTACAGAGACAACTGCCGTGACGCTTATCCCTGAGGACAGCGCAAACATTACTGCAGGAAATGCCTTAACAGAAAAGAACTCTCCTGTAAAAAGCAACAGGATGCTTGCAGTGACACCGTTTATCGCTCCAACATAAAACCCGCCCGTCAAGAGCGCTGACCTCCTTTTACACCTTATAACGCTGAATGCGGCAGTCAGGCTTCCAACAAAAGCATATACCGGAAAGATTGCACTGTTGAGCCACAGCCCGCTTAAGAGGCTCACTACAAAGGAAAACACTATTGCGGTGTGAAAATCAAATAAAAGAGTGACGAGCATTGCGCCTGCTGCTATCGGTATGCCGAACAATGTGACTTCTATGGGTGCCAGGCCGATTCCACGTGCAAGGTTTACCAGTATATACTCAAAAAATCTTCCGAGAATAAGTGTGCTGACAATCATAAAACCGAGAAGGACGAGCATGTTGTAGTTTTTAAAATAAGCAGGTTTATACCGCAGTATATCCCTGTACAGGATAGTTAAAAGAAGGCAGGTGGTGAGCAGTCCTCCCGCAAAACGTTCAGCGCCGGCTCTCTCCTGTATTGCAATGGTAGCTAAGAATCCAAATACAATCAGCAGCAAATATTTTTTTATGTCAATCTTTCTGCTAATCTTCCGTGTTCCGTTTTTCATATCTTTCATATGCCTTTACTATTTCCTGAACGAGCTTATGCCTTACGACATCTTTCTCGGAAAAATATATAACTTTTATGCCCTCTATGTCATTCAGTATTTTTTCAGCCTCTATCAATCCTGACAGTTTCCCTGCCGGCAGGTCAATCTGTGTTACGTCTCCTGTAATTACGGTCTTTGAGTTAAATCCCAGTCTTGTAAGATACATCTTCATCTGCTCCGATGTTGTATTCTGCGCCTCGTCAAGGATTATAAAGGAATCATTCAATGTCCTTCCTCTCATAAAAGCTAATGGCGCAATCTCTATGATGCCGCGCTCAATAAATTTGCTTGCCTTTTCCGCCTCTATCATATCAAAAAGGGCATCATAAAGGGGTCTCAGGTAAGGGTTAACCTTTTCGTACATGTCGCCGGGCAGAAAGCCGAGTTTTTCTCCGGCTTCAACAGCAGGCCGCGCAAGAACTATCCTGCTCACCTGCTTTTTCAGAAGGGCGTTTATTGCCATTGCCATTGCAAGGTAGGTCTTGCCTGTGCCTGCAGGCCCTATACCTATGACAATATCATAATTACGCATAGCTTCAATATATTGCCTCTGTGTCTCGGTTTTCGGTATGATAAATCTCTTTTTTGAAGACACAGGTATATTGTTCAGGAATAAATCTTTGAGGGATGTTTTATGCCCGGCTGCCGCTGCCCTTATTGCGTAACTGATGTCTTCAGGCTTAAGCAGATAACCATCCTCACTTATGGAGCGCAGCTCGTTTATGAGCTTTTCAGCTTTTGCGGCAGGCTCGGGTTCTCCCTGAATAAATATCTTGTTTCCCCTGAAGCTTGCGGTTATATTGAAAGCCTCTTCTATAAGTTTGAGGTTTTTGTCAAACCCGCTGTAAAGGAAGGTTAATTCCTTTTCGCTGTCAAGTTCTATTTCTATGGTTACCGTAGGTTCTCCTTTTTGGCAGTGCTGGGCTGGGATGAATTTTTATCCCTGCGAGCGTCTTCATTTTTCAGGGTTACAAAGGCCTTCAGCCCCTCATTTTTCAGTTTGAGCGCAAGCGCTGTTGCTTCTTCCTTGACAGCAAATTCTCCTGTCCTTACCTTATATAACTTCGGGTTTTTGGATTTAGCATATTTTTTTATGTATGCCTTGTACCCTTTAGTCTCAAGTTTGTGTTTGAGCGTTTCCGCTTCCTTCAAGTTTTTGAATGCGCCAGCCTGAACAGTGTATTTTATATCATCCTGCTGAGAGTTGTCAGTTTCAACCTTGGGTTCGGCAGGCTCTTTTAGGGCAGAAGGCTGAACAGGCAGAGGTAGCGAGTCGCCTGAGGCAACAATCACGGGCTGAGATGCAGTTGCAATCTGAGGCGCATTGCCCGGAGCGGGCAGCTCCGGAACTTGAGGGTTCGCCTCAAGTTCCGGAGCTGCGATTATCTGGTATTCGGACTGTTTTCCTTTATCTCCTGCACCCCCTACAAAATAACCGAGGCTAAAACTCAGCGCAGAGATAAATACAATAATAGCTATGATGAATTTCCTGTCCGGCAAGGCTGTTTTCCGTTTTGCTTTAAGGCTGCTGTATTTCATTTCACAGGATAAGCATAGCATCGCCGTAGGAGAAAAATCTATATTTTTGACTCACAGCAACGCTGTATGCGCCGCTCAGTTTTTCGGCGTCGCAGAAGGCAGAAGCCAGCATAAGCGGGGTTGAACGGGGGAGGTGAAAATTAGTTATAAGGGAGTCAACAACCCTGAACTCATAACCCGGACAGATGAAGATGTTTGTATAACCGCATATGTTTTGAGATTTATGATTTACAATGCATGGTGAACGATGCATGATTTTTTTATCCTGAATCCTGTGTCCTGTATCCTGTATCTTGTCACCTGCATCTTGTATCATGCATCTTGTATCATGTTTTGCCCATTTGCCGCTGACATACCCCTCTATAGCCCGAGTTGTTGTGGTTCCGACAGATAAGACTCTTTTGCCAAAGGCTTTTGTTCTTTTTATATCTTCAATAATCTCTTTCCCTATCTCAAAATATTCTGCATCCATAGAATGCTCACTTAAATTCTCTGTTTTTATAGGTTTGAATGTCCCTATCCCTACATGAAGTGTCAGGCACCTGACATTCACGCCTTTGTCCTTTATCTTGCCTATAAGTTCTCCGGTAAAGTGCATTCCGGCTGTCGGAGCTGCGATGGACCCTTCTTTTTCTGCATATACTGTCTGATACCATTCTCTGTCAACCGGCTCCGGTTTGCGCTTTATATACGGCGGCAAAGGCATATCTCCGCATCTCCACACATTTTCCATGAAGTCTCCTGAATACGAAAACCGGGCTGTCCCGTTTTCTATGTCTGCTGAAAATCCTTCTGCTATTGATATTCCCCCTCTGTATTTCCCTTTTGATAGTATTTCCCACTTGTCAACACCGATTTCTTTTACCAGCAGAAATTCAAATCTTCCTCCTGTAGGCTTTGCCCCTGTAAGTCTAGCCGGAAAAACTTTGGTATTATTAAGTAAAAGCAGGTCACCTTCATTAAGATAGTCGGGGAGAGCACCGAAGATTCTGTGCTCTATTTTGCCGTTTTTGTGAAGCACTAAAAGCCTTGAGAGGTCTCTTTTGTCAGAAGGTTTTTTTGCGATCAGTCCTTCCGGCAGGTAAAAATCAAAATCAGCGGCCTTCATATAACTGAATTTCTGTCCCGGGATAAAAGAAAGAAAGGATTTCTCTATAGTTTTTCCCCTTCTTTGCCATCTCAAGCGCGCTCCATTGGCAGAGGCCAACTCCATGCCCGTAGCCTTTTCCTTCAAAGATTATGGAATCGTTGAGTTTTGTCATGGTGAAATTTGTGCTCGGCAGTCTTTGCCATCCGAGTTGCTCTCTTAAGTCGTTGGATTTGATTGTGCGCTCTCCTGATTCAGATGTTACAGTTACCTCTTTTACTCTTCCGGTTGAGGTATAAGATCTGATAGCCATATCTTTAAAGCCGGAGATATTTAATGATTTTTCTATCTCTGATAATGGAATTTTTCTTTCCCATATCCAGTAAGGCGAGGCTTCACTGCTTGTTTCCACCGATTTAATATAAGGGTAGCTTTTACCAAACACCTCTTCGGGAAGCTCTGTCTTTCCGCCGGATGTGGAGTGATAAAGCGCCTCTATTGGGTTTCCGTTGAATGTGAGTATCTCGCCTGATGTTTTTTCTACGGCATTTGCTGCCATAGCATCGGAGGAGTTCCCCTTGTATACCTGATGAAGAACAGAGGATGTTATATGATAACGGGGGTTCCCGTTCATATTTTTTTGATATACAGCATACGTCCTTGAAATAACTGCCTGAGCTTTGAGCGCTTCCATTTCCCATTTTGTCCCGACTTCAGCCATGACAACGCTCTTGACATATTCCTCAAAGGGGATTTCATTTATGACATAAAGCCCGTTTTTCCCTTTCCATACTTCAATATCGCCCGTGTAATGAACCCCGTTTGCAAGGAAGTCGCCTTTTATCTTTTTACTGACTTTTTTCAGAGGTTCATCCTTTGCAGGGATACGCGGAGAATCTTCATCCAAGATAAGCACTCTTATTGTATCGGCATAAACATCAGTAGACAGTAGATAGCAGACAGCAGACAGAGAAAAAATAAAAAAAACGAAAAGGCATATAATCTTTATTCTGTATCCTGTCATCTCACTTTCTCCCTCTTAACTCTTAACTTTTCTAAGGTGTCTCTCCATCTCGGAATAGATGCAGCCGCAATATTTCTGCCTGTAAAGACCGAGTTCCCTGGAAAGTTCACCCCCTTGTTTCCAGCCGGGCCTGAAGTCTTCAAAATAAAATTGCACAGAGTGCTTTTTCTCCATTTCCCTGCCAATGTCTATTATAACATCAAATTTCTGGTAGGGACTTATAAGGAGCGAGGTTGTGAAACCGTCAGCGCCGATCTCCCGTGCTTTTTCGGCTGTCTTGTCAAGCCTCATCTCATAACACGCGCTGCAACGATTCTCGCCGCCGTTTCCTGTCTTCTGTATGAATTCCTTGATGCCGTAGTAGTCTATATACTCAATGGGAAGTCCCCATACTTTCTGGAGCTGGGTTACGGCGTTTAGCCGCAGAGCATATTCCGTATACGGATGGATATTGGGATTAAACCACAGCCCGGTTACGGAAACGCCCTTTTCAGAGAGTGTTTTGACAGGATAGAGACTGCAGTTTGCACAGCAGATGTGCATCAACAGATTCATAAAATATTATAAATCATTTAAGTAGTTTTTCTACCGTCGGGAATAGGGTCAGATCGGTGTGCGGCAGAAAAAGCGCCGACATATATTCGTCCATAAAATTCCTTGAGACTGAAAGCTCCATGTATGTCATCTTCCGGGCAATATCCTCCGCCTCTTTCCTGAGTTTTTCTGAGAGTAGGCACAGATACGCCCCTGCAACTGATGTGTTTCCTAAAAATCTGAACTTTTCTCTTGGAATGTCAGGGAGCATTCCGATTATTACAGCCCTGTCAACGTTCAAGTAGTTGCCGAACCCTCCTGCAATATATACACGCTCTATATTATCCAGCGTGAACCCAATCTCTTTTATAAGCGATGATATCCCTGCATAAATCGCTGCCTTTGCCCTCATGATATTCTCAATGTCAACTTCTGTCAGGACAATATCTTTTACCCCTTTATGGAGGACAAATTCTGCGCCTTCGTCTCCCTCTCTTATGCGGCCTGTTTTTATTTCACGGATAAATTTCCCCTTCCGGTCTATGACACCTGCAATGAACATCTCTGATATTGCGTCTATCATTCCTGAGCCGCATATGCCGATTGGCACAGTATTGCCGATAACAGCGATGGAAGGTTCAAATGTATCAGGAGCAATCTTTACAGCCTCTATTGCACCTTCGGTCGCCCTCATTCCGTGTTTTATCCCGCTTCCTTCAAAGCAGGGGCCCGCAGAACATGCCGCTGTCATAAGCCATTCATTATTGCCTATGGCAATCTCTCCGTTTGTGCCTATGTCCATGAATAAGGCTGTTTCATGGTTCCTGTGCATTTTTGAGGCGAGCACACCAGAGACAATATCGCCTCCGACATAACTTGCAACGCACGGCAGAGTATAAACAGAAGCTTGTTTATTTATGTGAAGCCTTGCTGTCCCGGCCTTCCACAGCGGGAAGGAATTTACAGTCGGTATGTACGGCTCTTCCCTGATATGCCCGGGGTCAAGCCCCCAGAAGATATGAGACATGGTTGTATTCCCTGAGATTACCGCGCATTCTATATGCTCTTTATTTATGCCATGCCTTTCAATAACAGTCTCAACTATATTGTTTATATCATCTGTAACAGTTCCCCTTAATTCTTCAAGCCCGCCGCCTTCTGTTGCATGGACTATCCTTGTGATAACATCGTCGCCGTATCTTATCTGTGAATTGTATGTTGAACCCACATCCACAAGTTTTCCGTCAGAAAGGTCAATGAGATATACGACAATCGTTGTTGTGCCGATATCAACCGCAATTCCGTATCTTGCGGTTTGCTTGTCAGATGTCACAAAGATTGCCTCGGGTCCGTCAACATAAGCAAGATGTATTTCCCAGTTGTGCTTCCTCAGGTCATCAGCCATTGATGATATGAATGTCTGGGAGAACCTCATCCCTTTGATGCCTTTTATCTCAAGCTCCCTTTTCAGCCGCTCAAGGTCGCTTATGTGATCCTCTATCGTAGGAGGAGGAAGTTTTATGTTAAGCCTTTTTACAATGGGTGTTATCTCGCTGTCAAATGACCTGAGAAGCTCTGAAAGGTCTTTTGCTTTTGCAAGGGCAATCCTGTCTCCTACAACAAGTCGCGCCTCTTCAAGTATCTCTGCTGAGATGCCGCTTTCAGGAAATGTCTGACAGGCAAGGACAATCCCTTTCTCTTTGTCAGCCTGAGAAAGTTTGCCTGATGCGGATGTCCTGTATTTCCCGGAGTGAATTTTTATACGGCACTTTCCGCATGTCCCTTTACCGCCGCATGAAGCAACAAGATATATCCCCTTCTTTTTGAGCGCAGAGAGGATGCTTTCACCGTCTGCTGCGGAAATGCTTTCTCCTGTTGCGAGCTTGATCGTCATGATACACAATGCATGATACATGATGCATGATTTTTTATTCTGAATCCTGAATCCTGAATCCTGAATCTTGAATCTTGCATCTGTTTTACCCTGCCATTTCCACAAGCTTTTCAGCTATCTGTACAGCAGTCAGAGCGGCGCCTTTTCTGAGATTATCAGCAACAATCCACAGGTTTATCCCGTTTTCTATTGACTCATCCGCCCTTATCCTGCCGACATAAGTCTCGTCTTTGCCTGCAACATCCACAGGAAGGGGATAGACATTCTTCTCAGGCGCATCAAATACAACAATGCCCGGAGCTTTAGAAAGCGCTGCCCTTACCTCATTCGCTGTAATCTTTTTCTCTGTCTCTATGTTCAGGCTCTCAGAGTGGCATCTGAAAACAGGAACGCGGACTGTTGTCGCAGTGAGCCTTATTGAATTGTCCCCCATTATCTTTCTTGTCTCATTCACCATCTTCATCTCTTCTTTCGTATAGCCGTTTTCAAGGAACTTATCTATGTGAGGAAGCACGTTGAATGCGATCTGATGCGGATAGACATTGCATTTTGCCTCCTTGAAATTCAGGATGTCAGCTGTCTGCTGTAGCAGTTCATCCATTGCCTTCTTGCCTGTGCCTGAGACAGACTGGAACGTTGTTACAACAACCCTCTTTATCTTTGCAGCATCATGTATAGGTTTTAATACCACAACCATCTGAATCGTTGAGCAGTTCGGGTTTGCGATAATCCCCTTATGCCATTTAAGGTCATGGCTGTTAACCTCAGGGACAACCAGCGGCACCTCGGGGTCCATCCTCCACTGGCTTGAATTATCAACCACAACACATCCTGATTTTGCCGCAATCGGAGCCCATATCTTTGACCTTTCAGCACCTGCGGAGAAAAGCGCAATGTCAATCCCCTTAAAGGAAGATTCATTTAAACTCTCAACAGGGATTTCACTGCCCTGAAATTCAAGGTTTTTACCCTCTGAGCGCTCTGAGGCAAAGAGCCTGAGTTTTTCAACAGGGAAGCCCCTTTGCTCAAGAGTTGCAATCATTTCATTCCCGACCGCGCCTGTTGCGCCGACAACAGCAACAATGTATTTCGCCTTCTTCTTAATCATCTATCCCTATCCTTTCCATAAATATTTGAGTTTTACCCAGTCAGAAAACTCTGCCCTTTCTACCCGGGTTTACTAATTTATCACAGAGAGAAGGGAAATTTCTATCAAAGTTTTTCCTACTGCTAACCATTGCCGGCATGTCGGGTGAAAAAGTTTTTCAGATGACATGCTACACTTGAGGTAGAAATGAAAAAAGTCTACACACTCGGCACATCCAGAAGGAGCGAGGAGGATTTTGTAGAAATCCTTCTTAACTATGACATCAAAACCCTCATTGATGTCAGAAGCTTTCCAAAGAGCAAGATGCCGCTATTTACAAGAGAAAACCTTGAAAACCTTCTCAAAAAAGAAGACATAAACTATGTTTTCCTCGGCAGAGAACTCGGCGGATTCAGAAAAGGCGGCTATGAGCCATATACAGGGACAGAGGAATTCAAAGAGGGCGTGGACAAGCTGGAAGCTTTTGCTTCATCAGGCAATACGGTAATCATCTGCGCAGAGAGGTTTCCGTGGAAGTGCCATAGGAAGTGGATTGCAAGGGAGCTTCACATGCGCGGCTGGCAGGTAGAGCATATCATTGACAAAGGAAAGGTCTGGGCGCCTAAGGGTTGAAAAAAATGTATATAATTCATTACACACTCTGGAAACTGATTACATAAAACTCTAAAGGCTTGATGCTCTAACCCGCTGATTGGCAAGGATTTTTTTGTGGCATGGAAGTTGCGGCAAATCTGGTAGGATTTTTATTAGAGTTATTGAATAGGAGGAAAGCTCATGAATAAAAACATATTAAATACAACTTATGGCAAAAAACAAAACCTCATTATTTTAATTATTTTAAGTGTTTTTCTTTTTTATGGGGTCACAACAATTTTTACTTTATCCCGGAGTTTTGCAGATGATAAAGTTAGAATGATTGAAGGGCTGATTGAAGACGTTACCCCCAACTCTATTAAGGTTCGCGGCGTTTATTATGACATTACAGGTGTGCCTCCCCTAAACACCTCCGATAAAATAGCTGCAAGGAATGATATTAAAGTCGGCAAAAAGGCAAAGATATTTTTTAAAAACAGCAGGATAACATCCATAATAATCTATGAATATATAGTAGAGTGAGGCAAAAATGAAAAAAGTAATTTTAATAAGTTTTTTATTTTTATCTTTAAGTCTTCTGATGTTAGATAATTCGCATGCCGCAACCATGAATGACTACTGTCAGGTCCCCCCGTATGTTATCCAGAACGTGCCTTCAAATATCATGATTATCGTTGATAACTCAGGCAGTATGTTCAATTTTGCATATTCTGACGGATTTGAGACAACAATAACTAACGATTGCGCGGTCAGCGGCTTTCCTTGCACAGGATTTACCAACCCGGGGGCCTATCCGACTTATAAATATTACGGCTATTTTGATCCGGACTATTGGTACACTTATACGAGCAACAGGTTTATTGCAACCGCTCCAAAGACAGGAAGCGGAATCACAGGAGCGAGGGCAAAGGCATCTGCTGAGTGGGATGGGAATTTCCTCAACTGGCTTGCCATGAGAAGGATAGATATAGTAAGAAAGGTTTTAACCGGCGGCAAAGACACTTCAGGAGAAGGAAGCGGGTATGACAGGCTAATAGGAGAAGAAGCTGACGAGGACATCAGAGGTCTATACAAACAGATAGACGTAACCGGCAAGGTTGATAATACCTATTCGGGGACGCGGTGCTTTGTATTTACAACCGGGTCAGGCACATCAGGGTTTTCCATAAGAAGCGGCTTAAGCTGCACATTGGGATCTTCAGTAGCATCCTTTAATGTTGCAGTTCGGGTGCCCTCACCGGTAGAAGGCGTTCTCCAGAACATAGTCGGCACAAAGGCAAGGCTTGGGCTTACATTTTTTAATACAGATGAGGGAGGTAAAGTTCAGGTGGCTGTCGGCGGCACAAGCCTGTCAAGCGTTGTAAATCAGGTAAACCTGACAAGGCCAAACGCCAACACCCCTCTTGCTGAGACACTCTGGACAGTGGCGGGTTATTTTGCCCAGATAGATAGATTTCAGGGGTATTCAAGCGGCCCCGGCCCAAGATATTCAGGCGGCGACTATACCATAAACAATAATAATGACCCATACAACTATAGCAGCGGCGGCAGATGGCCCGTCTGCGCAAAAAGTTTTGTCCTCCTTATAACAGATGGAGAGCCATGCTCGGACGGCAATCTGCCGAGCGGCATATTAAATTATGCCCAGACAGCCGGCTCCAGCTTTAACTGCGGCGCCCCTAATGCCACTAATTCCTGCCCTGCGGTGTCGCCGTTCCCGGCCTCTACCTTTCCTTCCTGCAGCGCGGGCCATAATGTAGCAGGTTTAGAGGATGTGGCTCTGTGGGTGCACACAAAAGACCTGAGAAATTATAATACATTGGGAGGCACTTCAAATTCAGGCAACATTTCCGGCACGCAAAATCTAACCCTGTATGTTGTTTCTGCCTTTGGCAAGGGTTCTACGCTCCTCCGGTATGCCGCAATAAACGGCGGGTTTGAAGACAGCAACGGAAATAACCTTCCTGACCTTCAGTCAGAGTGGGATAAAGACGGCAATAACGAGCCGGATAATTATTATGAAGCCAGTGATGGTTATGAGATTCAAACCGCTGTAGAGAATGCGCTTTCTACCATGCTTAAAAGGGCATCTTCAGGAACTGCGGCATCTGTGCTTGCCTCAGGCGAGGGAAGCGGCGCAAACCTTATTCAGGCAGTTTTTTATCCGTCTCGCAGGTTCGGCAATGATGTAATCAACTGGACAGGCTCATTGCAGAATTTATGGTATTATGTTGACCCGTTTTTTGCCAACAGCAACATAAGAGAAGATACGCTTCAGGAAACGCCGGACAGAAAACTCAATCTCATAAATGACTATATAGCGCAGCTTTACTTTGACACCACAACACAAACAACCAGAGCAAGGCGGTATCAGGACACAGACGGAGACGGCGATGCCGACACAACAAAGACAACTGTTGCGTTTGAAGATCTGGGGAATATCTGGGAGGCAGGCAAGCTCTTATGGAACAGGGATGTTACAGTTGCAGCAACAAAAAGGAAGATTTATACGACAATTAACGGAACCGGTTTTCTGTCAGGCAATTTTTCAAAAGACACCCTTAACGGAGATGCTGATAATTCAGCTACATTACTGCCTTATTTTGATTTGCCGGCAAGCGGCGATGTTAACACTGACAGCTGGATTGACGGCGACCTCAATCATGACGGGAGCGTTAATTCTGCCGATGCAACAACCCTGATTAAATATATTCACGGCGAGGATATAGATTTAAATGCTGATGGTATATTTGAGCAAAGGGCAAGGACTGTAACAATCGGCGGAACGACAAATGTATGGAAGCTCGGCGATATATTAAATTCAACACCGAAGATTGCGTCATGGCTGCCTTTGAACAGCTACAACACCACCTATAGCGATACAACATATCAGTCCTTCATAGATTCATCAGCATATACAAACAGGGGAATGGTTTTTGCCGGAGGCAACGATGGGATGCTCCATGCCTTTAAACTCGGCAAACTTGAATTACAGTGGAGCGGGCAGGATACGGCGCTTGAAAAGGCAAAACTAACAAATCCTGACCCTGCCACACCCTTGGGTCAGGAGATGTGGGCTTTTATTCCCAAGAATGTGCTTCCATATCTCAGATATATGCTGGATACCGACTACTGCCATGTATACAGCGTTGACTTCACTCCCTATATATTTGACGCAAGCATTAATATTGATACAGCGGCTGCCGGCCAGATTGCAGAGTGTTCGTCTTCAACATATTCGGATTACTGGAAGTGTAAAAAGTCAGTAAATAGCTGGAAGACGATTCTTATCGGAGGCATGAGGACAGGCGGCGCATGCAGAAAAACAGGAGTTGCATGTAATAGCGGGACTGATTGTGTAAATACACCGAAATTGGATCCGACCTCTGGCCATACCACTGAAGGGCTTGGTTATTCGTCATATTTTGCCCTTGATATCACTGACCAGAATAATCCTCAGCTTCTCTGGGAGTTTTCTCATCCTGAGCTTGGTTTTGCTACCACAGGCCCTGCTGTAGTAAGGATAAAATCAAGGACTGCAGGCGTATCTGCCAGCACACCTGATACTGATACAAACGGCAGGTGGTTTGTTGTTTTTGGTTCAGGGCCTACAGGCCCGGTAAGCACAGGAGATATGCAATTTTTGGGGCGTTCTGATCAAAACATGAAGCTTTTTGTCCTTGATTTAAAAACCGGTGCCCTTGCAACGACTAACCCCATAGATACAGGAATCACATTTGCCTTTGCAGGCTCAATGCTTAACGCCACACACGACAGCGACACGGATTATCAGGATGATGCTGTCTATATCCCGTATGTAAAAAAATGCACAGCTACAAGTAATATATGCACTGTTAACACATGGACCAACGGAGGCATTGGAAGGCTTCTAACAAAGGAAGACCTTGCCGGTAATGATGTATCAAGCACAGGGAGCACAGCGCTTAATCCCAATAACTGGGTATGGAGCAAAGTAATAGACGATGTGGGGCCTGTTACATCAGCAGTGGCGCGGCTTGAGAAAAAGAGCGCAGGGATTATATGGCTGTATTTCGGCACAGGCAGGTATTATTTTGTGCAGGGGAGCACTGTGGATGATGCTGATAACCGCAGAATGCTTTTCGGCATAAAAGACCCCTGTTTCTCAATAAGCGGATTTGATACAGCCTGTACGACTCTGCGCACTTTCTGTTCAACTCCGTGTACAAATTCACCCACCTGCACAGAGCCTTCCGCCGCGCTTTGCGGAGAATTAACCAATGTAACTAATGTTGCTAATACCCCAATCAACCCTGAGGATGCAAGCTTTAAAGGGTGGTATATAAATCTTGAGGGCTCCGGTTCATATACTTATTCCCCTGATGCGGCAAGGAATTTTAAGGCAGAAAGGGTTATTACTGACCCGCTGGCGACAGCATCCGGCGTTGTGTTCTTTACAACATATAAGCCGTACTCTGATGAATGCGACATCGGAGGCAAGAGCTTTATCTGGGCAGTAAAATATTCCACAGGAGGCTCAGCAGGCGCTTTATTAAAAGGGAAGGCGCTGATGCAGGTTTCTACAGGAAGCATTGAGCAGTTGGATTTATCAACAGCCTTTTCAGGAGCAGGAGGAAGAAGGACAACCGCCCTTGAAGGCGTTCCCCCGACTGCGCAGGGGTTATCTCTTATTTCAACACCGCCGCCTGTAAAAAAGATACTCCACATGAGGGAGAGATAACAGGATGGCTAATACAAGAGGCGTAACATTAGTAGAGCTGATAATTGTCATCTCAATCATCGGCATTCTGGTTATCGCCCTTGGTTTTTCTTTTCAAGGCTGGATGGGCAAATATAAAGTGGAGGGCCAAATCAAGGAGATGTATTCTGATTTAATGAATACAAGGGCAAATGCGATGAGCAGAAGCAGGGTTCATTTTGTGACATTGGCTACAACTTCATACACGGTCTATGCCGACACAAAGCCCGCTCCGGATGGAAACGGAGCGCTTGAAACAGCCGGCATCCCTGATACTCAACTACTGACAAGAACACTGGATTCAGGGTATCCTATTGCATGGATTGGC
This sequence comes from Nitrospirota bacterium, assembly GCA_026387575.1. Lineage (GTDB taxonomy): Bacteria > Nitrospirota > Thermodesulfovibrionia > Thermodesulfovibrionales > UBA1546 > UBA1546. The sequence goes on along the minus strand of JAPLLK010000025.1, from coordinate 5,414 downwards.
AGTAATCAGTTGGATTTTAATACGAGAGGGCTTTCCATAGCCGGATATTGCTCAACAACTACTGCGACCAGATGTGCAGTTGATAATGATTGCCCCGCAGGCGAAACATGTTTGCCTAAAACCATCTGCAGCAATACAAGTTATGATGCGGATTACAACTGCATTGAGGTGTCAGCATCAGCAATAAATATCGGGAAACTTACAACACTCATAACAAGCGGGGGGCTGTGTAATGCTGCAAACTGCGTTGCCAAATAAGAAAGGTTTTACTCTTGTTGAGGTGGTGATTGCCCTTACGATATCGCTTCTGGTGTTCTTTGCCCTGATGCAGACTGCGCTTGTAAGTATTGACTCAAACATGAAAAATAACTTGAGAGATGAGGCGGCGAACATTGCGGCAATGAGGATGGAGCAGGCAAGGAATCTCAGATATACTTTATCCACCGACAATTTAGTTTCAGACGCTGTGGATATTTCAGGCAACCCGAACTGCCCGGCAACGCCTGCACCTTTTGCAGCAGGCGCAGTTATTACAAGAGATTTTAGAAACATAGCAGGTTTTACATTTTGCACTAATAGGAGCGTTACCGCGATTGATTCCAACACAAAACGGGTAACTATCAGAGTCGGCTGGAAATGGCGGAACGAAGATTACAATCATAACATCAGCACTGTAGTGAGGATACAAAGTGGTTAAGAGGCAGGATGGTTTTTCTTTAATTGAGCTGATGATAACCATGGTTGTCTTTTTGCTTATCATAGCCTCTGCTTCAGGGGTATTTACGAGCCTTTTAACCCAGTTTAAACAGCAGAGTAAGGTAGCAGAGACCAATATAGAGGGCGCAATCGGGCTTGAGATATTAAGGCGGGATTTAGAGAGTGCGGGATACGGGTTACCGTGGAATGTGGAGGTAGACGGGGATAATGATGGGAATGACTGGGAACAGCTTGTTGGTTACTGCGAGGCTGTTTCAGATGTCACTATTACCCCTAATCCTACAACCTTTAACAATGGCGCTACTGTTGCCGGAGCCTGCCCCGCTGCGGTTACAGCCGGTAGCGCGCCAATGGCTATTAGAAGCGGCAATAATACAGGCTGGAACGGCGCGGACTACCTCTCAATAAAATCCACAACAATTGCAACAAATGACACAGCCAAAAAATGGAATTACCTAAGAGTCGGCGACAACAAAAATACATGGACTCCTGCCTGTGAAAATCTGAACAAATATCCGAATGCCGGAGCCGGAGACACGGATTGTAGTACCGGCGCCTCTACTGAGAATACTGTCAGGGTAATTGTCATTTCTCCGGGCGGAAGTAGTGCTGCCAATACACGTTCATTAATAACAAACGCAGGCGTCTTTTTTACACAATACAGCGGCACTGCAAATTTTGCCCCGCCCGCAGGTTCAACAGAAACTTATATGGTATATGGTGTTGACAGAGGCACTAATTTGAGGATGCCTTTTAACAGGGCAGATTATTTTATAAAAGTGCCTGCCACTATGCCTTCGGCATGTGCTCCCAATACAGGCATCCTCTATAAAGGGACACTCAGCCAGGCAAACGGAACAATTACAGAACTCCCCATTCTTGACTGTGTGGCTGATATGCAGGTGGTTTATGCACTTGATAATGATGAAGACGGGGATTTTGTGAATGGAGAGGGAACGCCTGCCGATGCTTATACTGATAATCTTACAGGATTAACAGCGGCGCAGATAAGAACGAGAGTAAAAGAGATTAGGGTTTATATCCTTGCGCATGAAGGGCAAAGGGACGCTAACTATACCTATCCAAACAATAGCATTGCAATCCCTCCCGCTTCAGACCCTGCTGCGGGTTTAGGGAGAACATTTGACTTGACGATCATAACAAACTATCAGAACTACAGATGGAAGGTCTATACATTAGTTGTAAGGCCGAATAATTTGAGGTAAAACATGGCAGGATACAGGATGCAGGATACAAGATACAAGATAAAAAAACATACATCATGCATCATGCATCATGACAACGAAAAAGGCATTGCCCTTGTGATGGTATTGATTCTCGCTGCAATCTCTCTTTCAATCATGACAGCATTGATATATATGCTGGTAGGAGGGACTAAGACTTCGGGTATTCAAAAGAGGTATAAAACAGCCCTTGAAGCCGGAATAGGCGGCAGTGAAGTTACCTATCAGCTTGTTTCACTGAGAGGGGAATCTGCAAACCAACAAGCGTTTATTAATAAATTGAATGCGGTAGGGCTTAGTCTTAATGCATCTGTTACTACGCCTGTCGGATGCACCAGAAGCGGAGCCGCAGCATGTTCTACTTATGCTGCTTATACAGGGCTGGCGGCTAAGTTAAACCTCCCAACATTATGCTGGACAGGGTGTGACAGTTCGGTGACTATTACCCCAGGGACCAACACCACTTACGATATGCAATTTGATCTTGGAACAACTACCACATACAGGGTTTACGCAAAAATAGTGGACACAGTTGAAGGCAATTCCGGCGGAGATGAAGGGTTAACTAAAGGCGGTGTAGTATCTTCAAACTCAGGAGAAGTGACAGTGCAGAGCAAGCCGTATCTTTATACTATTGAGATAGATGCGGAAAATCCTAATAACAGCGATGAAAGGGCAAAGGTTTCTGTCCTTTATCAGTACTGAACATGCACAGGTTCTTTGGTTTTTTAATAATTCTATCGTTATTTTTATCCTGCTCTTCAGAAAAGCCTGCTGATATTGCCAAAGGGAAAACCCTTAAGGCAGAAAACAGCGGTATTTCGGGGGAAGACGCATCTCGAAAGGCTGTAATCAGCGGTGTTCAATATTCGCTGGAAATTATGCCTGTGGATGCCTCGCGCAGTTCTGTATTATCATTGGCATCAAAGGGGTTTAATCTTTCTGATGCAAAAATAGAATGGCTGGTGAATGGAAACCCTGCTGTCAGCGAAACCCCCTCTCAATTTAAAGCGATAGAGACCAAAAAAGGCGATACAGTTCAGGCAAAGGCAATGGTAAAGGACAGAGAGATTTTATCCAACATTGTAAAAGTACAAAATGCTCTCCCTGAAATCAGTAAAGTAAAAATCATGCCGGAAACCTTTAAATTAGGAGATGTATTATATGTTGATGTTATTGGAAGCGATATAGACGGCGATGTGGTAACTATTTTGTATGAATGGACTAAAAATGGAGAGCTGGCAGGCAAAGAGAAGCAGATAGGCGTTCCCATCAAAAGGGGCGATAAAATCTCAATCAAGATAACTCCGTTTGACGGAGAAAATTTTTCTTATCAGGTTAAGGCAGTAGATCCTGACAATGACACTCTTGCCTATTCTCTTAAAACTGCGCCGGCAGGAATGACTATTGAAAAAACAACAGGCTTGATTCAGTGGATTGTCCCGCAGGCTTTTAAAGGGAAGGCGGATGTTGCGGTTGTTGTTTCTGACGGCCACGGCGGAGAGGCGGTTCAGAGTTTTGTTTTTGAGATAGTGCCGGAAAAGTAAGGCTGGTTATTGTTTCTTTTGTTGAGTTCCGCGTTCCTTTAACAGGAATCCCTCTTCCTCTTCAAGTCTGCTGAATTCCTCATTGAACTTTTTAATCTTAGTTTCAAGTTCCGATATCTGTTTCTCGATCTCCCTCTTCTCACGGATTGCTAACACACGCCCTTTTTTCTTGATATCTTCCTCAAGTTTCTTCTTGTCGGCTGTAAGTTTTTCTCCTTCTGCCATAAGCTGTGTCTTCTTTTTGCCAAGCTCTTTCAGTTTATTATTGACCTCCTGCCCCTGCGACTGCGTGTTTTTTGCATCTGCCGGTTTTTCAGGAGTGGTATCTTTAGTTGTTTCAGCAGGCAAGCTTTCTTCTGTTTGTTTTATGGCTTTAATTTTTTTGATGTCTTTTATATTGCTTCTGTCAAGCTCAATCTCTCCGCCTTCCCTGTAGAACTTTATCTTGCCGTTCAAATCCTTGTAATCATCCACAACAAACTCCCTGCCGTTTTTGAGGATGATTTTATAATCAGCGTATGAGGGGGCAGATATAATCAACAGCGTGAAAAATAAAATAAGGGGTATAATTTTTTTCATCTGTTTGCCCCTTTCTTTTTTGCCGAGTCTATAAGCTCTATAAGTTTATCAGCCTGTAAAAAACCTGCGAGCACAGAGCCATCAGGCAGGATTAACGTCGGCGTGCCTGAGATGCCGAGACTTGCCGCAAGTTTTATGTTCTTGTCAAGCACATCAGTTTCACAGGATGGTTTTGGGATGGATTTTTTCTCAAAATTATCCTCAAGAAGCTTCAGTGATTTCTCGCATATTATGCTTTTTGATTTCCAGTATGCATCAGGGTGGAGTTTTGTCAGAGGGAACAGTTTGATGTAAAAGGCGATGTCTTTTCTCTTTTCAACAACTTTTTTGATTTCTTCGTGAAGTTTTCCGCAGAACGGGCAGTCAGGGTCTGTAAAGACAATCACCCTGTTTGCTGCCTTTTTATCTCCTAAAATTAAAGCGTCTTTAAGCGGGATGAGCGAACGGTTAATCCGCCTATCTTTGTTAAGTGCAGCAAGCCGCTCTTTTGTCTTGTCAATTGCCGCATTTACTTCAATGATGCTGCCGCTTATCAAATATTTCTTTGAAAAATCTAAGTAAAACAGCCCGCGCTGGCCTTTACTGTCTATGGAAACTTCCCACAGCCCTCTCGCAGGGCTCATCTGTATCTTTAATATCTTTGCGTCAGGCGCATTGATCTTTGTGAGGATATTGCGGGCTTCATCTGTGCTGATAGTGTGGCATTTCATGCAGTCTGTATCGCATGGTACTGAGGCAAAAGCAGAGTTGATATCTAAGAGCTGCCCGCTTCTGGCGGGTTCGCCTAAGGCTAAAAAACTGAGAGCGAAGATGAGCAATAACAAAATGTGCATAGATAATTATAAAACATTTAACCCGAAAAATGAAGTTTTACGGCAGGCATGTATGCCTGCCAAAAGAGGGATGGGGGCTAAAAGATGATAGGAGGCTGTGTCTGGATTAAGGCAAGATTCACGGGTCTGCCAGAATAGGGGCTGAAGTCACAACGAAGTGGAGCGGATAGCCCGCATAACAGATGGAAAGAACCAAATATATTGCACGAACATTTATACTTTTACAAAGGTAGTTTAATATTGCCGAAAGACAGGCACAGCCTCCTATGGTCAGCTGCTTTTTTCGGCTTTATGATATGATAAATCTCTATGGATAAACTGGTTATAAAAGGCGGAAAAAGACTTAATGGCGAGGTTGAGATAAGCGGCGCAAAGAACGCGGCATTGCCTATTATCGCATCCACACTCCTTGCGCAGGGCAAGCATACAATAAGCAGAGTCCCAGACCTCAGGGATATAAAGACAATGGGCAGGCTCCTTGAGAACATGGGCGC
>JAPLLK010000020.1 GCA_026387575.1 Nitrospirota bacterium | reverse complement strand
TTCCCTTCTTTGATGACAAAGAGTTTTATGGTTTCGCCGGGAAGCACAACAGGCTTCAGGGCATTTGCAAGCTCATGTATGTTCAGGACAGATACTCCCTGAAGTTCGGCAATCTTGTTGAGATTAAAGTCATTGGTTATTACTTTTGCGTCAAGCAGCCGCGCAAGCGCTACGAGTTTTGAATCAACCTCTTTTATTTTCGGAAAATCCTCATCAACTATTTTCACAGTCACATTGGACATCTTTTGGAGCTTGTGGAGGACATCAAGCCCTCTTCTGCCTCGCCCCCTTTTGAGAGGGTCAGGAGAATCTGCGATGTATTGCAGTTCCTGGAGAATAAACTGAGGTGTTATAAATGTCCCTTCTATAAACCCTGCTTCACATACGTCAGCAATGCGGCCGTCTATTATTACACTTGTGTCCAGCAGTTTAAGGTTCTCCTCAATCCCCTGTCCTCTAAAAAGCCTGAGTATGCCTGATATGGTAAGCCCCTTACCACGTCTTAGCCCTATAAGCAATCCCGTATACCCCAATAATGCATTCAGAAGAAATGCGGTTGTCGCATAATCTGGAACAATTGTTTTCAGAGGGAGAAGCAGGAGATTTGCGAATAAAAGACCTATTGACAGGCCAAATATCCCGCCAATTACCACCCCGATTGAAATTTTTTTAAACACGGTTTCTGTAAAAAGGGTAAGTGCTCCGACTGCCGCACCCCACACAGCGCCGATAACTTGCGAATCATATTTACTGCCAAGCATATAACCTGTCATTAAAAAGACTGCAAATACAGCTACTCTTAAAACAATAAAAATCAATTTACGCACCTCCTTTCAAAAGTGTGTCAGTGTCAGTCGTCAGTGTCGGTAAGAAATACTTTTTCCCTCCTGACACTGAAAACTGACACTATTCACTAAAAATACTGACACTAATCACTGCTCATGATGTCTTTATTGCCGTGTAAAATTTTTGCCCGCCTCTGTTAATGAAAAGCAATACTGTTGCGTCAGGCTTTATAGCAGAGGCGATCTTATTAAAATCATTGATAGTGGCCACCTTTTTAGTGTCGATTTCCTGGATGATATCCCCTTTCCTTAGTTTAGCCTCATCTGCCGCGCTTCCGGCCTCTACCTTTAAAATCACCACACCCTTCTCGTCTCTGTTCAGTCCTAACTGCTGGGCGATCTCTTTTGTCAGTTCTATTACTTCAAGTCCTGCCAGCGCTTCACCTCGTCTGGCATCCTCGGGAACTGACTCAATCTTTGCCTCTCCGGGTTCTTTTGGAGATTCTGTTATTGTTACAGTAAGATTATATTCTTTCCCTTTTCTGAGTATTTTGATATTTACCTGAGAGCCTGCTTTGGTCTGGGCAACTGTATTCCTCAGGCTATCGGCATCTTTTACTTTTTTCCCGTTATATTCAAGGACTATATCGCCGCGCATTATGCCTGCCTTTTCAGCAGGACTGCCTTTTAGAACATCGCTGACAAGCGCTCCATTCGAATCCTTGATTCCAAATTTTTCGGCAAGCTCAGGTGTTAATCTTTGTATTGAGACTCCGAGCCAGCTTCTTGTTTTCTTGCCGTACTTTATAAGGTCTTCCATTACAGACCGCACGAGATTGCTTGGCACCGAAAACCCTATGCCCTGATACCCGCCTGTCTTTGAAAATATTGCTGTATTTATCCCGATAACTTCGCCTTTGATATTTACAAGAGGGCCGCCGGAATTACCCGGGTTAATAGCAGCATCTGTTTGTATGAAATCTTCGTAGTCTGTGATTCCCATGCTTGCTCTTCCCACTGCGCTTATTATTCCCATTGTTACTGTGTGGCTTAGACCAAATGGATTGCCGATAGCAAGGACGAATTCTCCGACCTGCAGTTTATCTGAGTCTGCCCATGCGGCTGTCGGCAGGTTGCCAGCATTAATCTTTATTATTGCTATATCTGTTTTCGGGTCAGAGCCGACAATTTTCCCCTTAAAGCTTTTCTTGTCATAAAGTGTCACCTTTATCTCTTCAGCCTGCTCAATCACATGATTGTTTGTGATTATATAACCGTTGCCTGAGACAATAACACCTGAGCCTAAGCTCTGCTCCTTCCATTTTTTAGGTGAGCTAAAATCATGAGCTGGGCCGAAGAAATTAAAAAACGGATCGTCAAAAAAAGATGGCGACTCTCTTTTGACAATCTTTGTTGTTGAGATATTCGCAACAACAGGAGAGACACTATTTGCTATCTCGGAGAATGCCTTTGATGTCTCTATTATCTGGCTTGGCACTCTCGGGGAGACTATTACAGGCAGACGTGATGGACTGACAATCCTGCCAAAGATATAAAATGAAACCCCCGCAATGAGGAATCCTGACAGAACTACGATTATCCCAATTAATATTTTCCTTTTCATATATTTTTAATTATAATCGCAATAAAGAGTCATTGTAAAGATAATGGGCTATAATCGTCATAGATAAAGTTGACTTGGCAGCTTTCATATAGTTAATATTTTCTATGCATTCACATTCGGACTATGTCCCCTTGCACCTCCACACAGAATACAGTCTCTTAGACGGAGCGATTAAAATAAATGAGCTGGTTGCTCTTGCGTCCTCTTACAGGATGCCTGCACTTGCCATAACAGACCACGGGAATCTCTTCGGCGCTGTTGAGTTTTATAAAAAGGTCTCAAAGGCAGGGATTAAACCTATCATTGGCTGCGAAGTTTACATAGCTCCGAAAAGCCGCTTTGACAAGGAGAAGGATGATGTTTCAGAGGCATCTTTCCATCTTATACTCCTTGCAAGAGACAACAATGGGTACAAAAATCTCGTCACGCTTGTTACAAAGGCTTATACGGAAGGCTTTTACTACAAACCGCGCATTGACAGAGCGCTTCTTGAACAATACAGCGGCGGACTTATCGGCCTTACCTCCTGCCTTAAAGGGGAGGTGCCTTATTATCTTCAGAGAGGGCTTCTGGATAAGGCGAGGGAAATTGCGCTTGAGTATAAGCACATACTTGGGCCCGAAAACTTTTACATAGAGATACAGAATAATGACCTTCCGGAGCAGAATAAGCTGAACGAAAAACTCGTTGCGCTTGCAAAAGAGCTTCATATAGGAATTGTTGCCACAAATGACTGCCATTACCTGAAAAAGGAGGATGCAAAGGCCCACGATATATTGATCTGCATACAGACAGGGAAAACGGTTACAGACAGCAACAGGCTGAAATTCAATTCCGGGGGGTTTTACTTCAAATCTCCTGATGAGATGAAGACATTTTTTAAAGAGGTGCCGGAGGCTGTTCTAAACAGCAGGGCAATTGCAGAAAGATGCAATGTGGATTTTACAACCGGCAAATCCTTCCTGCCAGCATATAAGATTGACAGCGGTCTCTCGCCGGACTCCTTTCTCGAAGAACTTGCAAGAAAAGGCATGCACGAGAAATTTGGGAGCCAGCCGTCTGATATATATATTGAAAGATTCAAAAAAGAGGTAGAGATAATCAAAAAGATGGGTTACTCCTCTTATTTCCTTATAGTCTGGGATTTCATAACTCATGCGAGGGAAAAGGGGATACCTGTCGGCCCGGGCAGAGGGTCTGCTGCTGGAAGCCTTGTATCTTACTGCCTTGATATTACCGCTTTAGACCCGATTAAATACGGTCTTTTGTTTGAGAGATTCCTTAACCCGGAGAGAATAAGCATGCCTGACATTGATGTTGACTTCTGCAAAGACAGAAGGGGAGAGGTAATCTCGTATGTGTCGGACAAATACGGCAAGGACTATGTTGCCCAGATAATAACATTCGGGACTATGGCTGCGAAGGCTGCGATAAGAGACGTTGGACGCGCGCTTGATATCCCCTACGCTGAGGTTGATAAAATCGCAAAGCTTGTGCCGAATGCCCTGAATATTACGATTGATAATTCCTTGCGGACAGAGCCGCAGCTTCAAGAGCTTTATGACAACAATCTGCGCGTAAAAGAACTAATTGACATAGCAAAGAGGCTTGAGGGGCTGTGCAGGCATGCCTCAACCCATGCGGCAGGAGTGGTTATAGCTCCAAAGCCTCTTACGGATTATACGCCGCTGTACAAAAATCCCTCTGACGGTGCTGTGACAACGCAGTTTGACATGGGGGCTATTGAAAGCATCGGGCTGCTGAAATTTGATTTCCTCGGGCTAAAAACCCTCACCGTTATAGAGAAGACACTGCGCTACATAAAGGATTCAGGAACAGATTTGTCCCTTAGAGATGTGTCTCTGGAGGACACGGCAACGTATAAGCTTCTGAGTTCAGGACAGACAACGGGCATATTCCAACTTGAGAGTTCAGGCATGAGGGAAATACTTGTTAAGATGCAGCCGAACAGATTTGAAGACCTTATAGCGCTCGTTGCACTTTACAGGCCGGGCCCCATAGGAAGCGGCATGATAGATGATTTCATCAAAAGAAAAAAAGGAAAGACGGCTGTCAAATATGAACTGCCGCAGTTAAAGGAAATCCTTGATGAGACCTACGGCGTGATTCTTTATCAGGAACAGGTAATGCAGATTGCAAACAAACTTGCGAACTTTACTATGGGGCAGGCGGATATACTTAGAAAAGCCATGGGCAAGAAAAAACCGGAGGAGATGGAAAAACTCAAAGAGGCGTTTATTAACGGAGCAGTTGCAAACAAGATATCAGGGAAAAAGGCTACAAGGCTGTTTGACCTTATGGCTTTATTTGCTGAGTACGGTTTCAATAAATCCCATTCAGCTGCTTATGCATATCTTGCATACCATACTGCATATCTCAAGGCGCATTATCCTGTTGAGTTTATGGCTGCAACATTAAGCGCTGATATGGGTGATACAGACAAAGTAGTTCATCTGATTGCCGAGTGCAGAAATATGTCTATAAAAATGCTTCCTCCTGATATAAATGAAAGCGGGCGCGAATTTAAAGTCATAGGCAGTTCTGTCAGATTCGGTCTTGAGGCAGTTAAAGGCGTTGGAGGTTCAGCTATAGAGGTAATCCTTGATTCAAGGGACAAGGATGGCAGCTTTTTTTCAATAGAGGATTTCATTAAGAGAATGGATTCAAGAAAGGTAAATAAAAAGGTTATCGAAAATCTCATAAAGGCAGGGGCATTTGATTCTCTTGGGTTAACAAGAGCAAAGGCTATGTCGCTGGTGCAGGATTCCCTTAATGGCTCTCGCGGCCGGAGCCTTATGGGGCAGCAAAGCATTTTCGGCTCTCAGGAAGATGTGGAAACTATTAAAGAATGGGATGAGATGCAAATCCTAAGTTGTGAAAAAGAAGCTCTCGGTTTTTATGTCACAGGGCACCCCATTATTAAACACAGGGAAGAATTATCAGCTCTACACATAAAACGGACTTCCGAGCTTGACAGCATTGCTGACAGGGACGAAGTTCAGGTCGCAGGCGTGATAAACAGGATTAAAAATATACAGAGACGCGGAACAGCGGAAACAATGGCATACTTTACCCTTGAAGATGAGGAAGGGAGCGTTGAGGCGATTGCATTTCCTGAACTCTTTAAAAACAGCAGGGATATTCTTAAGAAAGACGCTCTGGTTATTGTGAAGGGGACAGTTGACCGCACAGAAAAAGGCACAAAACTTATCTCAAACAAAATAGTAAAGATAGACGGTTTTGGTTCCAGAAATGGCTTAAAATGCGAAATTAGTATAAAATACCCTATTGCTGACGGTTTAACCCTCGAAAATCTGAGGGAAGTGCTGTCAGACAGTTCAGGGGAATGCCCTTTATATTTAAAAATGGATTTGCCTGACTCTGAGGTGTTTATTGCCACAGGGTTTCAGATAGATCCGAGCAGCATGCTGATAGGCAGGCTTGAAGGGATACTCGGGAAAGGAGCAGTGAGGATAACCAGTTAAGAGTTTAAGGTGCAAAGTGAGGAGTTATGGAATTTTTTTCATTTTAACTTTTAACTTCTAACTTTTAACTCCCCATCATGAGATATTACCTTGAGTTTGAAAAGCCCATAGAAGAGCTTGAGCTTAAAATAGAGGAGCTTAAAAGTCTTTCTAACAGGGAAGACATGGATATAACCTCGGCTGTAAAAAAGCTCGAAAAAAAGGTAAAAGGACTCCGCTCTGAAATATTTTCCAATCTCACGCCGTGGCAGAAAACGCTTCTTGCAAGGCATCCTGACAGGCCGTATACACTTGACTATATAGACATGTTTTCAGAAGATTTCATAGAGCTTCACGGTGACAGGAGGTTCTCTGATGACCCCGCGATAGTTGGAGGTCTTACGACTATAAATGGCGTGCATGTAATGATTATAGGCCACCAAAAGGGAAGAGGGACAAAGGAGAGGATATACAGAAACTTTGGGCAGTCACAGCCGGAGGGCTATAGAAAGGCTCTGAGACTTATGAAACTTGCAGAGAGATTTAAAAAACCTATAATCACGCTTATTGACACCCCCGGAGCCTATCCCGGCATAGGCGCTGAAGAGAGAGGCCAGTCAGAGGCAATAGCAACGAATCTCATGGAGATGTCAAAAATGAAGACTCCTATAATCTCTGTTGTCATCGGCGAGGGAGGAAGCGGCGGGGCGCTTGCATTGGGCGTTGCAGACAGGATCTATATGCTTGAGCATTCTGTTTATTCTGTCATATCACCTGAAGGCTGCGCAGCAATATTATGGAAAAAAGACGGAGATCTTACTCCTGAGGAGTTCTCAAAATCCGCGGATGCGCTCAAGCTTACTGCACAGGACCTTCTCGGGTTTAAGATAATTGACGGGATAATACCCGAGCCGCTTGGCGGCGCCCACAGAAACCCGGAAGCAATTGCGAAAAATATTTCTGAGATAATAATGCAGTCTATAGAAGAGCTTGGCAGCAAGAGCGGCGGAAAGCTCATAGATGAAAGGTATAAGAGGCTCAGGCGGATCGGAAGTTTTGACGTTGCTGAGGCTTAACCTCAAGTTTTAGAAGATTAAGCCGGTGTGGTGGAACTGGCAGACGCGCCGGACTCAAAATCCGGTCTGGGCAACCAGGTGGGAGTTCGATTCTCCCCACCGGCACCAAATTCTGCACAGAGAATCATTTACGCAGAAAGTTCGGCAGTAATTGTTTCAAGGAGTGTGGTTATAACTGTAGGGTCGAAGCCTTTGTCTAATGCGAAATGAGGGAGTATCTGCGCCTTTTTAGTCTCTCCATTGATCTCTTTCTGAAGAACTCTAAAAAAAACATTTGATATCCTGCTGTCAAACTGCGTGCCGAGACAATTCTTTACTTCATGTAGTGCTTCCGCCAGAGAGAGTTTTCTTCTGTATGGCCTATCAGTAGTCATTGCATCAAAGGCATCTGCAATCGCAAGTATCTTTACCCCGTCGCTTAACTCTTCGCCCTGAAGAGCATCTGGATACCCCATGCCGTCCATCCTCTCATGGTGGTGCCTGACAAAATGAACAAGGTCTCTCCATGGAAATCTTATTTTTGACAGGATGTCATAAGATACCTGGGGGTGCCTCTTTATTTCGCTCATCTCGGAAAGTGAAAGTTTTGTCCCCTTGTTTATCACGCCACTGTCTATTATTATCTTTCCGATATCATGGAGAAGGCCGGCAACGTCTATTGTTTCTATATCCTTTTCTTTCCATCCAAGCTCCCTCGCGATGGCAACGGCATATTTTGCAACTCTGTATGAATGATTCCTTGTATACCTATCCTTTGCATCTATAGCAGCGGCAAACGCCTGAATAGTATCATGGTATATATGCCTCATATCCTCATATAATTTTTTATTTTCATTCACCTTGTTTGTCAGCCTCCTAAAGAGGGATGAATTATGCAGTGTTATTGCTATATGATTTGCCACTACCTTAAGCACATTTTTCTCACTCTGAAGATAAGAAGGTCGTGAGAGCCTCTTCCCAAGACATATAGCGCCTACAAATTCATCCTTTGCAAACAGAGGGATAAATGTCTTTGTATGAAATTTCTCTAATGCCGCTGTGTCGGGATTATAAAAAGAATTTGTTTTTATCTTGCTTAAACTGTACGGTTCATTCTTGCTAAAGCTCTTTATGTGCTTTGCCTTTACATGTATATTTGTCCAGGCGGTATCTTTGAAGCCTTTATGCGTAAGCAGTTCCAGCCTCTGCTGATTTGAATTGTATACAAGCAGAGCAGCCTTTGGAACAGAAAACATCCCTGTGACGACATAAAGGGCGGTCTTCATCCTATCGTTGAAACTCTTTGCAGATGTAACCTCCTGCCCCAAATCAGCAAGAGACGATATACTGAAGAGAAGCCTGGTTATATCCTTTTTTTCGACCATTTTAATCGGACTCGTTCAAAAAATTGACAGCGTCTTTTTCTTCTTTGAAAACCTTTACATGCCTTGTAATTCCGAGCATCTCAAAAACATCGCTGTGAACCTTCTTCATGTTAGTAAAGCAGAGCATGCTGTCATGCTCTGCAATCTTCTGAACTATTCCGGTAAAAATTGATGCCCCGATACTATTAATATACTGTATCTCTGAGAAATTTATTACGACATTCTTCAGCCCTTTACTTAGAAACTCCTCACAGGCATGCTCGAGGTTCTCGGCTCCGAGATCATTTACATATCCCTTGGGCATAAAAATAACTGTGCCATTAATTGTCTTTGATAATATCGAAAAATTATTCACCGGTTGCTGTGCCCTCCTTATTAATTCTGGCTTCTCTCAAAAGGTTCTTAACCAAAACCACCTTTGTCCCTCGTTCTGTCTTTTCAAATTTCACTGAATCTGCAAAGTTCTTCATAAGTTTTATACCCCATCCCCTGCCAGCATCTTCCTTAAGCCCTCTTCCAACAAATGGTTCCCCTGTCTCTTGAGATACAAAGCTCCTGCCAGAGCTTTCAATGGATATCTCTACCAGGTCTTCAGCAAAATTAAAACTCAAATAGATATTCTTATCTTCTCCCTTGCTATGCTCTATGGCATTTATGCATGCCTCGATAACAGCCATCTGAAGCTGACCGATGACATCCCGGTCTAAGTGCAGATTTTTGCCTATCTGCTCAAGGCACCGGGCTGCAACAAGTTCAGCCTCTCTGACCATTGGTATTGTCATTTCAAAAGATGTGCCCCTACACTTAGTATCTGCTGCCTTTTCAAGCAGCCCTATTTTAATATCTCTATAGGATTTACCGCGAACCTCCTTCATGTAGAGACAGTCTATAAAGTCTATTAAAACTCTATCTTCAGGTGCTCTGAAGACACCAAATTCTCCTCTAACAAAACCTGCGCGATAAAGGGCACTAGTGATTACTTCCGCATCTCTCTCGCTTAAAGAAAATGCCTTTGAAATTCTATGCTGTGTAAGAGATTCTCCTGTATGATAAATCCTGTTGGTGATCTCAAGAACCCTTCTCCTTTTACCTAACTCAGGGAAAAAACTTTTTAGGACTGATAACCAGTAAAGGTATATATTCCCATCACTAATCTCATTTATGTAAGTCCTCCAGCAATCTTTCTCTTCTGATTTTTTACTCAGGCTCGCTGCCCTTGCTACACATTTAATGTAAAAGGGGTTGCCTCCAAGATGATTAAGGAGGGTATGGGGCTCTAAACTAATCTTGATGCCATGCCCATCAAGCAAGGAGGAAAACATCGGAGCAGCATTTTCTAATTGGAGGGGTTGGACATCCATCCTCGTAAGAGCACCTATGATAGGCATTTCTTGAATCTCAGCCTGATTGCCGGTAATCAAATGCGGTGCCTTTCTAAAGGATAGCGGCATTTCAAAGAGGGCGACCAACATCGGGGCAGCATTGCCGCTAATATGAAAATTATTCAACCGTTGAAACTCGTCTATCATTACTACTACAGACATCCCGGTAGCAAGGGTTGATTGATGCGGTACATTTAATGCGATGCGAAGGGAATCTATAGGTTCATGACACTGGGTATATCTGTCAAGGGTCTCGAGTGCCCAAAAGGCTTTCCTCTCCTCTAAAATAGCGGTTAAGCCATCTATTGATAAGCCCTCGAGATATATAAGTGATGATTCCTTGTTCTCAAAGGCAAGTCTCTGGCAGATATAACGCATCAGGTAATCCCTTGAAAACTCTGACACAGACAGTATTGCGCTGTTTATAGAGTAGTAGAAGGGGGCTATCTTATCCTGTTTCCAAAATAGCTGGTTAAACAACTGTTTGAGAAGCTCTGTCTTGCCAACGCCTCTACCCCCTGAAAGAAAGATGCTCTGTGTGCTGCCTTTCTCTACCTCAAGGGCTCTGCGGTATAGGTCTGCCAGTTCTTCTTTTCTGCCGAAAAAATCTTTTTCAGGGAGTATTCTTAAGGGCATCTTATGAAAATACCTCTATTCTATTTCCTCCTCTATCTTTAGCAAGACAGAGAGCCTTGTCAACATTTTCAAGAAGCAGCTCGTAGATTATTGAGTGGCATTTACTGAAAGCTTCCATCATAGTGTTGTGGCAGTAGGTATAGCATTTAGACCTAAAATCAGGCGCAGAGAGCAAACCCCTGCACATTGGGTAATGCTCCTCAGTAGAAAAAATTGGGTTCCCATCTTCTGAATAGATTCTTAGATTAAATCCTATAGTATCAGAAAGGGTCTTGAAGCGACCTTCCCAGCTTTCTGATAAAAAAAGGTTTTGTAGGTGTCTTGCCCTATCAGCGCTAAACACTTTTCCTCTGACACAGAATAATTTAGTAAAAGATTATCATAAACTTCACATTGCGTCAACACGAATAAACATAGAACACTAAATGTCATAACCTTTTAATTACACAGGCCACATAAAGGAGGAGGACAAAAATTATTTGGAAATATTTTGTTGTTTAAGGTTTTCTGTCTATCAATAAGATGAGGGCATCAGCCTCCATCGTGCCACGCGCGATACGCCCGTCAGGTAATATAATTGCGGGGGTCCCTGTGATGCCAAGTCTTCCCCCGAGTTTTAGGTTTTCGTCTATCTCTTTGGTTTCGCATTCAGGAGGAGGAAGTTTTTTGCCGGCAAAGTTGTCTTCCAGAAGTTCTAATGACTTCTTGCATACTATTGCCATTGATTTTTCGTATGCCTTTGGATGCAGCTTTACCAGAGGGAATAGCTTCAGATAAAAGGATATATCCTTTCTTTTCTCTAAAATCTTCTTCATCTCCAGATGAAGTTTTCCGCAGTGCGGTCAATCGGGGTCTGTAAAGACGATAACTTTCTTTGGCGCATTTTCGTCGCCCATTACTATGGCGCCATCGAGAGGTATCTGTGATATGTCGATCCTGTTGAGATTGGAAAGTCTTTCTGCTGTGAGGTTTCTCCTTGCCTTGAGGTCAAGTATGTCGCCTGAGACGAGAAGTTCTTTTGAAAGGCCTACATAGACTATCCCCTTCTGCCCTCTTACTTCAAAAACTATCTCCCAGACACCTTTAACAGGGCCGGGGTTTATTTCAAGAACCTTAGAAGCAGGTATGCCTCCCTGGAGTATATTCTGTGCTTCATCTGAGGTCAGCTTGTGGCATTTTGTGCATTCGTGGTCAGCATTGCTGCTGCCGTATGACAGCGGCACATTCAGCATAGATGCAGCAACGAATACAAAAATGGGAAAAATGTATTTACGCATGACAAAATAATATAACATACCTACCCCTGCCGGCGGTAGCATAAAATAAACGCTCAGGTTTTTCTCGTTGAGCGATTGACAAACAGAAAAGACAACAAATAGAATAAACCATTAAATCTCCGATGAAAAGGATTCCAAATGACCCTTAAAGAACTCTACAAAAAGGCTGTATCCACAGGCATTGAGAATGACCCCCGCGGAAAAGATGCTGTCCTGAAAGAGCTTGATGCAAGGAAGAAAGATTTTGAGAAACTCAAGGAAGACGAAAAAGAATTCTTTGACAGCGAGACGCTTGAAAACCCGTATTCTGATTCAAGGATATTAAACGGAGCTGGCGAAGAAAAGATAAAATCTGCCCTTGTAGGAATAGATATAGAGGTTGGAGAGTTATTGCTTGCCGAAAATCTGAAGGCAAAAGGGAAGAGCGTAGACCTGCTAATCTCTCATCATCCTGAAGGCAGGGCATACGCAAATCTCTATGCTGTTATGCAGATGCAGTCAGACATATTGCATAGGTTCGGAGTGCCCATAAATGTAGCTGAAGATCTTATGGAGGGCAGGATAAAAGAGGTTGAGAGAAAACTTATGCCTGTTAATCACACAAGGGCGGTTGATGCGGCAAAGCTGCTGGG
>JAPLLK010000089.1 GCA_026387575.1 Nitrospirota bacterium | reverse complement strand
TTCGCATACCATGCAGTCATTCGGATGGTCTGAGAGAATAAGTTCAAGCACTGTTTTTCTTAAATCCTCAAGAGCAGGTGTTGAAGTTGTTACTTCCATTCCCTCTGAAACAGGAGATGTGCATGATGTGAGCGGTCTCGGAACCCCTTTTACTTCAACAATACAGAGCCTGCAGCCTCCGAACGGTGTGAGTGTCGGATGCTGACAGAGTGTCGGGATCTCTATATTCAGCATCTTTGCTGCGTCAAGAACTGTTGTGCCTTCTGCAACCTCTATCGTTTTGCCGTCAATTGTTAACTTAACCATCTTTTTCCCTGATTACCTGATTTCTGTGATTCTGGCTTATCCAGAATCTATTTTTAAGAAGGATTCCCGACAAGCGGGAATGACAATAAAAAACTAAATACTTTTGAATGCCTTGAAGCTTGTTGCATATAAGTTCATTTTGAAATTTGAATTTCATTATTCCTTCTTCACCGCTTTGAATTTGCATACATCAAAACATGCTCCGCACTTAATGCATACCGCAGGGTCGATCTTATGGAGTTTTTTCTTTTCTCCTGTTATTGCACCTGCAGGACATGCCCTCAAGCACGCTCCGCACCCTTTGCAGAATTCCTCAAGAATAGAGTAAGTCAGCAGTTCTTTACAGACTGCTGCCGGGCACTTTCCTTTTAGATGCGCCTCGTATTCATCCCTGAAATATTTTATGGTACTTAAGATTGGGTTTGGCGCTGTCTGACCAAGACCGCATAAAGAGGTCATTCTCACATCTCTGCCAAGTTTCTCAAGCAGTTCTATGTCCCCTTCTCTGCCCATCCCCTTTGTGATTCTTTCAAGTATCTCAAGAAGTCTTTTTGTTCCAATCCTACACGGCACGCACTTGCCGCATGATTCAGCCTGTGTGAATTCAAGAAAAAATTTCGTAATATTTACCATGCAGTCGGTCTCATCAAGAACCACCATTCCACCGGAGCCTATAATAGAGCCAACCTTTGCAAAGGATTCAAAATCTACAGCAGTGTCCAGCAGTTCTGCAGGAATGCATCCGCCGGATGGCCCGCCTGTCTGCACAGCCTTGAACTTTTTATCGCCAATAATGCCTCCGCCGATGTCATAGATGATCTCTCCAAGCCTCATACCCATCGGCACTTCTATTAAACCTGTGTTCTTAACCTTGCCTGTTAATGCAAAAACTTTGGTGCCTTTGCTCTTTTCTGTGCCTATGGATGCGTACCACTGAGCGCCATTTCTAATTATGTAAGGAATGTTCGAGAGAGTTTCTACGTTATTGATAACAGTAGGTTTTCCCCATAAACCTTTATGAACAGGGAATGGCGGCTTTGCCCTCGGCATTCCTCTTTGCCCCTCAATGGACGCTATGAGTGCAGTTTCTTCACCGCATACAAATGCGCCTGCCCCGAGTTTTATCTTTATATCAAAATCAAAATTATTTCCTGCTATGTTTTTGCCGAGATATCCTTGCTCATGCGCCTGCTGAATAGCCAATCTTAATCTTTCGACTGCAAAGGGATATTCTGCCCTGATATATATATATCCGTGATTAGATCCAACTGCATATCCAGCTATCATCATGCCTTCGATGACTGAATGGGGATTGCCTTCAATGATCGACCTGTCCATAAATGCACCGGGGTCTCCCTCATCAGCATTGCAGATTATATACTTGATATCTCCTTGTGTTCTTCGGCATGTTTCCCATTTAAGTCCTGTCGGAAAACCAGCGCCACCACGGCCGCGAAGTCCAGATGTCTTTATCTCTGAAATCACATCATCAGGAGACATTTTTGAGAGAATTTT
This sequence comes from Nitrospirota bacterium, assembly GCA_026387575.1. Taxonomy (GTDB): domain Bacteria; phylum Nitrospirota; class Thermodesulfovibrionia; order Thermodesulfovibrionales; family UBA1546; genus UBA1546. The sequence goes on along the minus strand of JAPLLK010000089.1, from coordinate 24,645 downwards.
TCTTATTCCGCTGTATCCCCCAACATTAATATATGCCTGAATATCCTCAGGGTCAATTGTCCCGCAGTCAGCAAGAAGAATCTTTTTCTGTTTCTCATGAAAAGCGTAATATGTGTCATCTATCAGCCATTCAGTTATTGGATTGCCTTTTATCAGATGCTCAGCAACTATCCTTTCAGCCATTTCAGGTTTTATACACTGATATGTCACGCTTTTCCCGCCGTCAACCACATCAACAAGCACATCTCTTGCGCAGAATCCGCGGCATCCAACCTTTTGATAATGGCATGTAAAATCAACGTCAACATCAATACACATATCTGATATCTTCTTCTTAAATGCCTGGATGACTTCTTTGCCGCCTGCAGCAAGGCCGCCTGTGCCAATGCAGACCCTGACTGTTATTTTTCTGTTCGAATTATCTGCCTGCATATGATTTCTCTTTTTTAAATTTTTTAATGAGTTTTGACGTGTCCTCTGCTGTCATATCGGGATGAACTCTGTTATTCACTATGACAACAGGCGCAATGCTGCATGCGCCCACACACCTCACTACCTCAAGAGTAATTTCGCCGTCTTTTGTGGTTTCTCCAGCAGAGTTAAGATTAAGGTCTCTCTGCAGCCGCTCAACTATTTTGCTTCCGCCCTTTACATGACAGGCAGTCCCGCAGCAAACAGAGATTATGTTCTTCCCCCTCGGGTTAAGATGGAATTGGGAATAGAACGTGATTACTCCAAAAAAACGGCTGGCAGGTATATTGAGCCTCTTCGAAAACCAGTGAACTGCTTCATGCGGGATATAGCCGTAAGTATCTTGGATGCCCTGAAGAATGGATATCAGATTCCCCTCTTTTTCCTCATGCTCTTTGAGAATCTTTTCGAGAGTTTTTTCCATGCCAAGAATTCCTTTCAGATGTGAGTTTTAAAGCTAACACAGCAAAAGGAAGGCTGTCAATGCAGAAATAGAAATGGATCAATAAATTTTGATTATGGGGATTGCGGGGTTACCTCTGCAAGATATATTGAAGTTCTTCGGATGAGATTCAGCAGGAGACAAATTCGCCCAGCCTGAAGTTGACAATGAAATCAAAATAATTGTATCCTACAAATCTATTTTTCATAGGGCCGCTAGCTCAGTTGGTAGAGCAACGCCCTTTTAAGGCGTGGGTCGAAGGTTCGAATCCTTCGCGGCTCACCATTCAAATTTCAAATTTGAGATTTGAAATTTGAAATTATTTGGAAGTGTCCCCATCGTCTAGCCTGGCCTAGGACATTGCCCTTTCAAGGCAGTAACATGGGTTCAAATCCCATTGGGGACGCCATTGAAATCAAAGGGTTATCCCAAAAAAAATCGGGATAACCCTTTTTCATTTTCATCTCTACGAGCCATCGGCAGATTGTAGCAAAATTGAATCAATCTATGTGGCAACTCCTCAGGGAATGGCGCCGGGTGACAAATACCGCGAGCTGAAACCGCTGGAAATGTCCAGATGCTTTTTGTCCACTCAAGAAATGCCTCTTTCTAAAAAAGTTACGATACAAATGTGACATTAGGTAGTGATGGACCATTAAGCACGAGCGTGCTCAGTTCGGATGTTATCCATGACAAATCTCTTTTTCACTCGCATCTCGCAGATTACCTGCTCTTCTACAATACCAAGAGAATTCACAAGTCTCTTGGTAAGATGACTCCAATCGGCTACCTTATCCAGAAAGGGGGCATGTCGCATTTGTATGGAACTTATACAGGTACTTGCCAAAGGGAACAGACTTCAGTAAGATATGCTCATAACTAATGAGCGCATTGCTCAACTCAGATAGAGTATTTGATCAATAACCGCCCGAGAAAATCTCTCGGGGTTAAAACGCCAATAGAAGTTGCTTCCGAGGCTGTTGCACTTGGAGGGTGAATGTGGGCAATTTTTTAGATAGCCCTATTGCACAGGAGTTTAAAAACTCCTAAACTATTTTGAGGAGGAAGATATGAGCTTAACCCGCCGAGACTTTCTGAAGTATTCAGCCGTTACCGCAGCCGGGGCGTCAGGTATTCCTGTCTTTAAATCAGCAATGGCCATGGGGAAAAACCCGAAGACAGTCGTATCGCATATTCCGACTTTCTGCGAGATATGCTTCTGGAACTGCGGAGCAATTGCAAGGGTAGAGAATGGCAAGGTGGTAAAACTTGAAGGCAACCCGGCAAACCCTGAAAGCAGGGGCAAATTATGCGCAAGGGGCAATGCTGGGATGGGTTCTCTTTACGACCCTGACAGGTTAAAGCATCCCATGTTAAATGTGGGCAAAAGGGGAGAGCCTAAATGGAGAAAGGTCAGCTGGGATGAGGCGCTGGGATTTACCGCTGAAAAACTCAAGTCAATCAAGGGAAAATATGGACCCGAGTCTGTGGCGCTTATATCGCACGGCTCAGGTGCTAGTTTTTGGAGGTATCTGCTCGGCGCCTATGGCAGTCCTAATTATCCTGTCCCATCCTTTGCGCAATGCAGAGGGCCTAGGGACATAGGTTATGCGCTTACATTCGGCAATGTCCCTGGTTCTCCTGAGCAGATAGACCTCGCTAATAGCAGGTTCATCGTCCTTATCGGCTCACACCTCGGAGAAAATGTCCACAATAGTCAGGTTCAGGATTTTGTGGAAGGTCTTGCAAAGGGGGCAAAATTGGTTGTTGTTGACCCTCGCTATTCCACAGCCGCAGGCAAGGCAAACTGGTGGCTGCCAATCAAACCCGGCACAGATTTAGCGCTGCTTCTTGCATGGATAAATATAATTGTCAAAGAGGAACTCTATGATAAGGACTACATATATAAATATGCTGTAGGCCTCAAGGAATTAAAGGAGGGAGTTAAAAACTGTACACCTGACTGGGCATCTAAAGAGACAGACATCTCGTCATCCATTATTGTGGATACAGCAAGGGAGATGGCGCGGTATAAACCTGCAGTCTTAATTCACCCCGGACGCCATACAACATGGTATGGAGATGACACCCAGCGTTCTCGGGCAATGGCAATTCTTACTGCATTGCTTGGCGCATGGGGCAGGGAAGGCGGCAATTTTTTTGCCACAAAGGCAGGGGGATTTCCTAAATATCCAGGACTGCCGTTTATGCCTGAACCAGGAAAGGAAAAATTAGCTGGCGATTATCCCTTTGCCGTAGATGCAACCACCACAGCGGTGAGGGCTGCCACTATTACCGGCAAGCCTTATCCCGTCAAGGGATGGATTGTTTACGGCTGCAATGTAATGAAGGCACTTCCGAATCAAAAAGAGACCATTGAGGCAATAAAAAACCTTGACTTTATGCTTGCTATTGACATACTGCCGTTTGAACATACACAGTGGGCAGATGTGATACTGCCTGAATGCACATATCTTGAAAGATATGATGACATTAAGGTGGGCAAGGGCAAGACACTGAGCGTGACCATCAGACAGCCTGCTGTCCAGCCCATGTATGAGAGTAAGCCTTCATGGTGGATAACCAGAGAGCTCGGCATAAAGATGGGGCTTGAGGCATATTTCCCATGGTCCGACATTGAAGATTACCTCAGAAAGCAGCTTGAGCCAAAGGGCGTAAGGCTTGAGGATTTAAAGGCTAAAGGCACTATCTCTTATCCTGACACTGCCGCTCCTTATATCACAGATAATAATCAACCTAACTTTGACACACCATCAGGAAAGATTGAACTCTACTCCAGACAGTTGAGAGAAAAGGGATTTGACCCTGTGCCAAAATTCAAAAGACCCGAAGCCCCGCCAGAAGGCTATTTCAGGCTTATTTATGGCAGGAACCCTGTTCACACATTTTCAAGAACTGTTAATAACAAATGGCTCTGGGAACTTTACAAGGAGAATGAACTCTGGCTTAACGCAAAGAGGGCAAGGGATTTAGGTTTAAATAGCGGAGACTATGTAATGCTTATGAATCAGGATGGGATGAAATCAGAGAAGATAAAGGTTAAGGCTACTGAGAGAATAAGAGAAGACTGTGTATATATGGTTCATGGTTTTGGTCATGTCTCAAGGGAAACAAAAAAGGCTTACAAAAGAGGCACGGATGACCAATCCCTCATAACAAGATATGCTATTGACCCCCTTATGGGAGGCACTGGCATGAGGGTAAACTTTGTAAAGATATTGAGGGAGGTTTAAATGCCGAGATACGGAATGGTGATTGACCAGAAAAGGTGTATTGGGTGCATGGCATGTGTTGTTGCATGCAAAAGAGAAAATGATGTGCCTGAAGGGCATTACAGGACGAGGGTGGTAGAGACAGTCTATGGCAAATTCCCGAACCTTTTGATGGAGATGAGGCCAGAATTGTGCAACCACTGCAAGAATGCGCCGTGCGTTTACAACTGTCCTACAGGCGCATCATACAAAAGGGAGGATGGGATTGTAATGATAAATCAAAAGAAATGTGTCGGCTGCAAGGCTTGTCTCGCAGCATGTCCTTATGATATGAGGTTTATAGACCCTAAAACCGGGGCAGCGCATAAATGTACTCTATGCGAACACAGGATAAAGGAAGGGAAAGACCCTGCATGCGTTACTACATGCCTTTCAAAGGCGCGGATATTCGGCGACTTTGACGACCCTGAAAGTCCTGTGAGTAAGATATTGGCAAAAGAATTTGTCAGGGAACTATTACCAGCAGCAGGGACAAAACCTTTTGTCTATTACAAAGGGCAGATACTGCTATAGGAGGCAGATATGGTAGAAGTAAATATTACAGGAACAAATGCAATTACCTATCCACATCTCAATATATGGGACTGGACAATCGGCATGTATCTATTTCTTGGTGGACTTACTGCCGGTGTAATGATAATAGCATCGCTGCTTCAGTTGAGGGAAAAGCCTATTACCTCAACTGGAGACAGGGCAAGGGCGTGTTCCCTCGGTCCAATATTGTCGTTCCTTATGATAAACGTTGGGATGTTCTTTGTCTTCATTGATATTACGAGAAAGATTAATGCCTTTTGGTTCTATCTTCACTTTAACCCTACATCGCCGATGTCATGGGGTGCTTGGGGAGTGGGCATAATCATACCTCTTACATTTATATGGGGCATCGCATCTCTCGAAGACAAGCATTTGCCTTTTATTGCCAAGTGGAAGGTTCTTGTAGATATCTTTCATAAATTTCTTCTTTACAGGCTTGTCCTCGCGCGTATTAATCTCAGCCTTGGCATATTCCTCGGCATTTATACCGGAATACTTCTAAGCTTTTTTGTGGCAAGACCATTGTGGAATAACGCCCTTTTGCCGATACTTTTTATGGTCTCAGGTCTATCGGCAGGAGCCGCTCTTTTAATAATTATTGCGAAAGACAATGGAGAAAAGCTCTATCTAACGAAGATTGATGTCGGGTTAATAGCAGCGGAGATAATCGTTATTCTGCTGTTCTTCGCAAGCCAGCTCACATCTACCGCTCCGCATGTTGCTGCTATTGCCCCCTTTTTTACAAGGGGATTTTATTTTCCATTTTGGATAGCGACATTTCTGATTGGCATATTTCTGCCAATTGCCTTTGTGATGGATATTATTAAGATCTCATTGTCGCGCACTGAATACGTCAAATTTCCGATCTTCAGGATGCATCTGAGTGCATGGTTTGTTGTTATCGGCAGTTTTATTATCAGACAAGCCTTTGTCTATGTGGGGCAGTTGAGCAGTATTCTGGATATAACGAATAGGTGGTAAAGATAAGATTCAAAGGTTTTCAGATGCAGGGGCAGCATAACTACGCCCTTGCATCTAATTTGCATTAACTATCGGCTTTCCAAAATAACAGCCTTTCAATCCTTTATTGTGCATAAAAAAGCTATTGATTTGCCTAATGTTCATAAATTTGGATACACTAAAAACGTAAGTTTAGGGTGGCAGTAAAAAAAAATCATTTAACAATGATCCTTTATAGCATTATATAGTGGTAGTAGAGCTCCACAGGCACAAAATATAGACACACCCTTAATTTTATTAATTTTTTTCTTGACAAGCCCCCCCTTAACCCCTATATTAGTGGTAAAAAGTGGTAGAAGGTGGAGGGAAGATGCCATCTTTTTCGGGAAAATATTACTATTCAGTAGACCCAAAGGGCAGAATCATTATCCCTGCGCCTTTTAGGGAAATCATTTCTGCTAATTACAGCCCGAAACTTTATATCGTCAATGCTGCGTTTGATAAGTGCCTTCATTTATATCCACAAGAGGAATGGAACAGGCTTGAAGAAAGGGTGAGGGCAATGCCAAAGATGGACGAGGCAGTAAAGTTTTTCATGAGAAAGGTTATTGCATCCGCTGTTGAGATTGAACTGGATAAGCAGGGGAGAGTGCTTATCCCCGTTGCTCACAGAGAGGACTCAGGCATAAACGGCGAGATTGTTATTGTCGGACAGATAGACAAGATAGAACTCTGGGACAGGAAAGAATGGGATGCAATGGTTGATCCTGCGAAGATAGACAAAAAGGCTGTTGAACAGAGACTTGTAAACTACGGTCTTTAGAGGCGGTGAACTGTGAAGGTTATTCATCTCCCTGTAATGTTAAGGGAGGTGATTATGTTGCTGAAACCAATGTTCGGGGGGGTATATGTTGATGCAACAGTTGGGCTTGGCGGTCACGCAGAAGAAATACTCAGGCATATCGGATATGGAAGGCTTCTCGGCATTGACAGGGATGAAGAGGCTCTGGATATAGCAATGAAAAGAATTCCTGATAACAGGCTTATCTTGAAGAAGGGGAAATTTTCTGATATCAGCAGGCTGGCTGCCGAAATAGGTATTTCAGAAGTGGACGGGATTTTATTTGACCTCGGCACATCCATGTTTCATCTCAAGACCGCTGAGAGGGGGTTCAGTTTTTTTTCAGAAGAGCCTTTGGATATGAGGATGGACAGGGAACAGGAAATTACAGCAGCGTACATTGTCAATAAATATTCTGAAAAAGAGATAAGCAGGATTTTGTGGGAGTACGGCGAAGAAAGGCTCTCACGGAAAATAGCAAGGGCAGTCATTGATTACAGGGTCAAAAAGAAAATAGATACCTGCGCTGAATTATCAGATATTGTTTGCAGGGTTTATAGGAAAAGAGGCAAGCATCATCCTGCAACAAAGACATTTCAGGCATTGAGAATTGCTGTGAATGATGAGCTCAATGAACTCGGGAAAGGGCTTAATGAGGCGGCAGGTATTCTTAAGAGTGGAGGCAGGCTGTGTGTTATTTCATATCATTCACTTGAGGACAGGATAGTAAAGAACTTTATAAGGGATGAACATAAACAGGGTGGATTAAGGATGTTAACCAAAAAACCTATTGTCCCTTCAGACGAGGAGGTTAGATTCAATCCGTCTGCTAGGAGTGCAAAATTAAGAGGAGCGGAAAAAATATGACTCATGTTAACCGAAGCGGTATTTTTTCTTTCTTCATAGTTCCCCTGTCCGTAGCACTTATTTTGTTCGGTATCTTCTCAATTGTATGGCTGAGGTCAAGCGTAAGGACAGCAGAATATGGTATTGCCGCGCTTGACCATAAAAGAATGGAAACACTCAGGGAGAGAAAGACACTTATGGCAGAGAAGGCAAGCCTTCTGTCAATCCAGAGCGTTAAAAGCAAGGGCAGTGGAAAACTCGCCTTGGTTTTCCCTGACAGGATAAAAGTAGTCTACGTAAAAAAGGATGGGAAGAACAACCCATTCAAGGCATCTTTGGAGGGGAGGCAGTTGTCAGGGCCTTAGCCTGCAAGTAAGAAGGGATGAATGAGGAAGAGAGCGATAATTCTTAATACCGCAATAATCTTTGGTTTTGTTGCGGTATTTTTGCGTCTTGTGGATTTGATGGTACTTAACCACGATAGGTTTTCCGAGAGGGCAAGGATACAACAACTCAAGCAGGAGGATATACAGGCAAGGCGCGGATTGATATTTGACAGAAGGGGAAGGGAACTTGGTGTGAATCTTGAAGTGGAGTCATTGTTTTGCGACCCTCCAGCAATGGTTTCTCCTCAGACTGCGGCTTACAACATTTCAGGAGTTTTAAGGGAAAGGCCCGAAGAAATGCTTGCAAAGTTTTCTTCCAAGGGCAGATTTGTCTGGGTGGAAAGAAAGATTAATATTGAAACAGCGGAAAAAATAAAAAAAATGGATATAAAAGGGCTTGGTTTTGTACCTGATGCAAAGAGATTTTATCCGAAAGGCAAGCTCGCTTCTCACGTTATCGGAGCTGTCGGCATTGATAATCAGGCACTTGAAGGCGTTGAACTAAAATACAATAAATTTTTAAGAACACCCGGAGGAAAGATCCTTGTTACGAGGGATGCAAGAGGAAGGACGCTTTCTACAGGCGTGGATATCGAGTCAAAAGGCAACAATGTGTTTCTGACTATAGATGAAGGGCTTCAGTATATAGCTGAAAAAGAACTTGATAATGCAATGGCGCAATGGCGGGCATCTGCCGCAACCATAATAATCATGGATCCATTCACAGGCGAGATATTGGCATTTGCAAACAGGCCTGCCTATGATCCAAATTCCGTAGCATATGCAAAGGACTTTGAAAAAAGAAACAGGGCAATAACAGATTGTTATGAGCCGGGCTCTACTTTCAAGATAATCGTAGGCTCGGCAGCTATTGAAGAGGGGATTGTAAAACTAGACACAAAATTTGACTGCAGTAAGGGCGCTGTATCTGTTGGCAGCTCTGTTATCCATGACGCGCATAAACACGGCGTGCTTACGTTCAAAGAGGTGATACAGAAGTCTTCAAATGTCGGCAGCACCATGATAGGTATGCAGCTTGGCAGGGAGAGGGTATATAAGTATGCGAAACGCTTTGGCTTTGGAGAAAAAACAGGCATAGACCTGCCGGGTGAAGTATCAGGCTGGATAAGACTGCCTGAAAAGTGGTCAGCAGGGTCTATAGGAGCAATATCAATAGGGCAGGAGGTTGCAGTTACACCTCTTCAGATTCTGAGGGCTTACTCAGCGATAGCAAACGGAGGGGTCCTTGTTACACCTCATGTAGTATCAGAAATAAGGTCTCCGGATGATGTCCCTGTGTATTCATTTAACTCCAAGGGAAACAAGAGGGCTATCTCAAAAAAGACAGCAGGAATATTTAAGGATATATTAAAGACAGTTGCAGAGGAAGGCGGGACAGGCAGAAGCGCCTCTGTTGAGGGCAATCATGTTGCAGGCAAAACAGGGACAGCGCAGATTATAGACCAAAGGACAAAGAGATATTCAAAAGAAAAATATGTTGGTTCGTTTGTTGGTTTTGTTCCGGCAGACAATCCCATGATAGCAATGATTGTTGTTATTTATGAGCCAAAGGGGCAGATTTACGGAGGAGTTATCGCCGCTCCTGTTTTTAAGGAGATTGCAAAACAATCGCTCTCGTATCTTAATGTGCCAAGGGAAGATATGCTGGAGAAAAACATGCTGGTTGTTGAGAGGAGATAAAAAATGAAGAGGCAGGATACAGTATTCTCGCTCATTCTCGCCACGATATTGTCGAGGCTCCTAGGTTTTTGCCTCTTTGTATCTTATGGTAACTGTAGGAATATCGGCAAAAAAATCCGCTTAAATACTATATCCTGTCTCTATGAAAGCGGGGATAGATGAACTTGAGGACGCTTATAAAAGATATGGAGATAAATGAAATAACAGGCAGCGCTGATGTTGAGGTGGCGGGAATCGCCTATGACTCAAGGAAGGTCAAGGCAGGCGATGTCTTTGTCGCTGCAAAGGGCGAAAAATATGATGGACATGATTTTTTCAGTGATGTGGTTAAGAAAGGCGCAGTTGCAATAGTGCATGAAAAAGCAGTAAGCAGTCAGTACCTCCCACAGTTCCCCATTAGTAAGGAGGGGAGTGAGGGAGGGGTAGTTTTTATCTCTGTTAGTGACAGCAGGGAGGCCCTTGCGTATCTTTCCAATACTTTTTACGAGAGGCCCTCTGATAAGTTAACTGTTGTCGGTATAACAGGAACTAACGGAAAAACAACGGCAACGTATCTTATAAAGTCAATCCTTGAGGCATGGGGAAAAGATGTTGGGCTGATAGGCACTATAACTTATCTTGTGAAGGACAGGCATTATGACGCCCCTCATACCACGCCTGAGGCGCTCGAGTTTCAGGCTGTATTGAACGAGATGGTTTCAGCAGGATGCAGCCATGTAGTGACAGAAGTATCATCCCATGCGCTTGCGCAGAAGCGGGTGGACTATACGAGTTTCAGCGTTGCAGTTTTCACAAATCTTACAAGAGACCATCTGGATTTTCATATAACGATGGAGGAATATTTCAGGGCAAAAGAAAGACTGTTTAAAGAGCTTCTTTTGAAAGACGGGACATCTGTAATAAATTTTGACGACCCTTATGGAAGGCGATTAATCTCCGAACTCAAGACATTGCAGCAAGGTGCTGCCAATCTACGGGATTCAAAGACTGAAAATGTAATGACATACGGTATTGAAGCAGGCGCGGATATTGTTGCAGTAAATATTAAAAACTCATTTGACGGACTTTTATTTGATATTAATTTCAATGGTAGGACATACAATATTCAGTCACCGCTTATAGGCATTTACAATGTCTACAACATACTCTCTGCCGTGGCTGCTGCCGTGAGCCTGAATGTGCCGTGGGATATTATAATAAGCGGAATAAAGAATATGGGTTCTGTAAGAGGAAGGTTTGAAAAGATTAACCTCGGACAGAATTTTCTTTGTATAGTTGACTATGCGCATACAGAGGATGCGCTTGAAAGGCTGATATGCGCTGCAAGAGAGCTTATTCATCAGTCACCGAAGTCACGCATTACGCATCACACCCCGCGTATTATTACCGTCTTTGGCTGCGGCGGCGACAGAGACAGGGGGAAGAGACCGCGAATGGCTACGATAGCAACAAAATTGAGCGATTATGTTTTAATAACCTCTGATAATCCCCGCAGCGAAGAACCGATGGAGATAATAAAGGAGATAGAGAAGGGCGCAGTGAGGATGAATTATACAATTGAACCTGACAGGGAGAAGGCTATTCAAAAGGCGGTGGAGACTGCAGCGGAAGGCGATATATTACTGATTGCAGGAAAGGGGCACGAGGATTACCAGGAGATAAAAGGCTTAAGGCATAAATTCAGCGATAGGGAGATAGCGGAGAAGTCGATAAAAAAGAAAGTGAATATTGGAAGGTGAATGGTGAAAATCCTAATTTCTATTCACTAAATACTGTTCACTAATGACTATAAGGAGATTATGGCAATTTTAACAGTAGAAGATGTTATCAATGCAACAGGTGGACGCATTGTCTATAAAAACGGCAACTCCCTTCCATTTACGGGTGTATCCATAGATTCACGGACAATAGGAGACGGAGAGATATTTGTTGCAGTGCGCGGTGCAAGATTTGATGGGCATGATTTTATTTATAAGGCGCTTGAAAGGGGAAGTGGAGCGTTGGTGAATTTTCCGCCTGCAGAACACCTGAAAGGCAAGGCAATAATATATGTGAAAAACACTCTCAGCGCACTACAGGATATCGCGCGTTATGTTCGCATGAGAAACAATATTCCCGTCATAGGCATAACAGGGACAAACGGAAAGACAACGACAAAAGAATTGATAGCATCAATCCTGAGCACAAAATACAGAGTTCATAAGAATACAGGCAATCTTAATAATCAGATTGGCCTTCCCTTGAGTCTTACAAAACTCGGCGCTGATGATGAGGTTAGTGTTCTTGAGATGGGAGCAAGCTCTCCCGGAGACATAAGAGAATTGTGCAGGATTGCAGTGCCTGATTGCGGTGTTGTGACAAATATAGGGCCGGGACATCTTGGAGGTTTCGGGAGTCTTGAAGCAGTCAGAAATACAAAGCTTGAACTCCTTGATACTGTGAATAAAGTTGTGGTAAGCGCAGATGATGCATTCCTCATGCAGGGGGTTTCAGAATATCAGGGCGAGATTATTACATTCGGCATAGAGAATAGGGCTGATGTTTTTGTAAAAGATATCAGAATGAAGGACAGAGGCTCTGATTTTCTGCTCTGTTTCGGTGAAAGTCACTGCATAGAGATAAACCTGAATATCCCCGGAGCTTTTAATCTCTATAATGCACTTGCCGCTGCAACTGTAGGACAGATTTTTAATATTGATCCGCGTGATATTAAAACTGGGCTCGAATCTTTTAAAGGCGTTCCTATGAGGCTTGAGATTAAGGAATTGTTCGGGGCAATGGTTATAAGCGATGTATATAATGCAAACCCTGCATCAATGGAAGAGGCAATAAAAGAACTTGTAAGGCTGAAGAAGGCAAGGGCTATAGCTGTTCTCGGGGATATGCTTGAGCTGGGGCCCTATGCAGAGGAGGCGCACAGGAAAATCGGAGAGTGGATGTCAGCGCTTCCGATAGACATATTTATAGGTGTCGGGCCTTTGATGGCTATAACACATTCAGAGTTTGTCAAAACAGGAAGGCAGTCATTCAGCGTATCTACTTCGGAAGAAGCAGGAAGGATACTGACAGGGCTGTGCAGTGAAGGCGACACAATCGTTGTGAAGGGTTCAAGGGGAATGGGTATGGAAAAAGTTTTAGAAATAAATAAAGAGGCAGAGAATGTTTTATAGTCTTCTTTACAGTCTATACACATGGTTTTCACCGCTGAATGTTTTCAGATATATAACATTCAGGACCGCGCTTGCAGTTCTTACAGCAATGCTTATTACATTCATACTCGGGCCGAAGGTTATAAAAAGACTCAGCAGGTTCAGCGTAACGCAACAAGTAAGAGATGACGGGCCCCGGACGCATCTGGGCAAGACAGGGACCCCCACGATGGGCGGAGTCCTCATAATAATCTCTATACTTGTCACCGTTCTCCTGTGGGGCGACCTTACCAATAAATATATACTTATGATGATTTTTTCTCTCGTAGGTTTTGGAGCGATAGGATTTATCGATGATTATCTGAAGGTTGTAAAAAGAGACTCAAAGGGGCTGCGCGGATGTTATAAATTCGGGGCGCAGGTGCTTCTTGCATTAATGATAAGCATGTTTATTTACATGAACCCTAAAGACCCTTACAACGATGTCCTGAGCATTCCGTTTTTTAAAAAATGGCTTTTTGATCTTGGATGGTTTTATGTGCCATTCTCTATAGTTGTTATCGTAGGGTCATCAAATGCAGTCAATCTCACGGACGGCATAGACGGTCTTGCTGTTGGACTTGTCGGGATTTCGGTGCTTGCCACAGGAATACTTGTTTATATATCCGGCAATTTCAAGTTTTCACAATACCTGCAGGTTCTTTATATCCCCGGCACAGGAGAGCTGACTGTATTTTGCGGCGCTATTCTTGGGGCATCTCTCGGTTTCCTCTGGTATAACTCATATCCGGCGGATGTGTTTATGGGAGATGTCGGTTCTCTGTCTCTCGGCGGCGTGCTCGGAACGCTTGCTGTAATAACAAAACAGGAGATAGTGCTTGCGGTTGTGGGAGGAATTTTTGTTATAGAGACGCTCTCGGTTATGTTCCAGGTCGCATCGTTCAAGTTAACAGGAAAGAGGATGTTTAGGATGGCTCCAATACACCATCACTTTGAACTCAAGGGATGGCCTGAACCGAAAGTTATAGTCAGATTCTGGATAGTCGGAATAATGCTGGCTCTTCTGAGCCTTGCAACATTAAAGCTGAGGTGATTATGAAAATAAAGCTCAAAGTTAAAAGTTTGAAGTTAAAAGTTAATACAAAGAAAATTTTATTTCTTATTGCTTTTTCACTGTTAATTTTTAACTTTCAACTTTCAACTTGCCTTGCTGATGAGATTTCCTCAAAGGCAGTAGTTGTTATGGAGGCTTCAACAGGCAGGGTTCTGTTTGCAAAAAATCCAAATCTGAAACTGCCTCCTGCAAGCACAACTAAACTTGTGACAGCCATGGTTGTTCTTGACAGGGCTAAGATGAGCGATACAGTAACAATCAGCGAGGCAGCGGCAAATGTCCCCTCGCTTAAGGAGACTAAACTGAGGGCGGGAGAGACACTGACTGTAGAAACTCTGCTTTATGCTGCGCTTATAAGGTCGGCAAATGATGCTGCCTTTGCACTTGCAGAGATTGTTGCCGGCTCGGAAAAGAAATTCGTGCAGCTTATGAACAGAAAGGCTATTGCAATCGGAGCATCCAACACAAGGTTTATAAATACTACAGGACTTCCCGGAAAAGGTCAGCATACAACAGCATATGACCTCTCAAAGATAATGAGGTATGCGCTTAAATATCCTGTGATAAAAGAGATTATAGGCAAGAAAGAGGCAGAGATATCTACGGAGCAGGGCAGGACTATAGCCCTTGAAAATACGAACAAACTTCTATGGTCTGATAATGGAGCAGTCGGCGGCAAGACAGGATATACGAAAGCGGCAAGACATTGTTTTGTATACGCAGGCGAAAAAGAGGGCGAGATGGTGATAGTTGCTATCCTTGGAGCTCAGAGCAGAGAGATTTTATGGAATGAGGCAGAGAATCTCAAAACAAGAGGTTTTGCTGTTATTGCAAGCAATGAGCAACCGGTTGTTTATTTCACAAAGGCGGATTATAAGAAGACTGCAAAAATAAAGTTGTATCAGAAAACTGATAAAGAAAGATCTGCCAAAGTTGCATCAAAAAAGAAGATAAATAAGGCAAAGACCAATAAAAAGGACAATGTTAGCCCCGCAAAGGAGAGCAAAAAAGCAAAGGATAAAATTATTGCTAAAAACGTGGTGTATGGAAATAAGGGATAAGAATATACTTGTTTTCGGTCTTGCTGAGAGCGGTGTTGGCGCTTCAAATCTGCTTGCCAGCTTTGGCGCAAAGGTAACGGTTACTGATAGTAAGCCGAAGGAAGTGTTGATGAAATATGTTGAAAGGCTTTTACCTTCGGTAAGGCTCAGTCTTGGCGGGCATCCTGAAGGGATACTGCAAGGCGTTGATATGATAGTGCTGAGTCCCGGTGTGCCGCCTGACATCCAGCTGTTGAAGAAGGCTATGGAGATTGGGATAAGGATTATCGGCGAACTTGAACTTGCATATCAAATAGCAGCAAGTAGTAAGTGGCAGGTAGCAAGTGGCAAGCCTACAAAGTTTTTGGCTATTACAGGGACAAACGGAAAATCAACCACTACAACATTATTAAACGAGATGTTAAATAAAGGAGGCTTCAGGACAATTCTGGGAGGAAATATAGGGAATGCCCTGACCGAGGAGATACTAAACTCGTCACTCGTCACTCGCCAATCGTTACTCGATTTCATTGTCGCTGAGGTGTCAAGTTTTCAGCTTGAGGCGATAGAGACGTTCAGGCCTGACGGTGCATCTATCCTCAATATCACGCCTGACCATATGGACAGGTATCATTCAATGGAAAAATACAAAGACGCGAAGGCACAGATATTCGCAAACCAGAGGGAAGGCGATTTCCTTCTCCTTAATGCGGATGACCTGGAAACAATGAAAGTTGAAAGTGAAAAGTTAAAAGTCAAAAGTGAAAGACCTGAAGCCTTTTATTTCAGCCGTAAAAAAGAAGTAAACGGAATTTATTTCAAAGACGGAGTTATTTATTCTAACTTCAGATCTTCACTCTTCACTCTTCACTCTCAACTTATTCATGCTGATGAGGTAAACATTAAAGGTGTTCACAACCTGGAGAATGCCATGGCTGCTTCGGCCATGGCTCTCCTTGCAGGATGTCCGGCAGAGGCAGTTGTAACTGCCTTGAAAGATTTTGAAGGGCTTGAACACCGCCTTGAACTTGTCAGGGAATTTGAAGGCGTGGATTACATCAATGACTCAAAAGGCACAAATGTAGATGCGGTGGTAAAGTCGCTTGAGAGTTTTTCAATGCCTATAATCCTGATTGCCGGCGGAAGAGACAAAGACGGAGATTTTTCTCTTCTGAGTTCTCTCGTAAAGAGAAGAGTAAAAAAACTCGTTCTCATCGGAGAGGCAAAGGGAAAAATAAAAGAATTTCTCGGCGGACTAACCGAGACTATGTTTGCGGATAATCTGGAAGAAGCTGTGATGATATCCAGAAAATCAGCATCAAAAGGCGATGTTGTGCTCCTCTCTCCTGCATGTGCAAGTTTTGATATGTTCAGGGATTACAAAGACAGGGGAGAGCAGTTTAAAAAGATTGTGAAGGGTTTATCGTGAGATGAATAAAACTTATGACAGATGGTTTTTGTTAATCACGTTTTTCCTGCTGGGTCTGGGGGCGCTCATGATATACAGTTCAACGGCAATTGTATCCCCAGCCATGTCAAAAAAGGATGTGACGCAGTTTTTTTATTTTAAGAGGCATCTGTTTACGATGCTGCTCGGATTTGCGGCAATGTTTGCCGCTTACAGATTGAGGCCTGAGACCCTGAATAAGATAGCATTGCCTTTACTTATATTTTCCTTTCTGCTTCTCATTCTTGTCTTTGTGCCGGGAATGGGAATATCGGCAGGCGGAGCAAAAAGATGGTTAAGGCTCTGGCCGTCAACCTTTCAGCCTTCAGAGCTGGTCAAGCTTTCAATGGTTATATTCCTTGCTAAATATATGTCAGCGTATAATTACAGGACAGACAGCTTTGCTTCTTTTATAAAGCCTATCGCAATTATGGCGGTGTTTCAGGTCATATTTCTCAGACAGCCTGACTTTGGCGCTGCTATAAGCCTCGGCATAATTACACTTGCCATGCTGTTTTTTTCAGGCATGAAACTGAGGTATTTGTTATCCATGGCAGTCTTTGCGCTTCCTGTAGCAGTAAAGCTTATAAGAGAACCATACAGGTGGAAGCGTGTTACGTCTTTCCTTAATCCGTGGGAAGACCCTCAGGGAAGCGGCTTCCAGCTTATACAATCGTTTATTGCCCTCGGCAGCGGAGGTATTAAAGGGGTCGGCCTTGGCGAAAGCAAACAGAAGCTTTTGTTTTTGCCTGAAACCCATACTGATTTTATTTTTTCGCTTGTCGGCGAGGAACTCGGGCTGATAGGCGCAGGTGTAATTATTTTCCTTTTCGTGGTGTTGTTTGTGAGGGGGATAACCATTACTAACAGGGCGAAGGACAGCTTTGTATATTATCTGTCTTTTGGCCTTTCAATAATGATTGCACTTCAGGCGCTGATAAATTTCTCTGTTGTAACAGGGATGATTCCGACAAAGGGGCTTCCTTTGCCATTTATAAGTTACGGGGGCTCATCTCTGCTTGTGAATATGGCGGCAGTAGGCATTCTGCTTAATCTTTCAAAAGGGGAAGACAGCAGAAGAGTCGTTGACAGGACAAAAGAACTTGTAATGAGAAAAAAGGCGCTGAGGGCGGTATATGGAAATAAACAATTTTAAGTTTAAAGTCGAAAGTTCTGAAAACTTTTCACTTTTCACTTTTCACTTGCCGTTATGAGGGTGATTATCGCAGGAGGCGGCACAGGAGGGCACATTTTCCCGGGCATAGCTATAGCAGAGGAATTCAAAAGAAGAGAGGATAAAACAGAAGTGATATTCATAGGCACGGAACACGGAATTGAGGCGAGGATTATTCCGCGTGAAGGGTATCCGATAAAATTTCTGAGGGCAGAAGGCTTTGTCGGCGTATCTCTATTGAGGAAGATTAGAGCTTTATGGAAGATGCTGTTTTCAATTATTGACTCTTATGGAATTCTAAAGGCGGTATCTCCTGATATCGTGATAGGAGTGGGAGGTTATGCGTCTGTAGGGCCTGTGCTTGCAGCATCCATGATGTCAATCCCCGCAATGATAGCAGAACAGAATTCTGTGCCCGGACTTGCGAATAAGATACTCGGGAAGTTTGTCGGCGCCATAGGGGTAACGTATCAGGAAAGCATATCGTTTTTCCCCAGGGCAAAGACATTTTTCACAGGGAATCCTATCAGGATGAGCATTCTGACAGGAAGCAGGGACGCAGCCTATAACATCTTTTCACTTGAGAGGAATAAGTTTACAATATTCGTCTTTGGCGGCAGTTCCGGCGCAAGGAACATAAACCGCGCAGTATTGGATTCCTTTAATCATATGCTTGACCTCAAGGAGAAGATACAGTTTCTGCACCAGACAGGCAACCGTGGTTACGAGCACGTAAGGGAGTCTTACCGAAAGTGGGGATTTACGGGTACAGTGACACCTTTTATATATCAGATGGCAGAGGCATACGCAGTTGCAGACCTCGTAATATCAAGGGCAGGCGCGACAACCCTTGCTGAACTCACCGCTATTGGCAAGTCTGCAATCTTAATCCCTTATCCCTATGCAGCAGGACATCATCAGGAAGTTAATGCAGGCAAGCTGCTTGAGCTGAAGGCGTCAAAGATGATACTTGACCATGAATTAACAGGAGAAATCCTGGCGGAAAATATCAGAGAACTTTATGCGAACAAAGAGTTGAGGCATGAGATGGAAAGGCAAAGCAGATCCGTAGGCAGAGCGGATGCTGCTCAGAGAATAGTTGATATTGCGATGAGCCTTATTAGGAAACGGTGAACAGTAAATGATAAACAAAAGTATGCACGATGCAAGATACACGATACAGGAAAATCATGCATCATGTATCGTGTATCTTGCATCGTGAAGGAGCGGGTGTGTTTGAGCAATACAGGATAATCCACTTTGTCGGGATTGGAGGAATAGGGATGAGCGGGATAGCAGAGGTCCTTCATAACCTGGGCTATGAAGTCACAGGCTCGGATGTTAAAGAGTCTGATACGACAAACAGGCTGAACAGCCTAGGCATAAATGTATATATCGGACACAGAGCGGAAAATATCGACGATGCCCATGTTGTGGTTATATCCTCTGCTGTTTCTAAGGACAATGCCGAGGTGGTTGAGGCAAAAAGAAAATCAATCCCTGTAATCCCGAGAGCTGAGATGCTTGCTGAACTTGCAAGGATGAAATATGGGATATTGGTTGCAGGCACACATGGCAAGACAACAACGACTTCGTTAATCGCAACAGTGATTGCAAGCAGCGGTCTTGACCCTACAGTTGTTATAGGAGGAAAACTCAGGTCTACAGGAAGCAATGCAAGGTTGGGGCAGGGAGATTTCCTTGTAGCAGAGGCTGACGAGAGCGACGGTTCATTCCTCAGGCTTTCTCCGACCATCGCAGTTGTGACGAATATAGACAGGGAACACATGGATTTCTTTAAGACAATGGATTCATTGAGAGATGCTTTTCTGTCATTCATAAATAAAGTCCCGTTTTATGGAGTGTCGATAGTATGCATTGAAAATGAAGAGCTTCGTAAACTGCTGCCTTATGTGCACAGGAGATATATCACATACGGACTCTCGCCTGAAGCTGATGTGTATGCTGCTGATATAAAGAAAGGGTTTATGACAGTGAGTTTTGATGTTGTGTATAAAGGGGAAAATCTTGGCAATTTCAGCCTGCCTGTGCCCGGTGTGCACAATATCCTCAACAGTCTCGCAGCAATAGTCGTTGCAAGGGAATTGAAGATAGAGTCGGATGTAATAAGAGAGGCTCTGAAAAAATTCAGTGGGATACAGAGGAGGTTTGAATTAAAAGGAGAGGAAAAATGGATAAAGGTTTTTGACGACTATGGACATCATCCAACTGAAATAAAAGCGACTCTGAAAGCGGCCAAGGATGGGCTTCTGGCCCGGCGGGGCGCAGGGAGATTATTTGTTATATTCCAACCTCACAGATATACAAGGACAAAAGACCTTATGCATGAGTTTATATCCTGTTTTTCTGAAGCTGACATTCTTTGCTTGATTGATATATATTCTGCAGGTGAAAAGCCTATAAATGGCATTGATTCTAATGCCCTGCTTGACTGCATCAAAAAGACAGGGCATAAGGATGCTGCGTATTTTCCCGACAGGGAGAAACTAATTGATAATCTTCTTATGAGGTTGAAGATCGGAGATGTGGTTTTCACGCTTGGCGCAGGAGATGTCTGGAAGCTCGGTGAGGAGATATTAAAGAGAATAAAGGGCAGGGGAGATGGCAAATAAAAAGCAATCCATAGTAGATGAACGTTTGTGGAGGAAGATAATCTCTCCCCGAGAAGCTCGGGGCGAGGTGAAGTTCATGGAGCCTATGAGGTCGCATACATATCTTCAAATAGGCGGCACGGCAGATGTCTTTGCATGTCCGCAGGATACAGTTTCTTTGGAAAACATTCTTGCTGCGCTGAATGAAGAACGTATCCCTTTTGTAACAGTTGGCGGAGGCACTAACATTCTTGTTAAAGACGGAGGGGTCTATGGAGTGGTTATTTCATTAAAGAATTTCAGGTGCGGTGATATCGCAAAGGAAGAGAAAGATATGGTCATGTTTTTTGCTGAGTCAGGGGTACCGCTTCAGAAGCTTGTGAGTTTTTCAAAAGAGCACGGATACTCCGGCATTGAAGGGCTTGTCGGCATCCCAGGTTTTGTCGGAGGCGCAATTGCAGGGAATGCAGGAGCATTTGGCTATTCAATAAAAGATTCGCTTGTCTCTGTGAAGATGATAAACCCTGATAAGGGGATATACGAGATGAGCGCCTCTGAACTCGGGCTTGAATACAGGGCGTCAAAGATACCTGAAGATACTGTTATCCTGAGCGCAAACATGAGACTGAGAAAGGATGTAAAAGAAGATGTTGTAAAAAGGATAGATTCTTTTCTTAAGCAGAAACGCGAAACACAGCCGCTGTTAGAGATTTCAGCAGGGTGCGTATTCAAGAATCCTGAGGGCACATCTGCTGGAAGGCTGATAGATGAAGCAGGCTGCAAGGGAATGAGGATTGGAGACGTGGAGGTGAGCCGGGTGCATGCGAATTTCTTTATCAATAAAGGTGATGCAAAGGCATCAGATTTTTTGAAGCTTATGGATGAGGTAAAAAAGAAGGTGATGGATATGTTTGGAGTTGAACTTGAGCCTGAGATAAGGATTATGGGGAGAAATGTTAACGGATAAGAAAATAGGCGTTCTTATGGGCGGGGTCTCCAGCGAGAGAGAGGTTTCGCTGATAAGCGGAAGCGCGGTTTTAAATGCCCTGAAAAAACTTGGCTATAACGCTGTTGCGATAGATGCGGCGTCAAACATATGCGAGGTGTTGAAAAATGAGAAGGTTGATATAGCATTCCTTGTTCTTCACGGAGGCTGGGGAGAAGACGGCTCTATACAGGGACTTCTTGAGGTTATGGGAATTCCTTATACAGGGTCTGATGTCATTTCTTCAGCAATTGCAATGAACAAAGCGGCGTCAAAGAAGATATTTCTTTATCACAGAATTCCTGTCCCGCCGTTTGTAGTTTCTAATCAGAAAGCTATCAGCCATCAGCTATCAGCCATCAGCTTTGAAATGCCGTGGGTTGTCAAACCTGTATGTGAAGGGTCAAGCGTTGGGGTGAGCATTGTTAAGGATAAAAACCAACTTGAAAGCGCTCTTAAGACTGGTTTCTCATATGGCAACGAGATAATCATAGAAAAATATATAGAGGGCAGGGAAGTCCATATAGGGATTCTTAATGACAGGGCGCTCGGAGGTGTTGAGGTAAAGACATCACTTGAATTTTACAGCTACGAGGCAAAATACACAGCAGGTTTAACTGAATATATACTCCCTCCTCAAATAGATGAAGCAGTGTATATGAAGGCAAAAGATGTTGCCCTTTCAGCGAACAGAGTGCTCGGCTGTTCAGGAGCTACAAGGGTTGATTTGAGGATTGACAATGATGGTAATCCCTATGTGCTTGAAGTTAACACAATACCGGGCATGACAGAAATAAGCCTCTTGCCGAAGATTGCAAAAGAAACGGGATTTGATTTCCAGGCGCTTGTGGAGGAGATTCTTAAAGACGCAATTGAAAGAGAGCAGAGAAGGCATAGATGAGGAATAACAGAAGGATAAATAAACAAGGAGCAGCGCCAAGGACTAAAAAACGGCGCTGTCTGCTTAAATTGTTTGCACTGGTTTTTCTTATAATAGGCGCATACTGGGGCGCTAAGTATGCCATTGATGCTGCATGCAAGACACTGTTCCCGGTAAAAGAAATTGTGTTTTCAGGTAACAAACATATCTCAGAGAGCGAGCTAAAGGCGATCATGGGAATTAACGGGAATGAGAGCCTTCTTGGATTATCATCAAAACAACTTGAGGCAAGGCTTTTGAAATCTCCATGGGTAAAGGCAGTCAGCTTCAGAAAGGATTTTCCGCACAGGTTTACCGTCAGGATTGAGGAGTCAATGCCCTATGCGCTTCTTGAGATGAACGGCCGCACATTTTTTGTTGATGATAAAGGCAATCTGCTTGAAGAATTAAAAGGCGAATCCATCCCTTTTTTGCCGATAATCTCAGGGGACCCGTTCAAAAACAGCAGTGTATTTTCTGAGGTATTGAATCTTGTAATGACAATGAAGGATAAGGGTTTCATAGCGGTGAAGGATCGCATAGAGATCATAATACCACATGGAGCAGGGCCAGAGGATATTTCGATGCAGGTTGACGGCATGCTTGTAAAAGTCGGGCATGGAGAATATGAGGAGAAACTTCAAAGGCTGCTTGAGCTTGAAGATGAGATAATGCGGAGAGGAATTCCTGTTGATTATATTGATCTCAGATTCGCAAACAAGGTCATAGTTAAACCGATAACCGAGGTCATAAGATGAGAATCAGAGATTCACTTGGACGAAAAGGAAATATTGTCGTCGGACTTGATGTCGGCACAACTAAAATATGCGCCATCGTAGGTGAAGTTAGAGGTGGCAAGACTGATATTATAGCCATAGGTTCGGCCCCATCAACAGGTTTGAGAAAAGGCGTTGTGATAAACATAGAATCTACCGTTGATTCAATAAAGAAGGCGGTGAAAAATGCCGAAACAATGGCAGGCATTGAGATAAAGTCTGTTTATGTTGGGATTGCTGGAGGGCATATAAAGGGTTTTGAGAGTTATGGGGCTGTCGGCATAAAAGGGAAAGAGGTAAAGCCTCAGGATGTGGAACGCGCCATAGATTCTGCAAGCGTAGTTTATGTCCCGCTTGACAGAGAAGTCCTTCATATAATCCCTACTGAATTTATACTTGACGGACAGGATGGGATAAAAGACCCAGTTGGCATGGCAGGGGTTAGGCTTGAGGTGAAGGTTCATATAGTTACAGGCGCTGTGTCATCTGTGCAGAATCTTCTTAAGTGCTGCGAAAGGGCAGGTATTGATGTCATTGATATTGTGCTTGAGCCCATTGCCTCGGCAGTGGCAGTGCTTACGGAAGACGAGAAAGACCTCGGCACCGCACTCGTTGATATAGGCGGAGGAACAACAGACATTGCGATATATAAAGATGGAAGCCTCAGGCACACAGCGGTTCTCGCGCTTGGAGGCAATCATTTTACGAATGATATCGGTATTGGTTTGAGAATCCCTGTGCAGGAGGCAGAGAGAATAAAGAGGAAATATGGCTGTGCAATTACAAGTATGGTTGACGAAGCAGAGGAGATGGACGTTGTAGGCGCAGACAAACAGGCAAGAAAAATACCGAGGCGGTACATTGCAGAGATTATACAGCCGAGGTGTGAGGAACTTACAGAACTGATAAAGCGTGAGATAGAGAACAGTTCCGGACTTGAGCCCGGATTGTCTGGGGTTATATTGACAGGAGGTGCCTCTCTCCTTGCAGGGCTTGACAGGTTAATCGAGGCAAATCTAGGACTTTCGGTGAGAATCGGAATGCCTGACGGAATAGAGTCAAGTTGCGCTTTGAACTCACCTCTCTTTCAGAGCAATGTAAATAATCCGATTTATTCAACAGGAATAGGGCTCATTCTTCACAGCATAGATGGAGAGACTGAAAAGATTTTTAATGGAGATATGTTCAACAGGATATTTGACAGGATGAAAGAATGGGTAAGAAATCTGTTCGGTGTTAATGGGCATGAGTTAAGAGGCAAGGCGGTGTCAATGAGGCAGAGGATATGAATACAAACAAGTTAAAGGTTGAAAGTGAAAAGTTAAGGGTTCAAATCCTTTTCCGAAAATTTTTAACTGTTAACTCTAAACTTTTAACTAAAAATAAAAAGGGGGTGTTTTATGTTTGAAATGGAAGAAGTGCGAGGGCAGGGAGCAAACATCAAGGTTATAGGTATAGGAGGCGCGGGCGGCAATGCCGTGAATAATATGATCGCCTCTAATCTCCACGGAGTTGAATTCATAGCAGTTAATACCGACAGCCAGATGCTTGAGACTTCGCTTGCCACCGCAAAGGTGCAAATTGGCATGGAGCTTACAAAGGGCCTTGGGGCAGGCTCAAACCCCGATATAGGCAGGGAGGCAGCTCTTGAAGACAGGGAGGCTGTTGCAGAATCTATCAGAGGCGCTGACATGGTATTTATAACAGCTGGGCTGGGCGGAGGAACAGGCACAGGCGCTTCACCTGTTGTTGCAAGCGTTGCAAGAGAATTAGGCGCTCTGACAGTTGCTATTGTTACAAAACCGTTTTTCTATGAAGGAAGGAAAAGGGGCCTCAATGCTGATATAGGCATGAAAGAGCTTCAGAGTTGTGTTGATGCCATCATTGTTGTTCCAAATGACAGAATTGGGCTTGTCGTTGAAAAAGGCACGCCGATGCTAAAGTCATTTGCTGTG